>JBDSHG010000149.1:0-21570 GCA_039918615.1 Gemmatimonadaceae bacterium | reverse complement strand
GAGATGGGCCGCAAGGTGATGGAGTTCCTCGACGTCGAGTCGAAGCGCGAGAGCGAGCGGCTCGCCAACGATCGCGGCCCGTTTCCCGAGTGGGCGCGCTCGATCTGGGGCCCCGACGAAACGTGTGCGCGCGACGCGGACGGCAAGCGCGTGCGACCGATGCAGATGCTCCGCAACTGCAACGTCACCACCGTCGCGCCCACGGGCACGATCTCCATTATCGCCGGCTGCTCGTCAGGACTCGAGCCGCTGTTCGCCGTCGCGTTCATGCGCAACCAGGCCGGCGTCATGATGCCGGATGTGAACGAAGACTTCGTCGAGATCGCGAAGCGCGAAGGGTGGTACAGCGAGGCGCTCGTGGAGAAGATCGCGCGCACCGGCTCGGTCGAGCACAACGAGATTCCGGCACGCTGGCAGCGGGTGTTCGTCACCGCCAATCAGATTCCGGCCGAGTGGCACATCCGGATGCAGGCGGCCTTTCAGCAGCATTGCGATTCGGCGATCTCCAAGACCACCAACTTCGCGCACACCGCCACCAGGGAAGACGTTCGCACCATTTACGAGCTCGCCTACCAGCTCGGATGCAAGGGCGTCACCGTGTATCGCGACGGCTCGCGCGACAACCAGGTGCTTTCCACAGGCGCCACCGAGCACGCCGCGTCCGTGCGCGACGGCGCGTCCGTCGACTCTAAGCGCGAGCTCGGTGAGTTGCACGGCACGCTGGCCGAATCGAACGTGGAGATCGAGCGCCTCAAGCGCGCGCTGTACGAGAGCGAGGCGGAGAATCTGCAGCGCCGCGCCAAGCGCTCGCGCCCGGACAAGCTCCGCTCCACGTCCATTCGCAAGGAGACGCCGCTCGGCGTGATGTTCGTCCACATCACCGAGGATGATCGCGGGCAGCCGTTCGAAGTCTTCGTCACGCTCGGCAAGGCTGGCGGCGCGGCGATGGCCGATGCAGAAGCGGTGGGACGCTTGATCTCACTCGCGCTTCGCTCGGGAATCCCGCTCATGCAGATCCATCGCCAGCTGCGCGGCATCAGCTCGGATCGCGCGGTGGGTCTCGGACCGAACAAGGTGCTCTCGATGCCGGACGCAATCGGTCTGGCGCTCGAGGAGTGGTTTCGCGACAAGCAGGGGGTGCAGCAGGAGCTCCTCGCCGATCACAGCTCGGGGATCGGCGACTCGATTCCCGCGCGCGAGCAGATCACGGTCCAGAGCACGCCCGCGAATCAGATTCAGATGACCTTCGAGTCGGCGAACGGCGGCGGCAGCGAGTCGTTCATCGGCACCTGCCCCGACTGCGGCTCACAGCTCGAGTTCGCCGAGGGGTGCGTGAAGTGCCACGTGTGCGGGTTCAGCGAGTGCGGGTGATGTAGCGCGCAGCCGATGACGTTGCACAATCCGGGGGAGCCGCGCTCAGCGCGGCTCCCCCGGATTGCTGTGCTCTTACTGCTTCCCAACCTCCCCTTGCGCAGTACTCGCGGGTGAAGAGGTAGAAAACTTCCGCGCGGGGAGTCGTCGACACGCACGCGATGGGAAGCGCGAGCAGGAACAGCGCCAACGTCCGTGCCGACAGCTCTCCCATCGTCAACACTCCATTCACAGCGCAGCGCCGAAAAGGCGCCCTACGAGCGTCGACACACCCATCGCGAGCGATCCCCAGAGCACGACGCGCATGGCCCCGCGAGTCATCGACGCGCCGCCCACGCGCGCCGCGATGGCGCCGAGCATCGCGAGAAGCACGATCGAGGACGCAGTCACCACACGAGTCGCGTAGCCCGGGGGAATGACGGCCGACAGGAGAACGGGAACCAGCGCGCCGCACGCGAACGACACGGCGGACGCAAGCGCCGCCTGCAGCGGGCGCGCCAGTGTGGCGGCAGAGAAGGCAAGCTCGTCGCGCGAGTGCGCCTCCAGCGCATCCTTCGCCATGAGCTGCTTCGACACCTGCGAGGCGAGCGCGGCATCCAGTCCGCGAGCGACGTAGATTGCCGCCAGCTCGGCTTCCTCGCCCGTGTTGTCCGCGGCAAGCTCGCTCCTCTCGCTCGCGAGGTCCGCCTGCTCCGTGTCGGACTGCGAGCTGACTGAGACGTATTCGCCGGCGGCCATCGACATCGATCCGGCGACGAGGCCGGCGACGCCCGCAATCAATACCGATGAATGCGACGTGCCCGAGGCGGCGACTCCGAGCACGAGACTCGCCGTCGAAATGAGTCCATCATTCGCGCCGAGCACCGCGGCGCGCAACCACCCGATATGCTCGCTGCGATGGCGCTCGGTGTTCCGCACTAGCGCGCTGCCACCCGATCGCCTGCTACGCATGCGCCACGCGCGCTCGCCCTCGCAGTCTTCAAGCGATCACGATAACGGGAGACCATCTCGCAGTGGCGCCGCCAGAATCGCCACATCGAGCGCGAATCGCACGTACTCGGAGCGATGCGAAAAGCCGAGCTTGTCGCCGATGCGCTTCTTGTAGGTCTCGACCGTCTTCTTGCTGATCGAGAGCTGCAGGCCGACTTCCGGCGCGCTGAACCCCTCGGCGATCAGTCGAAAGACCGAGCGCTCGCGCCCGGTCAGCAACGCGAGCCGTCGCATCGAGTCCGGCGACGCTCCGCGCGCCCTTCGCTCGTTGCTCCGTGATCGTTTCGTCAACATCGCGACGGCGCTGCGTTTGAGGATGACCTGATCGCTCGCAATCGCGCGCACGGCGATGAGGATCTCGCTGCGACTCGCATGCGCGGAGACGACGCCGGCGGTTGGCCATCCCGGTGATGATGACGGCGGCCTCGAGGCGGCTCGCGAGTGCCGCTGCGCGTGCATGCGTTGCCTCCGCGACCACGCGCACATCGACGGCGTCCGCCAGAAGCGCGCGCAGCGGGAAGTCGGCAACGCCGTGAACATCCGCGAGGAGCACGCGGATGACACTCGAATGCATGAAGACAGTCGCCGCGGAGAGCACGGGCGACGTATCGGCGAGCGCGGAACCCACGGCAGACATTTGTACAGCCTGTGAAAGCGAGGCGTCGCCGGGAGCGCCAGTAGCAACGGAAGGTGGGGCCGCCGCCGGTGCAACCGAGCGGCCCCTGATGCTCTATGGAACGCTAGGTATGACCGCGTACTAAGTCAATCATCGTACATTTCACTTGTGTCACGGCAACGTAGGAGTCAACAACTCGCGCTGTATAGGCTTTTGCCCGACAGCCGGCCGCGTTCGAGCGAGCGCATGTTCAGAGTTTAATCCCTACCGGCGAGCGATGCGACAATCCGTTGGTCATCTCGTACGCATGTCGATTGCGGTGCTCGCCCTCTTTTCTCCGCTCGCGTGTGAAACGCGCGCAGAATCGGCACCACGCGTCCCGCTCTCGCAGACGCCGGTCGGCAACGCGGCTGCGGCACAGAGCGGCGCACAACCCGCAGCGCCGTCTGATTTCTCCCCGCGCGCGCGCCTCGCGCTCGACAGCGGGAACGCGCAGTTCCGCAGTGGACGATATCACGACGCGCTCGCCAGCTACCGTGCGTCGGTGAAGGAGGCGCCAGGCCACACCGCGCCCGAATTCGGCGTCTACATGGCTGCGCGAAAGCTCGGCAACGCGGCGCTCGCCGACAGTGCGCTTCGCATCGTGAACGCGCACACCAGCGGCTCCCAGACATGGACCCACAGCGCGATGCAGAGTGCGCACGGCAGTAAGGCGCGCCCCGCATCGCATCCGCCGGTGGTGCGCGAATGAGCGATGCGAGCGAAGACGCGTCGATCGCGTGTCCGTCGTGCGGCACGCGCGGGAGCGGAAAGTACTGCTCGGAGTGCGCGTCTCCGCTTGTGATTGCGGACTGCGCGTCGTGCGCGACTCCGCTCGTCGGGGGCGCGAGCTTTTGTCATCGCTGCGGCGCGAGCGTGCATGGTGCGCAGCAACGCGAGCGCGTGACCGAGCAGCTGGCGACTCCATCCGCCGGCCGGTCGCACGCGCTCTCCTGGGCCGTCGGGGTCGGCGCGTTCGTCGCGCTTGCCGCCTTCGTCATCACGCAGCGATCCGTCGAAGCACGCGCGAGTGGCGACGTTGCGCCCGCGCCGATGTCTTCGCCACTTGGCGATGCGGGCGCAGTGCGAGCGCCGGACATCTCGAACATGACGCCGCGCGAGCGCGCTGAGCGTTTGTACGATCGTGCGATGATGGCCAAGCAGGAGGGGAAGACCGACAGCGCCACCTTCTTCGCCAGCATGGCGACGATGGCCTACGGACAGCTCGACTCACCCTCACTCGACGACCGCTACGACCTGGGCCGACTCGCGTTGATGTCGGGCTCGGTACCGCTCGCGCGTGCGGAGGCGGACACGATTCTCGCGGTGCGTCCGACCCATCTCCTCGGGCTGATGCTCGCGGAGGATGCGGCACGCGCGGGTGGCGACGAGTGGAAGGCGAAGGCGGCGCATGCGAAGCTGCTTGCGAGCGCGCCATCGGAGCGGCGCGCGACGCTGCCCGAATATCGCCTGCACGCCGCGGAGCTCCAGGCCGCGCTCGGGGCCGCCGCGCCCGCACCTCTCCCGACGGACAGCGGTCGCGCGACGCCCTGAGCTACTTGAGCGGATCGCTCAGGTGGCAGTAGAGGCAGACGATCTTGTTGCGCGACGCCATCCGTCGCGCATCGAAGTTCGGTCCGTGTGGATTCACCCGTTGCGTGACCGTCGAGTGACAGCGCAGGCAGTCGGTCTGCTGATGACAGCCCGCGCAGCTCTGCATCCCTTGTCTCGCCGCCTGACCATGCTGGAGTAGCCAGAGCGGCTGCGCGCCGTGCGCCGATCCTGCGGTCGACGCGCGAGCGCGACGCCTTCGGCATCGAAGCTGTTGTGCGGCTCATCGAGAAGCAGCAGTGCAGGGGGACGAATCATGAGACGTGCGAGGGCGACGCGGCGCTGCATGCCGGACGACAGGGTGCGCGCGCGCTCGTGCGTCGCGGCCTCGAGGGCCACGCGGCCGATCACAGACGCGATGAGGCGATCGTCGTCGCGAATCCCCATCATGCGAGCCGCGAAGCACAGATTCTCCGCGACGGTGAGATCCTGGTAGAGTGCCGGCGAGTGGCCCAGAAGTCCGACCAGTTTACGCACAGCAGCCGCTTCGTGAACGACATCGTGACCGAACACGAGGCAAGTGCCGCGGGTGGGCCGAAGGGCACTCGCTACTATTCGTAGCAGCGTGCTCTTGCCGCTGCCATTCGACCCACGGATCGCGAGCACCTCGCCGCGCCTTGCGCGCATCGATGCTCCCCGCAGCGCCCAACGCCCGGCAAAGCGCCGCGCGACTCCGTCGACGAGCACGGCGTCCGAGACCAGCGGGGAGGACTGAGGCTGCAACAGCTGCTCCGGGCCGAGGAAGGCAGCGGAGGAGTGACGATCGCGAGCATCACTGAACCGGGATGACCCGAAGATGGCCCGTGGAGCACGACGCGGCTGTCAGGCGATCGCCTGACAGCCGGATGTAATTTCCGCTCATGTCCCCACACGGCGAAGTTTGATCCACCATGTCCGCCCTCAAGCTCCACTCCGCCGCCGGTCGCTGGGTCGTCGCCGGCTCCGTCCTCGGCTCCGGCGCCGTCTTCCTCGAGAGCTCCGTCGTCAACGTCGCGCTCCCCGCGATCGCGCGCGACTTTCACGTCGGCGTGGTCGGGCTGCAGTGGGTCATCAATGGCTACCTCCTCACCCTCAGCGCGCTCATGCTCCTCGGCGGCGCGCTCGGCGATCGCTTCGGGCGCGCGCGCGTGTTCGCGATCGGATGCGTCGCGTTCGCGATCGCGTCGGGCGGGTGCGCGCTGGCGCCGAGTCTGGTGACGCTGGTGATGCTGCGTGTGGTGCAGGGAGCGGCGGGTGCGCTGCTCGTGCCCAACAGTCTCGCGATGCTCGACATGGCGTTCGGTGGCGAGGAGCGCGGCGCGGCGATCGGCCAGTGGGCTGCGTGGTCTGCGGTGTCGGCAGCAGCGGGGCCATTCGCGGGTGGATGGCTCGTCGACGCACTTTCGTGGCGATGGGTCTTCTCGGCGGTCATCGTCTTCGCGCTCATCGCGTCGGTGATCGTGACGCGGCACATCGCGGAGGAGGAGCTTCCGAAATCCACCTCCGGGAGTGCAGCATCGCGGCGCATCGATTATCTCGGCGCCACGCTGGGCACGCTCTCGCTCGCGGGAGTGGTCGGCGCGCTGATGTCCGGCCCCGCGATCGGCTTCACGAATTGGCGCGTGCTCGCAGCGGGGATCGGCGGCGTCGTCTCTATGGCGACGTTTATTCTCGTGGAGCGGGGCGTGGAGCGGCCGATTCTCCCTCTCACGATCTTCCGCTCGATGCAATTCAGCGGCGTGAACGCGACGACCTTTCTCGTCTACGGCGCGCTGAGCGGATTATTCTTTCTCCTGATGCCACAGCTGCAGGGCAATCTCGGCTACAGCGCGCTGCGCGCGGGCGCGGCGCTCACGCCGACGAATCTCATCATGCTCGTGCTCTCGCCCATCGCGGGACGGATGAGCGCGCGCATCGGCGTGCGCGTATTGATGACGTCCGGCGCACTCGTGGCCGCGGTGGGGATGCTGCTCTTCGCGCGCGTGCACGAGGGATCGACATATCTGACGGCCGTGCTTCCGGCCACCATCGTCTTTGGTGTAGGGCTCTCGATTCTCGTCGCGCCGCTCACGTCGGCGGTGCTCAGCGCGGTGAAGGAGCGCGACACCGGGCTCGCCTCGGGGGTGAACAACGCCGTCGCGCGACTCGCGGGACTCATCGCGACTGCGGCGCTTCCACTCGCGGCCGGGATCGGCGGCTCGGCGAAGCTCGAGGGCGCGGCGTTTTCCGCCGGCTATGTGCGCGCGATGTTCATCTCTGCGGGGCTGTGCGCGGCGGGAGCGCTGGTGGCCTGGCTCACGGTGCGCAACGATGGTGGGGCCAGGAAGCCCGCAGGAGTAAAGACGCGTGGCCGAACAAAAGCAGCTCGCTAGGGAATCGGCTCCGGCTGCATGACTGCCCATCTGTCGAAGGCGAAAATGCCGAGTATCGTGAGGTCAGCATCATGAACGAGCAGTCAGTGTGCTACGAACCACCATCTCCTGCATGACACCATCTGACGCGCGGGTCGCGCCCAATTGGGCGGAAGATGCGGATGCCGTCGTGGTCGACCGCGTCGACTGGCTGATCGACAACGTGCAGACGTACGGGCGTCTGCTCGACTCCCTTCGCCGCGCGCGGCGTTCCGTACACATCGCGCAGCTCGCCTTCGATGCGGATTGCACCGTGTACGCGGATGATTCGCTACCCGCCTTTGTTTCCAGCGACGTCGTCATGGCCGAGGTCCTGATCGATCTCGCGCGAGAGCACCGCGTCGAGATCCGTATCGTCGTGAACGCGACGTGGATTTTGAACACCGCACGACCGCTCCGCCGTTTCTTCGCCCGGCGCGGCATCGCGCGGGAGAAGATCGAGGTGCGCGGGCTGAGCCGCTTTCCGCACTTCATGCACGCGAAGGTCGTGATCATCGATGGGCAAGAGGCGTTTCTACTCGGCTCCCCGTTCGTGAATTCCTACTGGGACAACGGGAGTCACATTCCGTTCGACGCCCGCCGTCCACTGCGGGAGCTCGGCGGCCGGCCGCTGCACGACGTGTCGATGCGCGTGAGCGGGTCGATCGTCGGTGACCTCGAGCGGATGTTCGCGAACCTCTGGCGAGCCGCCGATGAGTCGGAATCGAGCGATGCGTCGCCGGCACCGCTTCGCGGCGGCGAAGATCTCGCGCTGGGCGGTGTCGCGGGCACTCGCCTCGTTTGCGATGCGCCGGACGGGATCTTCCCCGGCGTGCCCGATCGAGCGGTGCGGATGCTCGTCGAGCTCCTCGCCGCCATCGAGCGCGCACGGTCGTTGATCTACATCGAGCATCAATACCTGACGTCGCGGCCGATCGTCTCCGCGCTCTGCGAGGCGCTGCGTCGCGCATCGGCGCTCGAGATCATCATCGTGCTCAATCAGAACCCCGATCTCACGGCGTACCGCGGATGGCAGAACGCACAGCTGCGCGAGCACGCGTTGCTCACGCATCCGCGCGTGGGCATCTTCTCGCTCTGGAGCACGGATGCCGATCCGGCACGAGCCAGCCGCGCGCGGATCAACCAGCTCTTCATCCATAGCAAGGTGATCGTCGTCGATGACGAGTGGGCTGCCGTGGGCACGTCGAACCTCGACGGCGTGTCGATGGGTGACTACGGCAGCGACTTCGCGAGCGCGCTCGGTCGCCGCGTGTTTCGTGGCGTGCGAAACGTCGAGGTGAATGTCGTCATTGATGCCCTCGCAGCCGAGGATCGGAATGGCGACGACGTGAACTCCATCGTCGCCCTGCGTGAGCGGCTGTGGCAGGAGCACTTTGGCATACCGCGCGGCGAGATGTCCGTGCGTGCGCACGGAGGGTGGCTCGCTACGTGGAGGGAAGTTGCGCGCAGCAATGCGGAGTCGCTCGCTTCGCTGACGACCAACTGTGGCGCGACGCTGACGATGGTCGGCCGCGTGCTCCCGTACAGCGACCGCGCGCACCCACGCGACCAGCTCGCCGATGCCGGCATCGCGCTCGACCCCGCTCGGCTAACGCTCTGCTACGATCCCAGCTGGTTCGGCGTATACGCCAGCGCGCACTGGATCAGAAACATCTTCGGCTGACTACGCCTTGAGCTGATAGAGCAGGTCGTCCTCGACGCGATACAGCAGCGGGACGATGTTGATGCGCGGGTAGATCGCGCGGAGCCGCGCGGCTTCGCGCAGCACGAACTCCACCTCGTCGCGAATGCCGAACTTCGGCGCGGACTCTTCGAAGTGCTTCACCGCGCGGCTCTCATCCCAGCCGGCGGCACCCATCAGTCCGGCCACGAACTGCTCGCGACTCTGATCGAGCTTCGCCATGCCGCAATCGGTGTGCGCGATGAGCACGATCGTTCTGATGCCTCCGACCGCGATCGCGTATGAGATGCGGAACTCGTTGTCGCGCATGTTTGCGCCTGCGGTGCGAAGCACGAATGCAAAATCGTTGGGAATGCGCAGCGACTTGCGGCTGTCCATGCACATCCCGATGAGCATCTGCGGCGCCGCCGTCGTCCCGATGGCGCGACCGAGATTGTGGTATTCGAGCAGTGCTTCGACGGGAGTGCCGCGATACTCGGGGAGAATGTCGTCGCGAAAGTTGACAGGGATGATCTCAGCCATGAGAGGAAAGTTAAAAGGAGTGGTCGGTCAGCCGCCAGCGTTTGGGGATCGACTATCGCCGCGAGTGTTCTCCCGCGCGCCGGGCGCGTCGGACACGCCGGGCACGATATCTCGCCGCGCGAAGTGTCCCCCCGGCCTCGTCAATTCACTCCTTCACACCAGAAGCCGCGCATCGCTCACCCCAAATGCCTACCGTCCGGCTGCATTCCTCCCATGAGAAGTGTTCGCCGAACAGTGAGGAGCCGGGTTGCGGCTCAGGAGAGCGTTCATGCTGTTGATCGGGACATCGAAACGAGCCCTCGGCCATGCGATCGTCGCCGCGTCGATGGTCGTCGGGCTGTGTGCCTGCGGCAATAACGGCTCGACGGATTCGCCCCCCGACCCCGCGCTCGTCGCGCAGGGGAAAAACATCTTTCGCTTCGATACCTTCGGCGACGAGTCGTTCTGGACCGACACGCTGCACATGAATCTCGTGATCATGAGCGCTGTCGATCCAACGACGGCGCTCGCGGTGGGGCTCAAGGTGGACACCGACTCGCTGCCGCCAGCCGTCGTGGCGGGGATCCAGAGCGGTGCCATCAGCCTCACGAGCCCCGCCACGACCGTCGCCCTCCTGAAGCTCAACGCGGTGATCGGGCTGAAGGGCACCGTCGTGAGCGAAGGCGACCACGACTCGCTCGTACGCGTCGGCATCACCTGCGCGTTCTGTCATTCCACCGCGGACAACTCCTTCGCGCCCGGCATCGGCAAGCGGCTCGACGGATGGCCAAATCGCGATCTCAACCCGGGCGCGATCATCGCCCTCTCCCCAGCACTCACGCCTGGGCAGAAAGCGGTTTACAACTCGTGGGGCGCGGGAAAGTACGATCCCCGCTACAATTTCGATGGGCAGAACGGGCCGCAGGTCATTCCGCCGGCGTACGGCCTCGAAGGGATTCACAAGATCACCTCGACGGGCGACGGCGATGACGTGGCCTACTGGAACCGCTACGTCGGCGTGACGCAGATGCACGGACACGGCACCTTCAGCGATCCGCGCCTCAGCGTGAACGTGAACAACACGCCGCCGGATCTCATCAGCGACAAGCTTCCGGCGCTGCAGGCGTACCAGCTCAGCATCGCCGCGCCACCGCCACCGTCGGGGAGCTTCGATCCCGCAGCGGCCGCGCGCGGCCAGGCAGTGTTCGCCGGCGCCGGGAAGTGCGCACAGTGTCACGTTGGCGCAACCTTCACCGACGCGAACCTCAGGTTGCACGCACCATCGGAGGTCGTCAGCGAGCCCGAGCCGGGGAACGCGCCGAGCTACGCGTCGCGCAGCGCGACGAAGATGTATCGCACCGCACCGCTGCGCGGAGTGTGGCAGCACGCACCCTACTTCCACAACGGCATCGCCCCGACCCTCGATGCCGTCGTCGAGCTCTACGACACGAAGAAGGCGCTCGGCCTCACCACGCAGCAGAAAGCCGACCTCGTGCAATATCTGAAATCGCTGTAGCGAGGGGTGCCGCGCTGTCGTAATCTGGGGAACGAAGATCATTCGTCTCCCCGGATTGCGACGCATGCAGATCGACCGTTCTCATCTCGAACAGACTCTCGCGGCACTCGTCAGGATCAACTCCGTCAATCCGAAGTTCAGCGACGGGTCGACGAACGAGGCGGCCATCGCTGCGCATCTCGCTGGCGTACTGCGCGCGCTCGGAATGGAGGTGTCGCTCCACGATGCCGCGCCACAGCGCACGAGCGTCGTGGGGCGGTTGCGCGGCACGGGGGGTGGGCGCTCGCTCATGCTCTACGGCCACATCGACACGGTCGGCATCGACGGGATGACGGCTCCGTTGAGCGGCCGCGTGAAAAACGGCCGGATGTTCGGGCGTGGAACGTACGACATGAAGGGCGGCGTCGCCGCGTGCATCGCGGCGGTGAAGGCCATCGTCGACTCCGGTTTCCCGCTCGACGGCGACATCGTGCTCGTTGGCGTGGCGGACGAGGAGGTCGCCAGCATCGGGATGAGCGACGTGCTGCGCCACATCCGCACCGACGCCGCCATCGTCACCGAGGCGACCGAGCTCCAGCTGTGCCTCGCGCACAAGGGTTTCTGCTGGATGGAGGTCGAGGTCGAAGGGCGCGCGGCGCATGGCAGCCGCTTCGAGGAGGGCATCGATGCGAACATGGCGATGGGTCGCTTTCTCGGCCGCCTCGACAATCTCGAGCGCGAGCTGCGAAAGCGCACGCCGCACGCGCTCGTCGGTCCGCCGTCACTGCACGCCGCCGTAATCCTCGGCGGCAGTGGCACCAGCACATATGCCGCGCACTGCCGTCTCGAGATCGAGCGGCGCACGATTCCCGGCGAGACGGAAGCGGGTGCGCTCGCCGAGATTCAGGGGCTGCTCGATACGCTCGCGGCCGACGATCCCAACTTTCGTGCGCGCGTGCGCCCGCTACTGTCGCGCGGATCGTTCGAGGCGCGGCCGCGATCGAGCATCGTCGAAGCGGTGCACGAAGCCGCGACGGCGGAGCTGGGCGCGGCGCCGACGATCATCGGCCACTCGTACTGGATGGATGCAGCGCTGATCGCCGAGGCCGGCATCGAGACCGTCGTCATCGGACCGGCGGGCGCCGGTGCGCATGCGGCCAGGGAGTGGGTAGATCTGGAGTCGGTAGAGCGACTGGCGGCGATCCTCGCGCGCGCCGCAACCGGCTATTGTGGCGACGTGAGGTAGCACTCGCGCCCGTATGGCGGGATGAAAAAACAGGGGCAGCCGAGCTTGCGCTCGCTGCCCCTTCGCGCTTCGAGTGGTGCGAGCTTTCGTGACGACTACTTCATCCCGTCGAGCAGGCGCTGCGCAGCCATCATGTGCGCGGTGAACGCGGGGGCGACGGCCACCTGAAGCGCCTTCAACTCGGCGTTCTGCGTCGCCGGGAGGAGCGTGCCGTTGATGGCGTCGATGACGGCCTTGTGGTACGACACCTCGTGCGTCAGGTACGCACGGTCGAACGCCTTGCCGCTCGTGCTGTTCAGCGTCTTCATCGCCTGTTCGTGGTCGGTGGCGAGCGCGAAGTCCTTCGGCGGAGTCGGTGTGACACCGAGCTTCATGACGAGGTCGCGACCCTGCTGGCGGACGTTCTTGTGATCCCTCACGAACATGGCGGCGAGATCGCGGACCTCCTTCGTCGAGCCCTTCTTCACCGCGATCTCGCTCGTCTCGATGTCCCAGGTGTTCGCGGCATCGAAGATGGCGGCGATCGTCGGGTCGTCCATCGCCGCTGAGCGCGAGCTGTGGGCGCTGGCCACCGAGGGCACGAGCGAAAGAGCAGTGATGGCAATGGCAACTGTCAGATATGAGGTCACTCGCATGGTCCACTCCGTACGAACGGTTTTGCGCGGGGGAGATCGCCGCCATTTGGGGCGCATCCGCCCGCGCTCATTAAATAACGCGGCAGGGAAATAATTTGTCAAGGATCTACTTGACTTATTGGTTTTCGGTGGCTAGGCTGCAGAGCAGAGCGCGGCAACGCCTCATTCGGTGCGGCATCCAGCGGACGAACGATGCATCTTTGTCGGATGGTCCATCGGCAAGCGACGGGGGAGGGCGCATGAGCGTATGGGAGCAGGAGTACGGCAATACGACCCGCGGAAACATCGTCGCGCTGCTGCGGGGTGGCCATCGCACCGTCGACGAGCTCGCCGCGGAGCTCGGGCTCACGGACAATGCCGTGCGCGCGCATCTCGTCATCCTCGTGCGCGAGCAGATCGTCGAGTCGCGCGGCACCCGTCGCGATGGCGGCGTCGGCAAGCCCGCGATGGTCTACGCGATAGCCCCCGGTGCACAGCCGCTCTTCTCGCGAGCCTATTCTCCGCTGCTGGCAGCGCTGCTTGCGGAGCTGCGCACGCACAAAACGGCCGATGCGATGAAGCGTCTGCTACAGCGCGTTGGCCATCGGATGGCGCCCGAGGAGGCGACGGGCTCGCTCGCCGCGCGCGTGCACGCGGGCTCGGAGCTGCTCAATGAGCTCGGTGGATCCGCGGACGTCGTTCGCGAAGAGAATGGCTTCGTCATTCGCGGACACGGCTGTCCGCTCTCCGAAGCGGTCACCGCATGTCCCGAGACGTGTCGCGCAGTGGAGCAAATCCTCACGGAAGTGACGGGCACGCGCGTAATCGAGTCCTGCGATCGAGACGGGCCCCCAAATTGCCACTTCCGGATTCCGACGCCGGGATAGCTCGCGGCGGAAGATTCGCGAAGAGGCTTGTAAATGAAAGTGTGGTCGACTCGAACGGCGCCGCGATCACTCGCAGCGCGCGCCTGCATCTTGCTGATGGTATTCGCGGTCGCCGCCGGATGCTCGCAGCTCGTCTTCCTCAAACCGCCATCGGTGCCGCGCCACAAAGGCTCGAGCAGCACCACGCGCGGTCCCGCATTTTCCGTGTCGCACTCTCCGGCTGCCTCCGCGTCGAGCGCCGATGCCGATTGGCCGATGTACAATCGCAGCTACGACGGCACCCGCTTCTCCCCGCTCGCACAGATCACCGCCGCCAACGTCGCCACGCTCACTCCCGCCTGCACCTTCCCGCTCGGCGTGAAGGCCAACATGCAGACGGGACTCGTCGCGGTCGGCGGCACCCTCTACTTCACGACCGTCACCGACACCTACGCCGTCGATGCGACAACGTGCGCGATGCGATGGCGGCACGAGTACGACTTCGACCCGAAACCACCGTTCGATCCCAACAAGGTGAATCGTGGACTCGCGTATCTCGCGGATCCCAACCGCGCGCGACTATTTCGAGGCGCGAACGATGGTCGCGTGATGGCGCTCGATGCCGCCACCGGCGATGAGCTGTGGAGCTCCGTCGCCGGCGACCCATCAACTGGCGAGACATTCCCCGCCGCGCCCATCGCGTGGAAGGGGACGGTCTTCATGGGAAATGCCGGAGGCGACAACTTCGCGGTGAAGGGAAGGCTGATGGCCTTCGACGCCATAACCGGCGGCCGTGTGTGGAGCTTCGATATCCTTCCGGAGAACGGCGATGCGGCGCGCAGCTGGCCGCACGGCACCGAGCGCTTTCCGAAGGTCGGCGGCGCATCGTGGACATCGTACGCGCTCGATACCGCTGCCGGCGTGGTCTATACGCCGACAGGGAACGCAGCGCCTGACTTCATCGAAGGAGTTAGGCCGGGGAGAAATCTCTACACCTACGCGGTGGTTGCCCTCGACTCGCGCGAAGGCACGCTCAAGACGTTCTATCAGATGCTCGAGCACGACTATCACGACTGGGACATCGCCGCCGCTCCGTCGCTCGTTTCGACGCACGGCGGTCAGCATCTCGTGGTCGTGGCCGGAAAGGATGGTCACGTCTATGGCACCGACCAGGCGACGGGAAAACGAATCTATGCCACGCCGGTGTCGACGATTGAGAACATCGATGCGCCGCTCACGGGCAAGGGCGCGCGCTTCTGTCCCGGCGTGAATGGGGGCGTCGAGTGGAACGGGCCGTCATATTCGCCGCGCACGAACATGCTCTACGTCGGCTCGATCGACTGGTGCACGACGGTGGCGACCTACGGCGCCGATCAGCCGGGAAAGTACAGGGGTAAGGAAGCGCTCCCCTGGACCGGCTCGAACTCGCTCTTCGCACCATTCGGGAAGAACGAGCTCGCGCGCCGCGGCTGGCTCACGGCGATCGATGCGGATGACGGAAGCATCAAGTGGCGTAACGAATCGCCGACGCCGCTCATCGCCGGCGTCACCGCCACCGCGGGTGACGTCGTGTTCACCGGAGATCTGAACGGAAACATTCTCGCCTTCGATGCGGCGGACGGTCACGAGCTCTGGCGCTACGCGGCGGGCGCGCCCATTGGCGGCGGGGTGATCACGTACTCGGTAGGTGGCACTGAATATCTCGCCGTTGCGGTGGGAATGAACTCGCCGCTCGGGTGGAAGCTCGAGAGCCCGAACGCGCGCGTCCTGGTGTTCAGGCTGCGCCGACCGTAGCGCCCGTCATGATCCGGTGGGCGCCGCCGGACGATGGAGCACGACTCGCACGTTCTGGCGCGTGATGAGTCCACCCCCAACCATCCGCTCGATCTCCGGCAACACGGCTTCGATGTTCTCGACGCTTTCGACGCATTCGACGACGATCGGCATATCGAGCGACAGCATTTCGAAGCGGTCGGTGTGGAGCTTCGCGCTTTCCCCGAATCCCGTTATCCCGCGCAGCACCGTTGCTCCCGCGAGGTGCTTCGATCGAAGCAGTTCGACGAGCGCCTGATAGAGCGGTTTTCCCTCGAACCTGTCGCGCTCGCCGATGAAGATGCGCAACAGCTCGTGTGCACCGTTCGCTGTATCCATGCGTCCCTCGTCAGAATCGTTGCCGGAAGGCGATCAGCTCGCGTGCCAACATCATGCCGGCAAAGGTGGCGAGCAGCGCCAGAACCACACTGCCGATCGAATACACCGCGGCGCTGGCGATCTGCCCTTCCTCGAGAAGGACCATCGTTTCGTAGCTGTACGACGAAAACGTCGTGTAGCCACCGCAAAATCCCACGGTGAGCATCGCACGAACTTCGAGTGAGATCGCGGGGGTTGCCATTGCATACCGAACGAGAAATCCCAGCAGGAGACTGCCCGTGATGTTGATCGCGATCGTACCCCAGGGAAACGAAGCCCCGAGTCGCTGCTGGATCGCGGAGCCGAGATAAAATCGGGATACGCCGCCCGCGGCGGCGCCCACTGCGATCGCCCAGAATAATCTCACCTTCACCTCTGCGTTTCGCGGTGCCTGCGCCCGTGATGACAAAATGGCTCCTACGCAGGTCGTTGCGTAGGAGCCATTAGCCGTAAGGTGCCCGGCGGTTATGGGTGAGCTCCATCACCTGTGACATGTCGCCGAGCTCGCGGCTGGATCCTGCCCAATCCTATCTTCCGCTCCTCCTGACGTCAAGAATCAGCCCCGAGGTGCAGCGCGGCGCCGCAGCACGTGGCTCGCGATCACGATGTCCTGCACCGCGACGCCGGTGAGATCCGCGATCGAGATCTGCTCCTCGCTCGTCCGCCCCAGCCGCACATCCGCGAGCACCGCGCCGAGTTCACGCACGCGATCGAGCGTGATCGCGCCGGCAGCAAGCGCGGGTGCGAGATCGCCATGGTCGGCGCACTGCGCGATGCTGTCCGCCACGACGATCTCGGCGCGTGCGAAGAGCGCGACGTCGAGCTCCTGCTTCCCCGGCGAGTCCGCGCCAATCCCCGTGATGTGCGTGCCCGGGCGCACCGACGCCGCACGAAAGTGCGCGCCCCGCGACGCCGTCGTCGTCACGATGAGCTCCGACCCCTCGGCAACCTCCTCCGCGCTCGCGCACACGCGCACGCGAAAGCCCATCGTGCTGAGATCAGCCGCACACTCACGAGCACGCTCGGCCGAGCGGCCGAACAGCGCAACGTCGCGGCACGTCGTCACGTGCTGCAGCATCATCGGTTGCAGCCGCGCCTGCACGCCCGTGCCGATGATGCCGATGCGCTTCACCACCTTCGGCGCCAGCGCACCCGCCACCACGGCTCCCGCGGCGGCGGTGCGCAGATCCGTCAGTCGCGAGCGATCCAGGAGCACCGCGAGGAGAAATCCCGTGTGGCTGCTGAAGACGAGCATGCATCCGTCGCCAGTCGGCAGCCCGCGCGACGAGTTCTGCGGAAAGCCGGCAGCGACCTTGATGACGAAGACGTCGCCGCCCTTCACGTAGCCGTACTTCAGATGCACGTCGCCCGCAGGCTCCGTGAATCCGAGATGCCCGACGGGCGGCACGACGACCTTTCCGCTCGTGTACGCGATGAAGCCCGCGGCAATCTCCTCGATGAGCTCGGGCACGAGCACCGCGCGCTCGCACTCGTCCGCGCTGACGACGATCGGCTGCGGCAGCGATTCGGCCACGGGCGCGCGCCGGTTAGACGCCGATGCCGATCAGCGGTGCGAGTCCCGTGCGCAGCCGCGCGAGCCCATCCCGCAGATACTCGGGCCTGGAGCCGAGCCAGACGCGCATGTATCCCTCGAGCCCGCACTGCAGCCCAGCCACGATCAGCGTCGACTGCTCCTTCAGAATTCGCTCCGCAAGTGGAATGCTCGGCGCGTCGGAGTTGTACTTCATGAAGACGATCGCCCCGGCCTGCGGCGGTGTGTATTCGAAGAAGTCACCCATCTCCGCCGCCCACTCCTGCAGGATGGGCAGATTCTCGCGCAGCACCGTGCGCGTGCGCGCGTAGAGCGACGCGCGCACCTCCGGCAAAACCGCGACGCGCGCGATGTGATCCGAGATCTTGTTCGGGCAGATCGTGATGTAGTCGTGCTGCGTCCAGCACGACGCGATGATCTCCGGTGGCCCGACCATCCAGCCGATGCGCACCCCCGGAATTCCGTACGCTTTCGAAAGCCCGCTCGTCACGATGACGCGATCGCTCATCCCCCAGAAGCTCGGCGTGCGCTCCGCTTCGATCTCGGCGCCCTGGTATACCTCGTCGGCGATGAGGTAGGCACCGACTTCGTCGATGCGTTTGACGATCCGCTCCATCGCCTTCCGCGAGAGCACGGAGCCCGTCGGATTGTTCGGGTTCGTGATGTAGACGAATCGCGTCTTCGGCGTCACCGCCTTCTCGAACGCCTTCCAGTCGATCTCCCACGTACCATCCACATGCTCGAGCTCGAAGCGCTCGACCGTGGCGCCAAGGCTGCGCGGCACACCCCACAGCTGGAGATAGTTCGGAATCTGGAGCGCGACGACATCTCCCGCGCGAATCAGCGTAAGCGCGAGGATGTAGTTGGCCTCCGATGTTCCATTCGTGACCTCGACGTGATTGATCGTCGAGCCCGGATACAGCGCCGAGATTCGCTCCCGCAGCTCGATGGTCCCGTTCGACTGGCTGTAGCCCAGAGGAGAATCCATCAGCGCGTCGAGGTCGAAGCCGTACTTCACCATCTCCCTGAGCGTCACGGGGCGGACACCGGACTCGCTCAGGTCGAAGTCGACGACGTTCTCGTACGTCGACTGCATGCGCTCCATCAGGAAGGTTTCAATCATGTCTCAATGTGCAGCGCGCGGAACGAACCTTCAACCACACGAGGCATCGGGGCTGCGATTTGCCGCGCGCATGGTGCGGAAACATCGTACGCACGTCACCTTTCGGCGTCCGCTACCCCGAGTGCATTGATGTCCGGTGCCAACTATCGCCACCCCGGCGACGACGTACACCCTCCGCGCGACTTCGCGGGCTATCGCGGCACGGCGCTCCGCCATCCGCGGCAGCCGCTCGTTATCGTGCCGCAGACGCTCTCGGAGCTCACCGGCCCGGTGTACGGACACGCATCGGTGACGGCCGAGGATCACGATCTCACCAATCGCGGACGCGGCGAGCCGATCGGCGAGCGCATCATCGTCGAGGGGCGCGTCATCGATGAGGACGGGCGCCCCGTTCGCGATTCGCTCGTTGAGCTCTGGCAAGCGAACGCCGCCGGCCGCTACGCACATCGCGCCGACCGGCATGACGCCCCCCTCGATCCGAACTTCACCGGCGCGGGGCGCGCGATGACGGATGGTGAGGGGCGCTATCGCTTCCTCACGATCAAGCCGGGCGCATATCCGTGGCTCAACCACTCGAATGCGTGGCGGCCGGCGCACATCCACTTTTCGCTGTGGGGGCCGAGCTTCCTCACGCGCCTCGTCACGCAGATGTACTTTCCCGGCGACGCGCTGCTCGCGCTCGATCCGATCTACAATAGCGTGCCCGACCCGCGCGGCCGCGAGCGGCTCATCGCCAACTTCGATCTCTCGCTCACGCAGCCCGAGCGCGCACTCGGCTATCGCTTCGACATCGTCCTTCGCGGCCGTCATGCTACTCCAATGGAAGATCGACATGGCTGAGCTGACGCCGTTCCAGACGGTCGGCCCGTTCTTCGCGATCTGTCTGAGCGTGGAAGGCCGCGCGCGCATCGCCACCGAGGATGCGATCGGGCGGCACATCACCATCGAGGGCACCGTGCGCGATGGCGAAGGCGCACCGGTCCCCGATGCGCTCGTCGAGAGCTGGCAGGCCAACGCCGCGGGGAAGTACGCACACCCTGACGATCATCAGTCGAAGCCGCTCGATCCCAACTTCATCGGCTACGGCCGCGCGCCCACCGATGAGGGCGGACGCTTCGCGATCGAGACGGTGATGCCGGGACGCGTTCCAGGCCCCAACGGCACATTGCAGGCGCCGCACCTGCTGCTCGGCATTCTCGCCCGCGGCATCCTCACGCGCCTCGTCACGCGCGTGTACTTCGAGGACGAACCGTCGACGCCAGGCGATGCGATCATGCAGCTCGTCCCTGCGGATCGCCGCCGTACGCTCATCGCGCGCCCACGTGGCGATGGCAGCTACGAATTCGATCTCGTCCTTCAGGGCGACAATGAAACCGTGTTCTTCGATGTCTGAGCGCGCGCGATGATCTACGACGCCCTCGTGGGCGATCCGGCGGTCGACGAGCACTTCACCGATGCCGCGCATGTCGAGGAGATGCTCTTCGTCGAGGGCTCGCTTGCGCGCGTGCAGGCCGCGCTTGGCATCATCCCCCAGAGTGCAGCTGATGCGATCTCGAAGAGCACGAACGAGGATGAGTACGACCTCGACGCGCTTGCGGCCGGCGCCGCGAAGGCGGGGAATCTCGCGATTCCACTGGTGAAGGAAATCACCGCGCGCGTCGCGCGGATCGATGCCGAGGCCGCGCGCTACGTGCACTGGGGCGCGACGAGTCAGGACATCATCGATACCGCAACCGTGCTGCAGCTTCGCATCGGGGTGCAGATCGTCGCGGACTCCATCGCGCGCGCGGCCGACGCGGCGGCGCAGCTCGCCGAGCGGCATGCGACCACCGTGATGGCCGGCCGCACCTGGCTGCAGCACGCCACGCCGATCACCTTCGGCCTCAAGGCTGCCGGATGGCTCGCCGCGCTCGACCGTGTGCACGAGCGGGTCGACTTCGCACTCGACGACGCGATGTTCCTGCAATTCGGCGGCGCGTCGGGGACGCTTGCATCGTACGGCGATCGGGGAATCGAGCTGACCGCGATGCTCGCGAACGAGCTCGCACTGCGGCAGAGCGACCTCCCCTGGCACGCGCACCG
This sequence comes from Gemmatimonadaceae bacterium, assembly GCA_039918615.1. Taxonomy (GTDB): domain Bacteria; phylum Gemmatimonadota; class Gemmatimonadetes; order Gemmatimonadales; family Gemmatimonadaceae; genus FEN-1250. The sequence goes on along the minus strand of JBDSHG010000149.1, from coordinate 1,203 downwards.
CGATCGCTTCGCGGATCTCGCCTGCGCACTCGGCGTCGCTGTCGGCGCGATGGGAAAGATCGCGCGCGACATCGCGCTCCTCTCGCAGACCGAAGTCGCCGAGGCGTTCGAGGCCGCCGAGGAAGGGAAGGGGGGCTCCTCCGCGATGCCGCAGAAGCGAAATCCCATCGGCGCATCCGTCGTGCTCGCCGCATCGATCCGCGTGCCCGGCCTCGTCGCGACGATGCTTGCCGCGATGCCGAATGAGCACGAACGCGCGCTCGGCGGGTGGCAGGCCGAGTGGGAGACGCTGCCCCAGGTCGTGCGCCTCGCAGGAGGCGCCGCTCGCCACACCGCCGAGATGCTCGGCGGGCTCGAGGTCGACGCGCAGCGCATGCGCGCGAATCTGGAGTTGACGCAGGGCGTTTCGCTCGCGGCATCCGTGTCGATGGCCCTCGCGACGCGCAGAGGACGGTTTGACGCCCATCAAACTATCGGCGACGCGAGCAGGCGCGCGCTCGCCGAGCATCGGCCACTCGCCGACGTGCTCGCCGAGATGCCCGCGGTCGCCGAGCACCTGAGCCGCAAGGAGATCGAGCGCCTCCTGGAGCCCGCGCACTACCTCGGCGCGAGCGCGACGTTCATCTTCGACGCGCTCGCCGCGCACGAGAGATATCGCGATGGCGAATGAGCCGCACCCATGGAGGAGATCATGACGACCAGCGACACCCCCGATGATCCGCACGCCGCGGGCATGGCGAGGCGCCGCAAAGTGCTGGGCGACGCACACGTCGATCGCGCGATTGCATCGACCACGCAGCTCACCGAGGACTTTCAGAGCCTCATCACCCGCTACGCCTGGGGCGAGATCTGGACACGTCCCGGGCTCGACGCGCGCACGCGCCGCGTGCTCGTTATCGGCACGCTCGTGGCGCTCAACCAGCCTGAGGAGCTCGCGATGCACGTCCGCGCGGCGCTCGCATCCGGTGATCTCTCCGCGAACGAGGTGAAGGAGATCCTCCTGCAGCAGGCCATCTACTGCGGCGTGCCCGCGTCGAATGCGGCCTTCCGCATCGTGGCCGAGGTGGTGGCCGAGATCAACTCGACGACGCGCGCGAGATAGCCGATGAAGGAGCGGACGCAGGTCGGCATCATCGGCGCGGGGCCCGCGGGGCTCATGCTCTCGCATCTCCTCGCGCGCGCGGGAATCGACTCCGTCATCGT
>JBDSHG010000148.1:0-14274 GCA_039918615.1 Gemmatimonadaceae bacterium | reverse complement strand
TCGCGCTCACGCGTGCGATGGGCGGCGACGAGAATGAGGTGTACAAGCTGCTCGATCTCGTGGCGCTCGCGACGATCGCCGATGTGGCACCGCTCCGCGGTGAGAATCGCGTGCTCGCGCGTTTAGGACTCAAGGTCATGAAGGAATCGCCGAACCCCGGGCTGCGTGCGCTCATGCGGTCGTCGGGGCTCGACGGGAAGCCGCTCAACAGCGGCCGCATCGGCTTCATCCTCGCGCCGCGCCTCAACGCCGTTGGCAGGCTCGGCCACGCGCTGCGCGGCGTCGAGCTGTTGATGTCGGAGAGCGAGCACGAGGCAAATGAGATTGCGCGCGAGCTCGAGGAGCTGAACAGAACCCGCCAGGACGTCGACAGGAAGACGCTCGCACGCGCGCGCGAGCTCATCGAGGACATCGATCTCGATGCCACCTACGGAATCGTGCTCGCCGAGGAAGGGTGGCACCCCGGCGTGATCGGCATCGTCGCGTCGCGGCTGCTCGAGGAGCACGGCCGACCCGTGCTGCTGATCGCGCTGGACGGCGAAGTGGGGAAGGGATCCGGACGGTCCATCTCCGCCTTCGACCTGCACGGAGCGCTCACCGAATGTCGCGACCTGCTCATCCGCTTCGGAGGACATCGCGCGGCGGCCGGCGTCACCATCGCGCGCGAGAATGTCCCCGAGCTCGCGCGACGCTTCAACGAGATCGCGCTCGCGCAGCTGACGGTCGGTGATCTGGTGGCCGAGTTGCGCGTCGATCTCGAGCTGCCGCTCTCGGAGGCGACGTTCGAGCTCGAGGGGCTGCTCCGCCACTTCGAGCCGTTCGGCCCGTCGAATCCCACGCCCGTGCTCGTCTCGCGCGGCGTCCGTCTCGCTGCGCCGGCGCGCGTGATGGGCGATGGGCATCTCAAGCTCCGTCTCCGCACCGACAGCGGAGAGATCGAGGCGATCGGGTGGGGGATGGCCGCGCTGGCGAGCGAGCTCGACATTTCCACTCCATTCGACATCGCTTACCGCCTCGAGCGCGACGAGTGGAATGGCGTGCCGCGGCTGCAGGCGAAGATCGCCGCCGTGCAGCGCTAGCCGGCGTGCGCATCGTCGCCGGCCGCTGGCGCGGGCGCACGATTGCGGCGCCGCGCGGCATGACCGTTCGCCCCACCGCCGATCGAGTCCGCGAGGCGTGGATGAGTATTCTCCAGAACGATCTTCCGGACGCGACGATCCTCGACCTCTTCTCCGGCTCTGGCGCGCTCGGTCTCGAGGCGCTGTCGCGCGGGGCGTCGCACGCTACCTTCGTCGAGTCCGCGGCGGCGAGCCTCACATCGCTGCGCGCGAACATCGACCAGCTGGGCGCCGGCGACGTCGCCACCGTCGAGCGCATGGACGCGCTGCGCTTCGTGGCGACGCTCGGCGAGACCGTCTACGACGTCGCGTTCGCCGACCCGCCCTACCGCAAGGGACTCGCGGCCGAGGTCGCCGGGCGCTGGCGGGAGCGCCCATTCTCGCGCATTCTGGCGGTCGAGCACGCGGCCAACGAGGAGATGCCCAGCGAGGCGGACACTCGACGTTACGGTGACACGGCGCTCTCTTTCTATCGCGCCTGATCGTTTTGCCACTTTCCGCTCCCGCACCCCACGAGCACATGCCGATCGCGGTCTATGCTGGCAGCTTCGATCCCGTCACGCGCGGCCACGAGGATCTCATATGGCGCAGCCTGACCTTCGTCGACAAGCTCATCGTCGCCGTCGCCATCAACTCGGCCAAGCAGCCGCTGTTCTCGATCGCCGAGCGCGCGCAGATGATCCGCGACAGCATCGGAGACGATCCGCGGATCGAGGTCCACGAGTTCGACGGGCTCCTCGTCGACTTCGCGCGTGACGTCGGCGCCACACTCTCGATTCGCGGTCTTCGCGCCGTGGCCGACTTCGAGTACGAGTATCAGATGGCGCTCATGAACCGCCATCTGAATGCCGAGCTCGAGACGGTGTTCATGGTGCCGAGCATCGACCGAACGTACGTGAGCTCGAGTGTCGTGCGCGAGGTGGCGAAGTTCGGCGGAAATATCTCGGGGCTGGTACACCCGGTGGTGGACGCTGCGCTCCGCGCGCGCTTCGGGACCGCGGGGCGTGCGCCGGCGTGACTCGAGTGGGTCCCTACGAAGATGGACGAAGTCTTGCATTGAGCGCCCCCGTTTCAGGGTGCACCGCCCTTATCTTTCGGGCGTCAGAGACAAAGGCGACATTACGATGCGACAGGGCGAGCGGTTTTCCGCCATTGTCACCGCGCATGAGTGTAGATCTCGACGGGAGAACGGGACATGAGCTTCGCGATCAAGAAGCAGGGAGAGATTGTCGTGGTAGATGTGGAAGGGCAACTCATCGTCGGCAACCGGCAGGAGCTCAAGCAGCGCGTGCTCGACGAGCTCGAAAAGGGCGAGCGGAAGTTCCTAATCGATTTCAGCCAGACCGGTTACATCGATAGCTCCGGCCTCGGTGTGCTGGTTTCGCTGTCCAAGAAGATCCGCGAGCAGGGCGGGGAGCTTCGCCTCGCCAACCTGAACGATGATCTGAAGACTCTCTTCGAGCTGACGAAGCTGGACACGCTCTTCCAGATCTCGGATACGAAGGAACGGGCACTGGAGACGTTCTGAGCGATCGCGCCCGCGAGCGCCGCATGTCGGCACTCAGCTCCGCGCCTCCCTTCGCCCCTGGACGCGTGCACATCGCGCTCGAGCTCGAGATTCCAAGCGACATCCGCTACATCGAGCGTGTCGTCGAAGTCGTCAAACAGCAGTGCGCGCAGTTCGCGTACCCCGCGCGCCAGTGCTGCCTCAACATCCCGGTTGCGCTCAGCGAAGCGTTGTCCAACGCCATTCTTCGCGGCAACGGCGAGCGCCTCGACGCGCACGTGCAGGTGAAGGTCGACGTGACGCAGGACCGGCTGATCCTCGAGGTACTGGACGAGGGCGGCGGCTTCGACTTCGACGAATGCCTCACGGACCCGACCGAGCCCGATAACCTCGAGCGCGAAGATGGCCGGGGTCTCTTTCTCATGACCAGACTGATGGACCGCATCGAGCGTTTTTCGAACCAGGGCAACGTGGTTCGGATGACGCTCAGGCGCCATGATTGACCTGATCGCGCTGCTCACTGCGTTCCGTGACGGCACGGGCGCGGCGGCGGCGGTCTGGCTCGGCGACGACTCGCGGCCGCCCACGCGCATCGCGTCCAGCGTTCCCGCCCTCGGCATTCTCGGCTGGACGCCCCCGCTCGAGAACGTCGCCACGCAGCTGGTCCAGTCGCCGAGCGGGCAGGTGATCGTCTCGCAGATTCCCGGGCCGCGCAAGGCGTGGATCGTCGCGGGTCCGTCGCCGGTTCAGAATGCACCCCTCGAGAGCTACGCGCGCTTTCTTCGCGCGATCGTCGGGCAATATCTGCAGTCGTCGCTCGAAGTCGAGCACGCGGCGAACGAGCTGGCCGAGCGGTACGAGGAGATCAATCTTCTCTACACGATCACGGAGATCCTCGGCCGCACCGTATCGCTCGAAGAGGCCGCTGCGACGATCCTCAAGGAGATCTCGGAAACAGTCGGCGCGCGACGCGGCTCGATTCTCGTGCACGACCGCGTCACCGACACGCTGCAGACCGTTGCTGCGATCGGTGGCGTGGTGCTCGACATTCCGCCGATTGCGCTGCACGACACCACGAGTGTCTCGGCGCGGGTCTTTCGCGAGCAGCACGCGATGGTGGCGGAGGGCGGGGAGATGCCGTGCGAGGCGGAGTCGACGTACCGGCGCGGCCGGATGCTCTCCGTGCCGATCATGTGGACGCTGCCGACGGGCGGGATGGAGCCGCTCGGCGTCGTCAATCTTTCGGATCGGTACTCCGATCACCCGTTCAGCGCCGGCGATCAGAAGCTGATCGCCGCGATCGCGACGCAGATCGGCACCGCCATTCAGAACACGCGACTCGTACGCGCGTCGCTCTCGCAGCAGCGGCTGATCCAGGAGCTTGCGCTCGCGCACGATCTGCAGATGAAGTTGCTCCCGCGCGCGGATGTCGTGGCGCCCGAGGCGCAGGTCGCGGCGCGCGTCGTGCCGGCAGAAAGCGTCGGCGGCGATTTCTACAATCTGTTCCGTCTTTCACCCGATCGAACCGGGATCATGATCGGCGACGTGTCGAGCCACGGCTACCGCGCCGCGCTCATCATGGCGCTCGCGATGAGCGCGTCGGCGATTCACGCACAGGCGTCGCCGGATCCCGACGCGGTGCTCGCCGCACTCGAGGGCACGTTGCGCGATGAGCTCGTGACGACGGAGATGTTCATCACCGCGTTCTACGGGGTGATCGATCGCAAGGCGCGCACGCTGCGCTACGCGAACACCGGACACCCGCACGCCTTCCACATCTCCGTGAACGGTACGATCGAACGTCTTCCCGCGATCGACCCGCCAATCGGCATGGTCGAGTCGCTTCCGCACGCGCGCACGCGCGCATGGGAGCCGGGCGGCGACTTGCTGCTGCTCTTCACCGACGGCGTGAGCGACGCGCGGAACAGATTCGGCGTACGGCTCGGTGAGCAGCCGGTGCTCGACATCGTGCAGCGCTACCGCACGGAGACGCCGGCGGCGATCGTGCAGCGCGTGTTCGAGGAGCTGGCGGAGCACACCGGAGAGGCCGTGCAGCGCGACGATCTCGCGGTGGTCATCACGCGCAGCTGACGGCGGCTCGCATGCGGCCGCCTCCGATCAGGAAGAGTCTCGGGCAGCACTTTCTCACGGATCCACGCATTCTTGCGCGGATTGCGGATGCGGTTGCGCTCGGGGCGGACGAGACGGTGGTGGAGATCGGGCCGGGGCGCGGCTCGCTCACCGATGCGCTGCTCGCGCGCGCCGCGCGCGTCGTCGCCATCGAGATCGACCGGAAGCTCGTCGAGCTCCTGCGCGAGAAGTACCCGAATGAGCCGCGCCTCACGATCATCGAGGGCGATGTGCTCGAGACGAATCTTGGCGAGGTCGCCGGCGGTGCGTACGCGCTCGCGGGGAACGTGCCGTACTACATCACGACACCGATCCTCTTCCAGGCGCTCCGGCAGCCGCGCGCGTTGCGGTCGGTGCTGCTGGTGCAGAAGGAGGTTGCCGCGCGGATGGCTGCGCCGCCGGGCGCGGAGGATTACGGCGCGCTGAGCGTGAATGTGCAGGCGGTGGCCGATGTGGAGATGCTGTTCAGGATTCCCTCGGGCGCATTCAACCCGCCGCCGCGCGTCGATAGTGCGGTGGTGCGAGTAACCCCGCGCGCGGAGCCGGTGGTGGCGGCGGGCGCCGAGGAGCCGTTTCGCATTTTCGTGCAGTCGGCGTTCGCGCTGCGCCGCAAGCAGATGCGCCGCGTGGTGCGAACCGTGGCGGAACGGAGCGCGATCGACGCCGAGGCGGCGCTCGAGCTGTCGGGAATCGATCCCGATGCACGCCCCGAAACCCTCAGCGCTGCGCAGTTCTACGCGCTGGGGCGGGCGCTGGGGCTATGGGCGTAGATGCGGAGAAGGGACGAGGAAATGTCGAGGGGTGAGTTTACAAATTGCTCGCAGTTGTGGGCGGACTCGGGCACCGATCACTCACGGAGTCTTCGCGAGACTACTCCCGATTCGACAGGGCGAACGACAGCCGCTCGAGCTCCATCGCCATGTTCACCGTGTTGAGCGTGACGTCGGCGGGGACGTGGAGCTGGATCGGGGCGAAGCTCATGATTCCCGAGATCCCCGCCGCGACGACCTGATCGACCACTCGTTGCGCTGCGACCGCTGGGACGGCGATCACCGCGATGTCCACCGGCTGCTCGCGATTGTCCTCGGCCAGTGAGTCGATGGCGCGCACGTGCAGCTGATGGATATCGCGGCCGATCTTCGCTGGATCTGAATCGTAGAGCCCGACCACGTGGAAGCCGCGCTGCTGAAAGCCCTCGTACTGCGCGAGCGCAGCGCCGATCTTCCCCGCGCCGACGATGATCACGCGCCAGTCGTGCTCGAGGCCGAGAATGCGACGCATGTTCTGCGTCAGCTCGGACACCTGATAGCCGAGCCCGCGCTTGCCGAAGGAACCGAAGAAAGAGAGGTCCTTCCGCACCTGTGCAGAGGTCGTTCCGCCTCGGGCGGCCAGCTCATCGCTGGATACGGTCGTCAGCCCCGCAGTCTCGAATTCCTCGAGAAAGCGGAGATAGAGCGACATGCGGCGGACGGTCGACTCGGCGATTCGCTTCAAGGTCGTGGCGGCTTGTGAATTCATTCACAAGATAGAACGGCGACCCCAAAGAGGCTAGTTGAACGCTGGCTCGCGGCCCGCTCTCGCGGTTAACTTGTGTGCACTCATGCCAGTACACGTTTGCTCGGAAATCGGACGGCTGCGCTCGGTGCTCGTCCACCTGCCCGGCCCGGAGCTTCTCGCGGTCACGCCAGACACCCGCGAAGACTTCCTCTACGACGACATCATCGATCTCGAGAATGCGCAGAAGGAGCATCGCCGGCTGGTGGCGATTCTCGAACGCTTCACGACGGTACTCTCCGTGCGCGACCTGCTCGCGGACGTCGTCTCGATCCCTGCGGCGCGCGATCTGCTCGTGCGCGAGACGCTCGACATCGTTCCCTCCGGTCCACTCGCGCGCGAGATCGAGGTTCGAAGCCCCGAGAAGCTCGTGGAGATGCTGATCGAAGGCGAGGAAGAGGCCCCCGGTCCTCTGGCACGTTCGCTCAACGAGGGCGGTTATCTCCTGCCGCCGCTCCCGAATCTCTTCTTCACTCGCGACACCGCGATGGTCGTCGGCGATCACGTGATGATCGGGTCGATGCGCTACGCGGTGCGCTGGTCGGAAGAGCTGATCATGAAGCTCCTCTTCCTCCACCATCCGCTGCTGGCGAACAAGGGGATTCTCTACGACGGCGCGGCCGAGCGTCGGCACAACTACACGCTCGAAGGTGGCGATGTCCACCCGCTCCGTCACGATACCGTGATCATCGGCTTCAGCGAGCGCTCGAGTCCCGCAGCGATCGATCACCTCACCGCGCGCCTGTTCGAGGACACGCCGATCACGAACGTCATCGTCGTCGTGATGCCGAAGGAGAACACGGCGATCCACCTCGACATGATCTTCACGCAGCTCGATCGCGATCTGTGCGCCGTGTATCCGCCGCACTTCATTGGCCCTGAGCGCCTGCCGATTCTCTTTCGTAAAAAGGGGAACGAGCACATGCAGGAGATGCCGAACGTCTTCGCGGCGCTCGAGCACGTCGGGCTGCCAATGACGCCGGTGTTCTGCGGCGGCACGCGCCGCTCGGTGCAGGAACGCGAGCAGTGGGCGAGCGGATGCAACTTCGTCGCGATGCGTCCGGGCGTGATCCTCTCGTACTCGCGCAACGAAGCGACGATCGCCGAGATGGGGAAGCAGGGCTTTCGCGTCGTCTCGTCCGTCGACTTTCTCACTGGCGATGAGCGCATCAAGGAAGGCGAGCGTGCCATCATCACCTTCGAGGGTTCGGAGCTCGTCCGCGCGGGCGGCGGTCCTCGCTGTATGACGCTTCCAGTGCATCGCGAAGATCCGTGGGAGTGACTACGGGGGGGGATTGATGGGTAGCGGCATGACGCCGCACGGCATCGCCGCGCGTCCGGCCGAGACTCGGCTCACGCAGCTGGCGGTCGGCTTTCTCGCGAATGGCCCGGCGGACGCGAAGGCGCTCATCGAGCACGTCTGCCAGATGCCCGGCGCGCCGGCGGTCGTCGCCGAGGCGATGGCGATCGCGCTCTTCGCGCAGCGGTCGGAGTTCGTTCGTTCACACGACGGCCGCTGGTCGCTCGCGCCCGAGCCGTTGGCGGATGCGACTGCGCCACGCGCGAATGCGCTGCGCCCCACGGTGCAAATGATGGCCGTCGGCGAGGAGGCACCACGCTACGACGCGAACTTCGAGCGCGACGAGCTCGCGTCGCTCTCCTACGTCGTCGTCGACGTCGAGACAACGGGCACGAGCCCGTGGAGCGGCGACCGCATCACCGAGATCGCCGCCATCGTCGTGCGCGATGGCGTGGTGGCCGAGCGTTTCGAGACGCTCGTGAATCCGGAGCGGTCGATTCCGCCGATGATCACGAACCTCACACAGATCAACTGGGAGATGGTCAAGGACGCGCCGCGCTTCCGCGACATCTGCGAGCAGGTCGTGAGCGTGCTCGAGGGACACGTCTTCGTCGCGCACAACGCGGACTTCGACTGGCGCTTCGTGACGGCCGAGGTCCAGCGCGCAACGGGACAGCGGCTGTCGGGACGACGGTTGTGCACCGTGCGTCTCGCGCGGCGCGTGCTGCCGCAGTTGCGGAGCCGCAGGCTCGACAGCGTCGCGAATTACTACGGCGTCGAGATCCTCGCTCGGCATCGCGCCGCGGGCGACGCGGTGGCGACGGCGCACGTGTTGCTTCGCCTGCTGGACGAGGCGCGCGATCGCGAGTGCAAATGCTGGGACGATCTCCAGCGCCTTCTCAGCGAGAGCATGGCGCGCCAGGGTCCGCGACCGCGCCGTCCGTCGGCGATGCCGCGCCCTGTCGACAAGGACACGACCGCGTGAGCGCGCCGCAGCCGCTGGTCGAGTCGCGACTCGTGGGTGGACTGAAAATCCACGCGCTGCAAGCGGGCGGGCAGAAGCTCGATGGCGGCGCGATGTTCGGCGTCGTACCCAAGCCGCTCTGGGAGCGCCGCATCCCCGCCGACGAGCGGAACCGCATCTCGCTCGGCATGCGCTGCATTCTGGTGGAGCACGACGACGGGCTCGTGCTCATCGACTGCGGGGCGGGGAACAAGGAGTCCGACAAGTTCCTCGACATCTATGGCATCGACAACAAGGGGGCCGACGACCGCACGGCGCTCGAGGATGCGCTCGGGATGCTCGGACACAGTACGGATGACATTCGGATCGTGATCGACTCGCACTTGCACTTCGATCACGGCGGCGGAAACACCTATCGCGATGAGGCGGGCGCGGTGTGGCCGACGTTCGCGAAGGCGCGGTACGTGGTGCAGAAGGGGGAGCTCGAGTACGCGACGCATACGAACGAGCGGACGGCGGCGAGCTATCTCCCGGACAACTTCGTGCCGATCATCGAGGCGGGGCTGTTCGACCTGGTCGACGGCGAGACGGAGATCGTGCCCGGGATCCGGGTGGTGCCGACTCCGGGCCACGTCCCCTTTCATCAGGGGATTCTGATCGAGTCGAAGGGGGAGCGGGCGTTCTTCCTGGGCGATCTCGTGCCGACGGTCGCGCATCTGCCGCTGCCGTGGATCATGGGATACGACGTGGACCCGCTGGTGACGCTGGAGACGAAGCGGCGGGTACTGGCGAGGGCGCTGAAGGAGGATTGGCTGCTGCTCTTCGAGCACGACGCTACGCATGCGTGGGACAGGCTGGCGCACGACGGGAAGAGCTACGGGCTGGCGCCGTCCAGGGGCGTGATCCCTGGGAGTTGACTTCTCCGCTCATCCCCGTAAATTGTTCAGTGACAATCAAGTAAGTAGAGCGGAGCACGTTCGCTCTCACCCTTCGGCCCTCGCGCGCACGCGCTTGGTGTGCTGTTGGAGTCTCAGTGTTCGATGGGCGCCCGCATGCGGGTGCTCTTCGCGCGTCGCGGACTCCGGAGTGGTGTCCGCGATTTTTTTTGTCCTTGTCGGAGATATCGCCCATTCAGGATAGCACCAAGCGCGTCCGCGTGAACCGCCAGATTCGCATTAGTCCGCTGCGTGTCATTGCGCCGGACGGCAGCCAGCTCGGCATCCTCGAGTTGGACACCGCCCTCGCTCAGGCAGAGGCACAAGGGTTGGACCTGGTGGAAGTCGCACCGCTCGCTCGGCCGCCGGTCGTCCGAATCATGGACTACGGCAAGTTCAAGTTCGAGCAGGCGAAGATGGCGCGGGTCGCGAAGAAGAAGCAGCACGTCATTCACCTGAAAGAGGTGAAGTACCGCCCGGGAATCGACGATCACGACTTTGCCACGAAGACGCGGCACGCTCGCCGATTCCTGGAAGAGGGGAACAAGGTGAAGGTCACGATGATGTTCCGCGGCCGTCAGGTCGCGCATCCGGAGTTGGGCAAGGACGTGCTCGACCGGGTGTCAGCGGATCTGTCCGACATCGGCAAGATCGAAGCGGACGCGAAGTTGGAAGGGAAGAACATGACAATGATTCTGGCGCCGAAGTAGGCTGCCTTACCGAAAGGGATTTCAATGCCGAAGATGAAGACGCACAAGGGCGCTGCGAAGCGCTTCAAACTGACAGCGAGTGGCAAGGTCAAGCGATTCAAGGCCTACAAGAGCCACATCCTGACCAAGAAATCGCCCAAGCGGAAGCGAAACCTTCGTCGCGCCGGCCTGATTGCGACCAAGGGCGATATCAAGCGCATGAAGCGCCTGCTGCAAGCGTAAGGAGACTACTATGCCACGCGTAAAGAGCAACGTCGTACGACTGAAGCGTAAGAAGCAGATCATGAAGGCGGCGCGCGGTGCGTTCGGCGCGCGCTCGAAGCTCTGGAAGGCCGCGAAGGAAAACGTCGAGCGCGGTTGGGTCTACGCGTATCGCGATCGCAAGAACAAGAAGCGCGAGTTCCGGAAGCTCTGGATCATCCGCATCAACGCCGCCGCTCATCAGCACGACATGAGCTACAGCGTCTTCATGCATGGCCTCAAGAAGGCCGGCGTCGAGGTCGACCGGAAGATTCTGGCCGATCTCGCGGTTCGCGATCCGAGCGCGTTCACGATGCTCGCAGAGAAGGCGCGCGCCGCTCTCACCGCCGCCTGACGCGACCGCAGCTCGCATCCGGTACGAATCAGCGGCGGCAGCGCGACGTGATCGCCGCTGCCGCCGCTTCGTTTTCACTCCTCGCACGACCCTGACGCGATGTCCACCTCACTGGCGGCGCTGCTCGAACAGCTCGACGCCTTCCGCGATGCGACGCTCACGCAGCTCTCCGTCGCCGACTCGCTCGACGCGCTGGAAGCCGTGCGCGCATCCTCCGTGGGCCGTACTCGCGGCGCGCTGAACGACTTCAAGACGAAGCTCCCGACGCTCGCCGCCCCCGACAAGCCGGTATTCGGCGCGCGCTTCAACGCCGTGAAGATGGAGCTCGACGCGGCAATCGAAGCGCGCGGCGGAGCGCTCTCGGCCTCCGCGCCCGCCGCCGTCGCGCTCGATCTCTCGATGCCCGCGCGCCGCGAATGGCGGGGCGCCAAACACCCCGTCACGCTCGTGCTCGAGGAGATCGAGTCCATCTTCCGCGACCTCGGCTTCACCATCGCGACGGGGCCCGAGGCCGAGCACGAGTGGTACAACTTCGGCGCGCTGAACTTTCCGCCGGATCATCCGGCGATGGACATGCACGACACGCTCTATCTCGCCCAGGGTGGTCTGCTGCGCACGCACACCTCGCCCGTGCAGATCCGCACGCTGCAGTCGTATCCGCCGCCGATCCGCATCATCGCGCCGGGGAACGTCTTCCGCCGCGACTTCTTCGACGCGTCGCACGCGCCGATGTTCGCACAGATCGAAGGGATGGCGGTGGATGAGGGAATTTCCTTCGTCGACCTGAAGGCGACGCTCGCAAACTTCGCGAACCGCTTCTTCGGCGACACGAAGACGCGCTTCCGGCCGAGCTTCTTCCCGTTCACGGAGCCGAGCGCGGAGATGGATGTCGCCTGCCAGCTGTGCAAGGGTGCGGGATGCGCGACGTGCAAGCAAACGGGGTGGGTCGAGATTCTTGGCTGCGGCATGATGCATCCCGCGGTGCTCGAGTCCGCGGGCGTCGACTCGCAGCGCTACTCCGGATGGGCCTTCGGCATGGGCCCCGCGCGCATGGCGCTGCAGCGCTTCGGCATTCCGGATATCCGCATCCAGTACGACTCCGATGTCGCCTTTCTCGAACAGTTCGCGCAATGAACGCCTCGTACGAATGGCTGCGCGCGATCGTTCCCTTCGACTACACACCGGAGCAGCTTCGCGATCTCATCACCGCGCGCTGCTGTCCGGTCGATGAGCTCGTGCGCCTGCGTGCCGATCTTGCGAGCGTCGTCGTTGGACAGGTCGTCGAAGCCGGTCCGCACCCCGACTCGGATCATCTCTGGGTGACGAAGGTCGACGCGGGCAAGGGCGAGCTTCTCGACGTCGTGTGCGGTGCGCCCAACGTGAAGGTCGGCGCGAAGTATCCGTTCGCCGCGGCGGGCACGACGCTCCCCGGCGGCCTCAAGCTCGAGAAGCGCAAGATCCGCGGCGCCACATCGAACGGCATGCTCTGCTCGGCCCGCGAGCTCGCCCTCGGCGAGGAGCACGACGGGATCATGGAGCTCGACACGGCGCTCCCGCCCGGCGCACCGTTTCTCGACGCCGTGGCCGCGGGCGACACGCGCATCGTCATCGATGTCACGCCGAATCGTCCGGACCTCCTCTCGCACTTCGGCATCGCGCGAGAGATCGCCGCGGCGTCGGGCGGACACGCGAGCCTCCCGCCGCTGGATGGCGCGACGGCAGCGATCCCGGCTCTCTCACACGGTGAGCGCGACGCGACAATCGGCAGCGTGCAGCTTCGCCTCGAAGATCCCGAGGGATGCCCTCGGTACGCCGGCGTGCTCATTCGCGGCGTGAAGGTCGGGCCCAGTCCGGCGTGGCTCGTCGCGCGCCTTGCGGCGGTCGGGAGCCGCTCGATCAACAACGTCGTCGACGCGACGAACTACATGTTGCACGAAGTCGGGCAGCCGATGCACGCCTTCGACGCATCGCTCCTCGCCGGCTCCGCAATCGTGATCCGTCGCGCGCGCGCGGGCGAGACGATCCGCACGCTCGATGGCGTGGACCGGAAGCTCGATCCGTCGATGACCGTGATCGCGGACGCCGAGCGCGCGCAGGCGGTGGCTGGGGTGATGGGCGGGAGCACGAGCGAGGTGAGCGAGGCGACTACCGACATCTTCCTCGAGGTCGCGTACTTCGATCCTTCGAGCGTGCGCCGCACGCGTCGCACGCTGCAGCTGTCGACGGATGCGAGCTACCGGTACGAGCGCGGCATCGATATCGAGATCGCGCCCTCCGCGCTCGCGCGCGCCGCGCAGCTGCTCATCGCGGTCGCGGGCGGAACGATCGACGGCGCGCCGATCGATCTCTATCCCGTGCCGCGCCACCCACTCTCGATTCCGCTCGACGGCGCGCGCGTCGCCAGGCTCCTCGGTGATCCGGTCGCGGAGCCGGAGATCGCGACGCTCCTGGCGCCGGTGGGATTTGCAGTCGGGAAATTCGAAAATGCGCGAGCATCGGTGACGGTGCCATCGTGGCGCCCCGACGTGACGCAAGCGGTCGATCTCGTCGAGGAGATCGCGCGGCTGCGCGGCTACGATTCGTTCTCCAGCGATCTGCGCCCGTTCCGTCGCGGCACGGTGCCCGACTCGCCGCTCGCGCTGCTCACGCGCCGCGTGCGCGAAGCGTGCGTCTCCGCGGGATTGCTCGAGGCGCTCTCGATGCCCTTCGTGCGCGGCGGCGACGACTCGCACGTCCGTCTCGCGAATCCGATGGCAGAGGACGAAGGCTATCTGCGCCGCGATCTCCTGGAGACGCTCGCGAAGCGCGTGGAGCACAACCTCGCGCAGCGACATCGCGACGTGCGACTCTTCGAGATCGGAAGCGTCTTCGCTCCCACCGCCAATGGACTTCCGCGCGAGGAGATGCGCGTCGCGGCGATCATCATGGGGCACCGGCATCCGCCGCACTGGTCCGACGAGAATGCGCCCAATGTCGACGAATGGGATGCGAAGGGGCTCGCTGAGCTCATCGCTGCTGCGCTTGGTGGTGCGGGGCAGATCGAGCTCCGTGCTGCGCCCAATGCCGACGCGCTCTGGGAGATTGCGATCCTCGGCGAGGCGCGCGGCATCGTGCGCAGGCTCGCGCTCGATGCGCCGGTGTGGGCCCCCGTGGCGTTCGGCGTCGAGATCACGCTCGCCCACGTGTCATCGGCCCCCGTCGCCCCGCCGGGACAGGCGAAGCTGCAGCCGGCCGCGAATGGCGCGCCGGTCTCGCCCTTTCACTTCAAGCCCTTTCCGTCGACTCCTTCGACCTTCGTCGACGTCGCGCTGCTCGTGCCCAACGATCTGGCAGTGTCTCGAGTCGAATCCGTCATCCGCGAGGCGAGCGGCGAGCTGCTCGAGTCGTTGAGCCTGCTCAGCGAATATCGTGGCGCGGGGATCGCCGAGGGCTTCCGCAGCGTCGCGTGGCGATTGACCTTC
>JBDSHG010000147.1:0-17412 GCA_039918615.1 Gemmatimonadaceae bacterium | reverse complement strand
GCTGCGGAACGATCGCGCTCATGGGCGCACGGCGCAGGCGCACCACGATCGTCGCGAGCTCCGTCGCGATCGCCACTCGGAGCGTCACGACCAGCATGCGCTGCACGGCGACCGTCGCGACCGCCGCGGCGACCGTAAAGATCTGCATCACGACAAGCGCGAGCGCGGCCACGACCGCCGGTAGTCGTACACAACGTGCTCACGATGCGTTCGTGCATCGAATCGAAGCCCGGCCTCCACGCGCCGGGCTTCGTTGTGTCGTCGTGCTGCCTCGCTTGTGATAGCCTCTTGCCGCCCGCATCTTCCGAGACATGATCGAGAGTCTCCGCACACGCGCCGTTCAGAAGGTACCCGACCGCATCCGCTTTTCAGGACGCGTCCTCCTCCTCACCGAGGATCCGGCGCTGCTCTATCGCCAGCTCGCGGGCGAAGACCTTCCCTTCGATGCCTCCGCGCCGGTCGGCTCGCCGACGCATCCGAAGCTCCGCGACAACATCTCGACCGACGAGATCACTCCGGCGTACATCTGCTACTACTTCGATGAGACGCTCGGCGACTTTCCCTACCTCGGCCTCAAGGCCGGCGAGGAATTTCCGATGGTGCGCGGCTCCGTGCGCGCGGGCGGGTTCGTCGCGAGTGCGGCCGGCGCCCGGCGCGGCAAGGGCTCGTCGCGCGAGGCGTCGCCGTACGCGGAGATGCACGCGGGGATCAAGATCGTCATCGCCGAGAGCATCGAGCGCATCTATCGCGAGAACTGCCAGAACCTCGGCGTCTTCACCTCGACGGACTTCTCGCTCATCGAGCGCATTCGGAACGGCGAGGAAATCGCGCTCGAGGAGCTGACGCGCGGCGAAGGCGGGATCTCGCGCGGCATCGTCGAGTACGGAGGTTTGTTCAACTACAACGTCGCACGGCTGCAGGGGCTGGTCGACGTGCCGGTGGTGACGACGCCGAAGAAGCCGATGACGGTCGCGGAAAAGATCTTCGCGCGCCACTGGGTGCTCGACGCGGCGAAGGAGAAGGTCGGCATCGCCGCGGTGAAGCCGGGCGATCAGGGCTTCGTGCGCACGGACATTCGTTTCAGCCACGAGTACGTGACGCCGATGGCCGCGATCTTCTTCGAGGAGCTCGTTGGCAAGGATGAGCCGATCAACGATCCGAAGTCGGTGTTCTTCTTCCGCGATCATCTGACGTTCCTGTCGCAGGTGATGCGGCCGGAGCACATCGAGATGGGGTTGCTCGATGTCGCGAACCAGCTCGAGGCGAAGCAGCGGATCTTCGCGGGCGAGAAGGGCGTCAAGCTGTACGGCGAGCTCGATCGGCTGAATCTGCACGGCGCGCTGTCGGCGCAGGGCTCGGAGGCGATCTGCCATTCGAAGATCCTCGAGGCGCACGCGGAGCCCGGGCAGATCATCATCGGCTCGGACTCGCACACGCCGCACGCGGGCGCGGTCGGGTGCATCGCGTTCGGTGTCGGGACGACGGCGATCTTCAACTCGTGGATCACGAAGGATGTGCGCGTCGAGGTGCCGCCGACGTTCCGCGTGACGCTCCGCGGGAAGAAGCCGCGCAACGTTACCGCGAAGGACTTCATGCTCGAGATCCTGCGCCACCCCTACATCAAGGGCGGCTCGGCGATCGGCCAGATCATCGAGTACGCGGGCGACGCGGTCGCGGCGCTGTCGGTGGACGAGCGCGCGACGATGACGAACATGGCAGCGGAAGTTGGCGCCTTCACCGGGATCATCGCGCCCGACGAGAAGACGGTGGAGTATCTCGTCGCGCAGCGCGGGATGACCGCGGAGGCCGCGCGCGCGCTGTGTGAAGGGCTCTACTCCGACGAGGGCGCGACGTACGTCAAGGAGATCGAGATCGATGCGTCGACGATCCGTCCGATGATCGCGCTTCCCGGCGATCCGGGGAACGGGATTCACATCGACGACAAGCACGGCGACGTGCGCATCGACATCGCCTATGCGGGCTCGTGCACCGCTGGAAAGAAGGACGACATGGACATGTACGCGAAGGTCTTCCGCGAGGCGCTCGAGCGCGGCGAGAAGGTGGCGGAAGGTGTGCGCTGCTTCATCCAGTGCGGCTCGCAGGAAGTGTTCGCGTACTGCCGTGCGCAGGGCTACGACGAGGTGTTCGCGGCGGTGGGGGCGACGCTCATCGAGCCGTCATGCGGCGCGTGCATCAACGCGGGGCCCGGCGTGTCGCGCACGCGCGAGGAGGTCACGATCTCCGCGATCAATCGCAATTTCCCCGGACGCTCGGGGCCCGGCCAGCTCTATCTCGCATCGCCCTACACCGTGGCCGCCTCGGCGATCGCGGGACGGATAGTCGCGTGGGACGCCGATGCACGCCAGCTCGCGCATGCATAGCACGAACGCAGGCCGCCATCCGGTGTGCCCGCGTCTGCACGTGCCGCGATTCACCCATGCGAGGTGAATTCGTTGATGTCGGCGGCGTTCGCCTCTACTACTACGCTGCGGGAAGTGGTGGTGATGGCGAGCCGATCGTGTTCCTGCACGGCTTCCCGACATCGTCGCACATCTGGCGCGATGTCGTGCCGCTCGTGCCGCCGGGACGACGCGTCGTCGTCATCGATCTGCTTGGCTACGGCCGCAGCGATCGCCCCGAAGGACGCGACCTGAGCATCAAGGCGCACGCGGAGCGTGTGCTTGCGCTGCTCAACGTGCTGCGCATCTCCTTCGCGACGATCGTCGGGCACGATCTCGGCGGCGGCATCGCGCAGTACCTGGCGGTCCGGTATCCCACGCGCGTCGCGCGGCTCGGGCTCGTCAGCTCGGTCGCTTTCGATAGCTGGCCAACGCGCGAGGTGCGGCTCGTCAAGGCGACACTGCCGCTCACGCGCTATCTGCCCGCGATGTGGGTTGCATCGGTGCTCCGCTCCGACCTCCTGCGCGGCTACTCGGACGTGCAGCGCGGCGGCCACTCGGTGGACATGTACATCCGCCCGTTCGAGGGAGCGGAAGGGCGCGACACGCTCGTCGAGCATCTCGCCGCGCTCGACTCCGGCGAGACGGAGGAGCTCGCGCCGCGGCTCAAGGATATCGTCGCGCCGACAGCGATCATCACCGGGGCGCACGATCCCTTTCTCGGAATCGCCGTGGCGGAGCGGCTGCACGCGGAGATCAAGGGCTCGACGCTCGAGGTCATCTCGGATGTGCGGCACTTCGTCCCCGAGCTGGCGCCGCAGCGTGTTGCGGACGTCATCGCCAATCTCGTGGCGCGATGAGCTCGCGCCTCGAGACGTTCCGCGCGATGGTGGCGCAGCATCCGGACAACGTGCTCGCGCGCTTCGGTCTCGCGAACGAGGCGCTGAAAGAAGGGCTGCACGCCGAGGCCGTGGAGCAGCTGCGCGCGTATCTCTCGGCGTACGACGACGAGGGGAATGGATTCGGACGGCTGGCGCTCGCGCTCGAGCATCTCGGGCGCGCGGATGAAGCGAAGGACGCGCTGCGCGCGGGGATAGCGGCGGCGCGTCGCTTCGGGCATCCGAGCATGGCGGCGGAGTTCGAGGCGCGTCTGGAGGAGATGGACGAGGGGTGAAGCGCCGTTCTCTCCAACTGACGACTACGACGGCGCCTAGTGCAGCGCCGCCGTCGCCTTGTTCAGCGCATCCGTCGCGCTCGTGAAACGCGTCGCGAGATCGTTCATCTCCGCCTGCGCGAGCTGTTGATCGCCCGCACGCGTCGCCTCGTTGATCGACGGGAATACCATGTTCGAATAGCCGTTGTCCACGTCGGCGGCGTAGATGAGGTTGCGGAACCATGGACGCGTCTTGAGTCCCTGCGGACGTGTGAGTGCGCGCTCGACGAGCATCAATGATGCATTCGTTCGCGTGCTCACCGCCTTCGATGGGGAACCCTTCGCGAGCGCGGAGTCGCGCGCGGCGGCGAACACCGTCGCCGCATGCTCGAGCCCATCGATCGACGCGCTCAGCGCGGTCGCATCGAGCGTCCACTTCTTCGCCGTGGCGTTCTTGAGTGTGGTGCCCATGTGCGTGCGCATGTCGCGCGCGAACTCGCCGTAGTCGTACGGAAGGATTTCGGCGTCCGCGAGGCGCAGCACCATCGCCGCGGCGACGCGACCGGCGGCGGCGTGATACGCGTACGTCGGATCGCCGAACGTCGACATCCAGTGATACGAGTCGAACTGCGAGTGGTAGACGCCGCCGCGGCCGTGATAGCCCCAGTCGACGATCGGGATGCCGAGGTGGTTGTAGAAGCCGGCGAAGTCCGAGCCGCCGCCCGGATCATCCATCTCGGGCTCGGCGCTATCGGGGACGGAGCCCGTCTTGCGCCACACGGCGTAGATCGAGCCGCCGCCGCTCGGGTCGGCGACTTCGCGCGCAACATCGCGCAGCGTGGGACGGAGCGACGGAGAGCCACCAGCGCCGAAGTGCGGTCCGTCGGCGGCGCCGTCCTGATTGAGATACGCAACGGCGCCACGCTGCAGGCGGAGCGAGTCGTCTTCCACATATTCTGTGGAGCCGAGGAGTCCCCACTCTTCCGCGTCCCACGTGGCGAAGAGGAGGGTGCGCTTCGGCTTCCATCCCTTCTTCACCTCCGCGGCGACTGCGCGCGCGGCCTCGAGGATGCTGACGGTGCCGCTGACGTTGTCGCCGGCGCCGGGGCCCCACGCGTCGCGATGTCCCCCGATGATCACGATCTCGTCGGGGAACGCGCTTCCCCTCACGATACCGAAAGTGTCGTAGATGTGCTTGATGGCGTTCGTGGCCGAGTCGCTGCGCACGATGATGCGTGCTGCGACTGGGCCGGGGCCTGCGTGGTAGCGAAACGGGAGACCGCCTTGCCACGTCTGCGGGATCGCCGCCCCGCGCACGCCCTTGAGCAGCGCAGCGGCATTCTTGTAGCTCGCGGGAATCACCGGGATGTGCGGCACCTGCATCTCACTGAGCGGGATGCGCTTCGCGCCGGGGTGGCTCGGATAGCCGGGGGTGCTCGGATCTCCGTTGTCGTTCATCACGCTGCCGCGCTGCACGCCTGTCTCGCCGCGCATCGGGCCTTCGGGGTAGACATCGCCGCGCGCGTAGCCGTCATCGGCGGGATCGCTGTAGATGATGAGCCCGAGCGCACCGCGCTTCTCCGCCTCGCGCGCCTTGATGCCGCGGTACGAGCGTCCGTAGCGCGCGATCGCGATCTTCCCCTTCACGGACACGCCCATCGAGTCGAGCTGTTTGTAATCCTCGATCAGCCCGTAGTTGACGTAGACGACCGGGGCGCTGACATCGCCGGTTCCACTGTAGCCGTTGGCAATGATCTTCTCGAACGCGGGACCGCTCGTCGAGTCGCCCACGACGGCGCCCTCGGCGAGATCGAGCGAGAGCGTATCGGGAGCGATGCGCCAGAGCTTGATCTCGGTGGTGTGGGGCATCCACACGTCGTAGGAGCGCACTTCGGTTTGCAGTCCCCACGACTTCATCGCGTTGATGACGTAGTCGCGCGTGTGCTCCTGCGCGGGGGTGCCCGCGATGTGCGACTCCTTCGAGAGCTCGCGCGAATGATGGCGTGCGCTCGCGCTGTCGGGGCGCGCGGTGACGGTCGTCTCGAGCGCGCGTTCGGTGTGCGCGGCGGCTGGGGAGTAGCCGGGCATCGATGGCGCCTGGGTCGTCTGGGCGCCGAGCGATGCGGCGGCGAGCGTGAGCGAGAGGGAGACACACATCGTACGACGCATCATCACGACCTTGGTTCGGGATTCGTTGTGGGTGCACGAGCGGCGCCGGTGCGGCGCTTGTCGAACTGCATGGCGGTGCGCTCCGGTGCGGCCTTGATCGCACTTTCTGTGTACATGCTCCGCGGATTCCAGAGCACCCATCCCTGCACGCCGTTCGCGTAGCCGGCTTCGATCTGCGCGCGAACCTCGGTGGCCGTGTAGTGCGGCGGCCCGAGGGTGAAGTCCTGATACCACGGCCGCACCGCAGCCGCACCGGCGATTCCGGCCGAGCGCCGGTGAACGTCCTTCAATCCGTGCGCGATGATCTCGTACGGATGCGCGTTCGGATTGCCGATGCCATACGAGCCCGGATTGTAGTGTGACGGATACATCATCGGCAACACCACGTCCACAGTGTTCACGAACTGCTCCCACTTCTGCCCGATCCCCATGTCCGTCGTGTCGGTGGCGGTGAGCCCAAAGACATCGGCCGTGACCGGAACGCCGAGCGACCGGAGGCGCGCGCGAATGGTGAGAAGCTGTTCGCGAATCACCTGCGCGCGCAGGCGCCCGCGCGAGAGCGGGAAGGTCGCTTCGGAAACGAGCCGTTTGTCATCGGGGAATCGAACGTAATCGAACTGGATTTCGCTGAATCCGAGATCGACGGCTTCGCACGCGAGGTCGGCGGCGTAGTGCCAGGGGCCGTCCTGATGCGGGTCGAGCCATGGATTCCCCTTCTTGTCGCGCCACGGCGAGGACGGATCGACCTTCCGGCGAATCGCCCACTCGAGCTTCGTGCTCGCGAGCAGCGGATCCTTCGCGACGACGATGCGCGCGATCGGATAGATGTGGTGCGCACGCATCGAGTCGAGCATCGTGCGCAGCCGCGCGTGCGACATCGGGCGGTTGGTGTCCGCGCCGATCGCCTGCGCGAGTGGCACGCGCGACCGGTAGAGGACGAAGCCGCGGTCATCCTTCACGTCGATGACGAGCGCGTTGACCTCTGTCCGACTCGCGAGACCGATGAGCGCCCAGCCGCGGTCGCCGAGGGCGG
The DNA here is from genome assembly GCA_039918615.1 of Gemmatimonadaceae bacterium. Taxonomy (GTDB): domain Bacteria; phylum Gemmatimonadota; class Gemmatimonadetes; order Gemmatimonadales; family Gemmatimonadaceae; genus FEN-1250. Next base: position 10,658 of record JBDSHG010000147.1, on the reverse strand, counting down.
CCCAGCGATTGAGGTAGAGTCCACGAACGACTTTCGGCTGGGGGACGAGCGGGGGGCGGAGATCGGGAAGCGAATCGGGCGAGGTGACGCGCGCGGTCGGCGGGCAGAAGGGTGGGGCGGGCGCGGCGGGCGGCGTGGAGTTGGTCTTCGGGGCTTGTGCGCGAGTCGTGAATGCTACGGCGATGAGGAGCGTCGTAGCGGCGGATGCGCCAAAGCGGGAATGCATTCCCCAATCTATGTCGTGAGATGCCGCAACGCTCCGTGGCGCTGGCGATTCATCGGACCCGGGATAACTTTTCAGCCTCCCTCGCTTGCAGGAGCACCATGTCACGCTTGCTCGTCGCCATTTCGTTCGCTTTGGCCGCTCAGCTCGCGAGCCTTCCCGCGCAGCAGCCCGCTCCACCGGTCGCGGCGAAGATCGCCAGAATCGACACGCTCCACGGTGACGCGCGAGTGGACAACTACTTCTGGCTCCGCGAGAAGACGAATCCGAAGGTGATCGCCTATCTCGACAGCGAGAACGCGTACACGACCTACGGGATGCGCCACACGGAGGTGCTGCAAGCGAAGCTCTACGGCGAGATGCTGGGACGCGTGAAGGAGACGGACCTCTCCGTGCCGTATCGCGACAACGGCTACTGGTACTATTCGCGCACGGAAAAGGGAAAGAGCTATCCCGTGCTCTGCCGGAAGCGCGGCTCGCTCGGCGCGAAGGAGGAGGTCTACCTCGACGAGAACGCCATGGCACATGGGAAGAAATTCTTCTCGCTCGGCGGCGTGGAGGTCAGCCCCGACACGAAGCTCGTGGCGTATCTCGAGGATACGACTGCGCTGCGCGTGTTCACCCTCCACGTGAAGGATCTCGAGACGGGAAAGCAGCTCGCCGATACGCTCGGCGCCATCGTACCTGGGCTCGCGTGGGCGAACGACAACCGGACGGTGTTCTACTCGACGGCCGATTCCGCGCGCCGCACGAACGCCGTCTGGCGCCACGTGCTCGGCGATGCGCGCTCGAAGGACGTGAAGGTGTTTCAGGATGATGACGTGCTCAACAACGTGGACGTCGAGCGCACCAAGAGCGGCAAGTTCATCCTGATCTCCGACGACGGCTTCACGAGCTCCGAATCGAGAGTCATTCCCACGGCGGCGCCGGCGAGCGCGCCACGCGTGCTCGCGCCGCGACGTCCGAACGTGCAGTACAGCGTCGAACACATCGACGGCGCATTCCTCATGACGACGAACGACGGAGCCCGGAACTTCAAGATCGTTCGCATCCCGGAAAGCGACTTCTCACCCGCGAAGTGGACCGAGTGGCAGCCGCACAGCGACTCGGTGCTCATCGAAATCGTCGAGCCATTTCGGCGTTTCGTCGTCGTGTCGGAGAGGGCCGGCGGGTTGCCTCGCCTTCGCGTCGTCAATCTGGCCACGCACGCGACGCACTTCATCACCTTCCCGGAGCCTGCGTACGCGGTATTCCGGACACAGAACGCCGACTTCGACTCGCCGACGCTGCGCTTCCAGTATTCGTCGCTCGTCACGCCTCCATCAACGTATGACTACGACATGGTGAAGCGCACGCGCGTGCTCAGGAAGCGGCTGGAGGTGCCCGGCTACGATCCGTCGAGGTACGAGGTGAAGCGCCTGATGGTCGCGGTGCGCGACGGCGCGCACGTACCGGTCTCGATGCTCGTGCGCAGGGGATGGGCGCAGGACGGCAGTCATCCGCTGCTGCTCTACGCCTACGGCTCCTACGGCAACTCGACCGAGGCGACATTCAACTCACCGGTCCTCAGTCTCGTCGATCGCGGCTTTGCCTATGCGATCGCGCACGTCCGTGGCGGTCAGGAGATGGGGCGGAAGTGGTACGACGACGGCAAGATGCTGAAGAAGAAGAACACTTTCAACGATTTCATCGACGTCGCGGAGTATCTCGAGAAGCAGAGATACACGAGCGCCGACAGGATGGTGGCGAATGGCGGAAGCGCGGGAGGTCTTCTCATGGGCGCGATATCGAATATGCGCCCCGACCTGTTCCGAGCCATCGTCGCAGACGTGCCGTTCGTCGACGTGATCAATACGATGATGGATGCATCGCTGCCGCTCACGTCGCAGGAGTGGCAGCAGTGGGGTGATCCGCACATCAAGGAGCACTACGAGTACATGAAGACGTACTCGCCGTACGACAACGTCGGGCACAAAGCGTATCCGTGGATGCTCGTGACATCATCGCTCAACGACTCGCAGGTCTCGTATTGGGAGCCGACGAAGTGGGTGGCGAAGCTCAGGGCCACGAAAACCGACACCAATCCGCTCTACTTCAAAATCAACATGGCGGGCGGCCACGGTGGCAGCTCGGGGCGCTACGACCGGTTGCACGAGATCGCATTTCGCGACGCCTTCATGCTCGACGCCGTTGGCGAGAGCGAGCAAATCCCCATCGTACAGTGAGAACAATGATCGCAGCGTCGAGTATCCGTTCGTTCGCTACCGCCGCAGGCGCGCTCGTCGCCCTCGTCGCTCAGCCGCTTGCAGCCCAGCGCGCGAACCGCCCTGACTGGTCCGCACGCTACCGGGCGATCGTCGCCGAGCAAGGGCAGAAGGCGGACAGCGTACGGCTGCACGAGCTGTTCGCGCTCGACTGGAATTACGTGAACATCGAGTATCCCGAGAGCGCAACCTACTCGGGATACAAGGGGCAGAACGATCGGTGGACCGACCAGTCGCTCGCAGCGATTGCGCAGCGAAAGAAGGAGATGCAGGGACCGCTGACGGTGATCACGTCGATCGATCGCGCGTCGCTCGCCCCCAACGATCAGCTCAACTACGATCTCTTCCGCCGCGGCGCGGAGGACAACATCGCCGGCACCCGCTTCCCCGGCGAGTATCTCTCGATCGACGCGCGCAGCGGACCGCAGCTGCTGTCGCAGGCGATGGAGCTGAACCCGAATGCGACGGTGAAGGACTACGAGGATATCGTGGCCCGCGTCGACGGGCTCGGCGCCGTCGTCGACCAGACGATCGTGCTGCTGCAGAAGGGGCTCGACGCGAAGATCACCGCGCCGCGCATCACACTGCGCGATGTGCCCGACCAGGTAAAGGGGTTGCTCTCCGCCGATCCGATGCAGAGCCCCGTGCTCGTGATGTTCACCCGATTCCCGGCGAGCATTCCCGCGGCGGAGCAGAAGCGGCTCACGGCCGCGGCGGTGAAGGCGTACACGGAGAAGGTAAAGCCGGCGTACGACCGCCTCTACACATTCCTCACGACGAAGTACATTCCGGGCGCGCGTGAAACAGTCGGCATGAGCGCGCTCCCCGACGGCGTCGCGTGGTATGCGTACAACGTGCGCATCCAGACGACGACGAACCGCACGCCCGAGCAGATCCACGCGACGGGGCTGGCCGAGGTGAAGCGGATTCACGGGCAGATGGACAGCGTGATGAAGTCGATCGGCTACAAGGGGACGTTCGCGGAGTTCACGAACGTTCTTCGTACGGATCCGAAGTTCTTCTTCACAGACAGCGCCGATCTCGTGCGCGCGTACCGCGACATCGTGAAGCGCATCGACCCCGAGCTCATCAAGCTGTTCGGACATCTGCCTCGGCTGCCGTACGGCGTGACGACGATTCCGTCGTACGCCGCGAAGTCGGCGACGACGGCGTACTACCAGCCCGGATCGTACGAGGCGGGACGACCAGGCTACTACTACGTGAACACGTACGCACTCAATACGCGCCCGAAGTGGGAGATGGAGGCGCTCTCGTCGCACGAGGCGGTGCCGGGTCATCATTTGCAGATCGCGATCTCGCAGGAGCTCACCGATTTGCCGAACTTCCGGCGCTACGGGGGCTATACGGCGTTCGTCGAGGGATGGGCGCTCTACTCCGAGAGTCTCGGGCCGAGCATTGGGCTCTACAAGGATCCGTACTCGAAATTCGGACAGCTGACATACGAGATGTGGCGCGCGATCAGACTCGTGATCGACACGGGGATCCACGCGCAGGGGATGTCACGCCAGGACGCGATCGACTACTTCGAAGCCAACTCGGCCAAGACGCACAACGACATCGTGGTCGAGGTCGACCGCTACATCACGACGCCGGGGCAGGCGCTTGCGTACAAGACCGGAGAGCTCAAGATCAAGGAGCTGCGCGCGTACGCGGAGCAGCAGCTAGGGGAGAAGTTCGACGTGCGCGAGTTTCATGACGAGGTGCTGGGGCAGGGCGCGCTGCCGCTGGACGTGCTGGATGCGCGGATCAGGGCGTGGGTGGCGGAGCGGAAGACGAAGGCGTAGCAGGACGCCGTCGAAACGCGGTCCTGTTTATCTCGTTCGAGTCTCGCGCGTCACTCCCTAGGGCGATATCGATTCTCGAGACGAGTTACACGCATGAGACGATTTTGTGGAACGATGCTCTGCATCGCTGCGGTACACCTGACCGCAACAAAGACGGTTGGCGCCCAGCTGAGCGGCGTTGATACGTCGCGTGCTCAGGTGCGAACCGTCGCGACCGCCCTGCGTCATGTTGTGCCCAACCTCGCGATCGTTACTCTGAACGTCTTGGCCACCGGAACTTCACCAAGAGAGGCTGGACGACATCTGTCCGCTCGCGTCGACTCCCTACGTCGCGCTCTCATGAGTCTCGGGGTGCCTCGCGATTCGCTACTAACCGCCAGCGATTGGTACTGGTCGCCGGGCCGCATGGAGGTCGTCGTCACCAATGGACGGTTGATCAGGCTATCAAAGGTGGACTCTGCCGGGCGGCTCGCATACAACCTGCAGGACACGACGTATCGGGCGCATGACGCGATCGAAGTGAGAATTCGCGAGACGGGCAAAATCGGAACGATCATCGACTCGGCGCTCGCCCACGGGCTCTCCGATATCTCACCTATCCGCTTCGAGAATTCCGATCTTTCCGAAGCACGAGATCAGGCGTTACGTGAGGCAACAGCGAACGCGAAGCGGCAAGCAGATGCGATTGCCACATCGAGCGGCATGCGACTTGGACGCGTACTCTCCTTCAGTACCTATAACGACGTCAATCGATACCCGGACAGCGATTTCGGCCTAGAGGCATCGATGGTCACGAACGGCAGCGTCAGCGAAGGCGGTACCCAAGTGATTCCGCGATCGATTCCGGTATCGATGACGGTGTACGGTCGTTGGGAACTGCTACCGAAGCAGTAGACAGTTCTCGCCGCCGTTGCATCATCGTGCGCGGACGTGGCCACGGCTAATGCGCATCATCGCACCTCTTCAGTACCCCAGCAACGCCGCCCACAGCTGCGGATACATCGCCATGCTTTGCGCGCGGTACTGCGGTCGATATCCGAACAGCACCACATGCCCCTTCCCTTCCTTCACATCCACCAGCGCCGCCTTCCCACGCAGCTTCTCCGCGCCCAACAGCCAGCCGGACAGCAGCGGCGTTCCGGTCGACGGATAGACCGCAGCCGCCGTCGCGCGCGTCGAGTCCGTGATCTCGAATGCCGGACCTTCCTCGAACCACGCCGCCGGATGCGCGAGCATCAGCTTGTTCAGCGGATGCGACTGGTCGAGGTTGAGCGCGAAGAGCGATCCCGGCGCGTAGAAGTCCTTGTTGCTCACGCCCTCGAGCACGTTTTTCACCGGCAGCTTCAGATATTCGATCGCCCAGCGGCTCGCGTCGTTGAACGTGATGAGCGTTCCACCCGCATTCACGAAGTCGTGCAGCGCCGCATCGCCCGCGGTGCCGAGCCCGCCCTTGAGCGAGTCGGGGTAGCTCTCCTCGCGCGGCCCCGACTGCAGCCCGCGCGGCGATTCGTCCGGCAGAATGATCGCGTCGAAGCGCGATGCGAGATTCCCCGCATGCATCTCGCGATCGCCGATGGTCGTGAACGGGATCCGATACTGGTCGAAGATGAAGCGCGTCCACCCCTCATCCATCGACGGATTCCAGCTTCGATAGATCGCGATGCGCCGCGTCGTCTTGTCGCTCAGCCCCGGCACGTCGAGCTTCGGCGGCGCGATCGGGCCGATGACGTCGGTCATCGTCACGGGAAACGAATCGACGGCGATTGCGCCGACGCCCATGAGCAGCGGCAGCGTCTGCGCCGTCACGTCGTACGGCGCCTTCGGCGGCCCGCCCGGATACTCGTGCAAATCGGGATAGTGCTGATTCTCCAGCAGCGCCTTCGCGAAGCCACCATACGGTTGGTCGAGCATCACGACGTACGTGCCGGCCGAGAAGCGTACGCGGTTCGCGATGAAGTTCGCCGTCGCGCGCCTGATCTCCACCTGCCCGCGCTGCAGAATCCGCAATACGGTGCGCAGCGATGCCTGGTCGGGCTGCTGCATCGGAATCAGAAACGCCGCCGGCCACTTCTCGCGCTGCGCGGCCCTGTTCCCCTGCACCGCACGCTCGCCCACGCGCGCGAAGTTCTCCAGCCACGTCGTGCGCATCGGCGCCGCCGAGTTGAGCAGCGCCCACGTCGCGCTCGTCTGATAGTCGACGATGTTGCCGATCGTCCAGGTACCGCCCGGCCACGGCACGAGGAAATTCCACGATGAGACCTTCGAGTCGTAGCCGCGCCCCGGCTTCAGCGAATCGAACGGCGTCACGAGCGGCGACGCAAGGGCCGCGCTTGCCGTCTCCGTCAGAATGCGCACGCCGCCATGATAGTGCTGATACGCCCTGCTCGGCGTCCACGCGTCGTACGTCGAGTTGTTGGTGATGCCGGTCTTCCCCTGGGCCGTCAGCCGCCACGTCATGTCGAGCCCGAGCGCGTTCACGCCGGAGATGAGAATCGGATCCACATTCGGCTCGATCGGATCCATGTACGGCGGGATGAACAGCCGCGCCTCATCGCTACCCTGCTGGTGGATGTCGTTCACGATCTGCGGATGCCAGAGACTGTGGAGCGAATCGATGGTCATCTGCGTCTCGACCTGCGTGAACGCGTACCAATCCCGATTGTTGTCGTGGCCGGTGTAGTGATGGTAGAGCACCGGCGGATCGGTTCCCTCCGCCGGCGTGCCGAGCGTGCTCCGATACCAGTCGCCGACGATGTCGACGCCATCTGGATTCAATGACGGCACCAGAAGCACGATCGTCTGCGCGCGAATCGCCTTCGTCTCCGCATCCTCACCACTCACGAGCTTGTGCGCCAACACCAGCGGCGTGAGGATCCCGCCCACTTCGTCCGAGTGGATGCTCGACGTGATGAGCACCACGAGCTTTCCGTCCGAGATCAGCGAGTCGCGCTCGCCCGGACGCCGCACGCGCGGGTCCGCGAGGCGACGCTGGATCTCGCGGTACTTCGGCAGATTCGCGATCGTCGAGGAATCCGAGATGATCGCCGCGATGAAGGGACGGCCGAGCGTCGTCTTGCCGAGCGTGTGCAGCTGGATGCGAGGGCTCGACTTCGACAGCGCAGTGACGTACGCGACCACTTGCGACCACGCGGGCAGCTTGCGATCGGTGCCGGGGACGAAGCCGATCACCGATGCCGGCGTTGGTATCACCGCCGACGGCGCTTGCGAGCCCTGCGCACCGAGCAACGACGGGAATCCGAACGCAACACCAACTGCGATGGCGAGCGCGACACGGCGCACTGCGCGCGGCACGCGATCAGACGTCGATCTTCCGAAGTTCGTCCGCGGCCTCGAGCACGTGGCTGATCTCGCGAGAGAGCGCGCGTGCCTCGACGGTCGCGCTGTTGACGTCGCCGATGGCCGACTGCACACCGGATGAGCGAAGCTTGAGTAGGTCATACTTCAAATTCTGCAACGCGAGACCGGCGCTGTCGAGTTGTCCGGTCAATCTCGCCCTCCGCGAACCGAGCTCCGTCATCGACACGAGCTGCCGTTTGAGCAGCGACAACCGCCGCTCGCGGTCCGACGCCTCGGCCGGCTCCCGCTCGACCTGCGCGATGCGCGATTCGAGCTCCGTCACGAGTGCCGGAGAGCAATCGGCATCGAGATGGTGGAGCATCTGCGCAACCGAGGCGACGCGCTCGACGAGCGCCGTTACCGTTGGCACGACGTCCGGAAGAAGATCGCGGTCGGCTTTCGCGAGCGATGCAACCGTCGCCAGCACCGCGGTGCGATCAGCCAACGCGCGACGCACATTGGCGCCGTACGGCCCCGCGAGCACGTCGCGCGGCGCGAGCTTCGCCGCCTCATCCTCCGCCACCGCCGGCGGAAGCACGCGCATCGCGCCCGCCGCCTTGTCGCCGCCTGCGCCGATCGACGCGAGATCGGGCGCCGAGGGACGCGAGAGGATCTGCCCGAGCGTGACGCCCTCGGACCAGAGACTCCCCCACTCCTTGATCAAGCCGACGGTCATGAAGATCGCCGGAAAGAGGAACCACGGAAAAACCGGATTCGTCAGCAGGTTGATGCCGCCGAGCATTCCGATCACCGCGACATTGCTCACGACGTGCTTCCGGAAGTGCACGATGCGCTCGCCGATGGTCCTCACCGGCCGGCCGTCGATGCCAAACTTCAGCTGATCGCGGTAGTTGCGACGCCACTCCTTCCACTCGCGGCGCGACATCGGATGCGCGGGCAATCCGTCGGGGCCAATCGGAAATGCCGCCTGATGCGACCATGGCGCCGCGAGATCGCGCACGCCGGGATGCTGGAGGGGCGCGGGCGGAAGCTGAGGCGCGGGGGCGTAGCGCGGCGGCTCGTACTGTGGATACGACGGAGGCGGCGCGCTCTGATACTGCGGCGCGGGATTCTGCGGAGCCGGAGCACCCTTCCCCGCCGGCGGAAGCTCCTGCGCCGGAGCCGCGCTCGCGGATGCCGGCGCGCGCCACCCGGGCACCGCGAGCGCCGATGCCATCTCCGCGGCGCTCGGGAAGCGATCCTCCGGCTTCTTCGCGAGCGCATACTCCACGATCGCCGAGAGATCCGACGGCGCGTCGGAACGCAGCTCGCGCACGGGGCGCAGCTTCTCGGTGAGATGCTTCATCATCATCGACGGCGTGTTCGAAGCCTTGAACGGGAGCTCGCACGTGAGCATCAGATAGCCGACGACACCAAGCGAGTAGATATCGCTGCGGCCATCGGCCTCCTTCTCGCCGAGCGCCTGCTCGGGGGACATGTACGCCGGCGTGCCGATCGCGACGCCGGTCGCAGTGATCTGCGCATCCCCCTCGGCCGCGCGCGCAATTCCGAAGTCCGTCACCATCGCGCGGCCCGTCTCGCGATCGATGAGGATGTTCTCGGGCTTGATGTCGCGGTGCACGACTCCCCGCGCGTGCGCGTATGCGAGCGCGCCCGCGACCTCGCGCAGAAGGCGCCGGACTTCGTCGTTCGACATCCGCGGCGCGCGCGCGAGCCGCGCCGCGAGCGTTTCGCCGTCGACGAGCGCCATCGCGAGATAGACGATCCCGTTCCGCTCGTCGGCCGAATAAATCGGGACGATGTTCTGATAGTTGAGCTTCGCAGAAGTCTCGGCCTCGCGGAGAAAGCGCCGCCTTACTTCCTCGCGAAAGGCGAGCTCCGGAGGAAGCACCTTGAGGGCGACCGCGCGCTTGAGCCGGCGGTCGACCGCGCGGTAGACGAGCGCCATCCCGCCGCGCCCGAGCTCACCCTGCACATCGTAGAGATCACCGACCGCTACGACGACGCGGTCGTGCATCACGTCCGTCATGACGTGCCGCGGGCGCCACTCGAGCCGCGCGCGGACTCCGCGCCGTAGACCGCAGCGTCGACCTCATCCGCAAGCGAGCGCGCGCGCTCGGTTAGCTGCGTGATGTGGCTCCCCGCGTTCGCGACCGCGCCCGCGCGAAGACGCAGGATGTCGAGCCGCATGTTCTGCAGTGCGAGCACGCAGCTGTCGAGCTTCGCGCGCGAGTCATCGTGGCGCCGAGTGACGTCGGCGACACCGCGGCGCTGGCGCTTGAGCAGCGCGAGCCTGCGCACGCGGTCTTCGCTGCCGCGCTCGAGCGGATTCGCCTGCGCCTCGAGCTCCGAGATCTGCGCCTCGATCTGCGCAAGCGCATCGGGCGCGCTCGACTTCTCGTCGGCGGCGGCGGCCTGCGCGAGCAGCTGGATGCGCTGGAAGAGCGCCTCGGTTGCGGGGATCACGCCCTCGACGAGCGACTGATCGCTCGGCGGCAGCGAGCTCACCATGCGGAGAATCTCGCCGCGATCCTGTTCGGCGCGCTGCACGGTGCCGCGATAAACGCCCATGTCGGTGCGCATCGGATCGAAGCCGGCGGCGCGCTGCTGCTGCGTGTTGCCAATCGGCATCCGTGACATAGAGGCCAGCGGCGGCAGCATGCGCTGCGCACGCGGAAGCTTCCGGCGCTCCTTGTCGAACAGCCCGCGCGCTTCCTCGATCGTCTCGCCGGCAAGATCGACGAGACGGCGGTCGCCCGGCTGGCGGAAGACATCGCGCCAGTCATAGCCGGCATTCCACAACTTCGAGTACTTAAACGCGATGTAGATGCCCCACAGTGGCGTCAAGCCCAGGAAGTCCGCGTGTCCGAAGATGGAGAAGGCGATGATGACGGCGTTCACGAACGCGAACGTGCCAAACTTGCCGCGGAAGGCCCGAACCTCGGGCGCCATCCAGCGCGCGATCTCCTCGCTCGTTGCGGCGCTATAGTTCGCGATTCCGACACGCTGCGCGGGGAGCGGCGACGAAGGCGCGGTTTCGAACGGGCG
>JBDSHG010000146.1:0-19751 GCA_039918615.1 Gemmatimonadaceae bacterium | reverse complement strand
CGATCGAGGTAATCGCTCCCCACTGTGTGTCGTATTCTGCCTGATGCTCGCGCACCAGTCGCACTGCTCGCTCCTTGACCTCAGGAGAAAATCGCTCCCGTTTTGTCATGCTCCCATCCCTTGACCTTCAACACAGCTACTCTCACGATTGGGAACCTCCGGCAATCCCGGGGCGATTCAGTGTGGTTTCCGCTTTGAGTGTGCGATGCATGCGCTCGTGCGCGCCGTGCTCCTGGGGCGAGGCGGGTCGGATCCGCTGATGTTGGATGCCGAGGCGAAGCCACCAGACGTTGAACTGTGTCAGCCCATGCAATCTCGTGTTGGCGAACAAGATGCCATTGTCGGTCCGGATCGTCAGCGGCAGCCCGTACTCACGAAACGCACGTTCGAACACGGGGCGCACCCCGAGGGTCTGTGTGGAGAGCAGACCATGCACGCGCACCAGGTAGCGCGTGTGCTGATCGGCAATCGTGAGGGGAAAGCAGTAGATGCCGTTGCGCGTCCGGAATTGTCCTTTGAAGTCGGCGGTCCAGAGGTCATTCGGGGCGGTCGTGTGGATCGGCACCGAGCCGGGATGAATTGATCGGTCGCCGGCGCCGGCGCGCGCGTACATGCGCATGTGTGGCAGACACGTACTGTTGGGGCGTCCGATGAGACTGCTCCATTCGCCCCGAGCCCACCATCTCACCGTGGTCCGCAACTTGCAAAAAAGTTCAGGGGAGTGATGCAGCGATTGCTGTGCGTTGCCGACCTCATGCCCCGGAGCTGTCCTTGTTAACGTCACACGCGCTCGTCTGGCTCGATCACCATCACGCGAAGGTCATGCGCATCGGTGAAGAGACCAACGATGTAACGCAGGTTCACGACGAAATGCATGACACGCGGCAGCACAACAGCGCCGTCCGCACGCAGCATGAATTCTTCGGCGCCGTGTGCGACGCGCTGGTGGGTTCTGAACAGGTCGTGGTGACGGGCAGTAGTCAGGCACAGACCGACTTCGGGCACAACGTCACGGCGCACCGCAGCGTGCTCCTCTCAGTCCTCGTCGGCTGGGAAACCGTGAATCTCCCCACGGATGAAGAACTTGTCGCACTCGCGACGACGTCCTTCCGTGGGCACGACCGAATGATCGGCGAGCACACTCTTGCGTGATCGGCTCCGCCAATTCCACGTCCCGACACCAAGGTCGTCGCCATGAGCCAGCCCAGCACGGAGCCAGAACTCCGCAAGACGGGGGAGCCGACCTACCGGCTCGAGCTTCACACCGACGCCTACGATATCCGCGTCTATCAGCCGTATCTCGTTGCGGAAGTGATCGTGCCGGGTCCCGCCGAGTCGGCGAGTAGCGAGGGATTCCGCCTCCTTGCGGCGTACATCTTCGGCGCCAACAACGGCTCGCACCATCTCGAGATGACGGCGCCCGTCACGCAGACGCCTGTGACGCCGCCGATGACGGTGCCCGTGACTCAATCACGCGCGGATGGCGGATTCCGCGTGCGTTTCGCGATGCCGGCCGGCTACACGGTCGCCACGCTGCCGGTGCCGCACGACCCGCACGTGAAACTGTGCGAGGTTCCGGCGCAGCGCGTGGCGGTGCTTCGCTACTCTGGCCGCTGGACGGAGGAGAACTACGCCGAACACCTTGCTGAACTGCGTGCGTCGCTGACTGCGGCCGGTCTGACTGTGCGCGGTGCACCGATCCTCGCCCGGTACGATGCGCCGTACGTGCTGCCGTTCCTGCGGCGGAATGAAGTCTGGCTGTCGCTGGACTGATCGTGGCCAGTCCCGCCGTTCCGCAGGCCGGTGCCGACGCGGCGCAGCCGCCTGACGCACCGGGTGTTGCTGTCACGTCTGCCAAACCCGTCGTGACATCGGGGCTGCGGCGCATGCTCGGCGTGCTGCGCCGACACATCACGCTGGGCATCAGTATCGTTGTCGTCGCGGCGATCGCGGGACTATTCGGTCCGCGCCTCGTGCTCGGCCCCAACGTGGTGGTGGAAGCGGTTGCCCGCGCGAACTTCGTGCAGAGCGTCGTGGCCACCGGCCGTGTGGAAACCCCGCATCGCATTGATGTCGGCGTGCAGGTCACTGGCACGGTGAAGCGCGTGCCGGTGGCGGAAGGGCAGATCGTCGCCGCCGGTGCGACGCTGGTCGAGCTCGAGTCGTCGGAACTTGTGGCAGCACTCAACGCGGCACAGCATGCGGTGCAGGCAGCATCCGCGCGCGTGCGGCAGGTTGCGGAGGTGCAGTCGCCGCTCGCGGTGCAGGCACTGCGGCAGGCCCAGCTGGATCTCGATGCGACACGCGATGCACTCGCGCGCAGCGAGGCGCTGCTTGCCGGCGGCGCGATCGGCGAGGCCGCACGCGACGATGCCCGTCGAGCGGAGCAGGTTGCTACGGCAAAGGTGGCGAGTGCGCAGCGCCAGGTCGCGAGCGCCCGCGTCAGCGGCAGCGATGCAGCGGCGGCGCAGGCGGTGCTGGCGCAGACACGTGCCGGTGCAGATGTGGCCCGTGCGCGCCTGACCTATGCGACGGTGCGGGCGCAACGATCCGGCACGCTCATCTCGCGCAATGTCGAACCAGGTGACGTCGTGCAGCCCGGAAACATCCTGATGACGCTGTCACCCGGCGGCGAGACGCAACTCGTGGTGCAAATCGACGAGAAGAACCTGCAAATGATCCGACTCGGCCTCACGGCGCTCGCGTCAGCGGATGCCTATCCGAAGGATCGATTCGCCGCCACCATCGTGTACGTGAATCCGGGCGTCGACGCGCAGCGCGGTGCGGTCGAGGTGAAGCTGCGCGTTCCGTCGCCCCCACCGTACCTGAAGCAGGACATGACTGCCTCGGTCGACATCCAGATCGCGCGGCGCGACAGCGCGACCCTTGTGCCGAGTGATGCGGTGCACGATCCTGATTCGAGTGCGCCGTGGGTGTACCGTGTCACTGGTGGACGTGTGCGGCGAACGGCGGTCACCCTCGGCCTGCGGAGCGGCGGACTGAGCGAGGTGCTTACCGGCGTGTCAGCTGGCGATCGGGTCGTGCCGGCGGCCAACCTGAGTGTGCATGACGGTGCGCGGGTGCGAGCGACGTTGCCCATGATCGCAAAGTGACGACAGCGGTCACACCGGCCGACGCACCAGCGGAACTGGTGCCTGTGGCGACTGATGCCGCACCGCAGCCCTTCGCACGATGGCTGCCCTTCGAATGGATCGTTGCGATCCGCTTTCTCCGTGAAGGGCGTGTGCAGACGGCATTCATCATTGGCGGTGTGGCGATTGGCGTGGCGGTAATCGTGTTCATGTCCGCGCTGATCACCGGACTGCAGTCGAGCCTCATCGAGCGCGTGCTGACGGGCATTCCGCATATCCAGCTGACGCCGCGAAAGGAAATCGTGCGCGTGCTGCGCGACACGGCGCCGGGCATGCACGAGGGTGCAGTGATGCAGGCGCCGCTGCAACGACTGAAGGGTATCGATCAGTGGCAGGGTGTCGTCGCGCAGGTGGGCGCGATGCCGGAGGTCGCCGTGGCGTCGCCCGCCGTGACGGGTTCTGCGGTGGTGGTGCGCGGCGATGTCTCGCGCGTGATCGGCCTCACCGGCATCATCCCCGATCTCTACTTCCGCGTGGTGGCCCTGCCGGACAAGATCGTGAAGGGGTCCACTCGTCTCGACGGCACGGACATTCTGATCGGCACGGAGTTGGCAGCGGACCTCGGCATCGGAGTGGGCGACAAGCTGCATGTCACCGGCACCGGCGGCGCCGTGACCACGCTCACCGTCACGGGCATCTTCGACATGGGCAACAAGTACGTGAACGAACGCAGCACCTTCATGGCGCTGCGAACGGCGCAGACGCTCATGGCACTCCCCGGCGGCGTGACATCGATCGACATTACGGTCCACGACGTGTACGCGGCCGAGGTGATCGCGCAGCGCATCACGAACTCGGCCAGCGTGGAGGCCGACAGCTGGATCACGACGAACGCGCAGTTCTTCACGGCGATCACCGCGCAGACTATTTCGATGGACGCGATCCGGTTCTTCGTCGGCCTGTCGGTGGCGTTCGGCATCGCGAGTGTGCTGGTGATCTCCGTGGTGCAGAAGTCGGGGGACATCGGCATCCTGCGCGCGATGGGGATCACTCGTGGCCAGGTGCTGCGGATCTTCCTGCTGCAGGGTGGCTTGCTGGGCCTTGGTGGCGCGCTGGCGGGGTCCGCACTCGGCTTTGCCGGTTTGACGGCGTGGATGCGGTTCACGCGCGCCGCCGACGGATCGTCGCTGTTCACACTCCAGCCCTCCGCAGGGCTGTTTGGCTGGACGCTCGGGTTGGCGACGCTCACCGGACTGGTGGCGGCCGTGGTGCCGGCACTGCGCGCTGCGCGCCTCGATCCGGTCGTGGCGATCAATGCCTGACCGCGCGCCGGTCGTCGAGCTCCGCAACATGCACAAGTCGTACGACGTCGGACTACCAAACGAGACCGAGGTGCTGCACGGGATTGACCTCGTGCTGGAGCGCGGGGATTTCTGCGCGGTGATGGGTCCGTCGGGATCGGGAAAGAGCACGCTCCTGAATCTCATCGGTTTGCTCGACCATCCGACGTCCGGCACGATCGCCATCAGCGGTGAGGAGACCACCACGCTGGATGACGCGGCGCTCACGCGGCTGCGAGGGCACAATATCGGGTTCGTGTTCCAGTACCATCACCTGCTCACCGCATTCACCGCCCTCGAGAACGTGATGATGCCCATGCTGGGTGACAAGGAGTTTGCAGACGCAGCGATGACGCGACGGGCGGCGGCGCTCATTGACACCGTTGGACTCACGCCCTGGCGGGATCGGCTCGTAGGGCAGCTCTCCGGCGGACAGGAACAGCGCGTAGCGGTCGCGCGTGCGCTGGCAATGAATCCCGCGCTGGTGCTCGCCGACGAGCCCACGGGCAATCTGGACACGACCAGTGCCGACGCTGTGTTTCACCTGCTGCGCAAGGTGAATTCGGACGAGGGCACCACGATTCTGTTCGTGACCCACAACCCGTTGCTCGCGGCACGATGCGATCGGACGATCGATGTGGTAGATGGTCGGATCGTGACCCGAGGCCCGGGAGTGACCGCAGCGCCGGCCGACACGGTCACGTCGCGGTCATCCTGACCCGTCTGCTATGCGCCGGCACCGCACCGCAAATGCGTTGGTCAACGTGTCATCACAGTGATTCTGAAATCGCAGCCAGCGCGATGAGCGCAGTCAAGTGGGACGTATGGGGGCCCGGTTCGATTACCGCGAAAGTTCACAAGGGGAGCATCACGCTCGAGGGGCACGTCGAGTGGAATTTCCAGAGAGACTCGGCCGAGCGTGCCGTGCGGTATTTGTCTGGTGTCGTGAGCGTCTTCAACAACATCAACTTGAAGCCGACAAACGCTTCGGCCTTTGAAGTCAAAGAGAAGGTTCAAGCCGCGTTGCAGCGCCAAGCCACCGCAGACGCGAACTCAATTGAGGTCGAGACCTCGGGCGGCACCGTGACCCTTTCAGGCAAGGCATCGAGTTGGCATGCCATCGAAGACGCCTCCTCCGCGGCTTAGGCAGCGCAAGGTGTCACCTCGGTCGTTGAAAATGTCGCAATGTCGGGCTACTAGTTTCATCCAACTTCACCCCTCAACACCGATTGACGAAGATCTGGCCGCGCCTTGAGCAGTGAAATCCTTGTTTTAGAGAACCCTCATTTCCTTTCGAGAAAAAGCAGAATGAGCCGTCGATGGGTAGACCGGCAACTATGCCCTTCACCCCCGTCGACAAGCTCGCCGTTCGCACGAACATACGCATGATGCTCTCGGCGCCGCTAACGACTGGCCGATACGCTGCGGCGACGAAAGCGACCGTCAGCTTCATCCGCTTGTTTGCTGGCCCGTTTATCCTGCTCGCTCATCGCGCATTGGACTCTCGGCTACCCACGGATTGCGCCCAAGCGCGCAAAAGCGCTCGATCGTCTGCTGAGAGTCGCGCGTCGGGGTGTAGAGGAAGATAGATCCACGGCGGCATCTCGCCCTCCGCGACTTCATCCCCGCTCTTCTTCAACTTCTTGAGCTGTTGCTACGTGGTGTAGCGATTCCAGGTCGAGAGGTTCAGTTCTTCGCGACCGTCATGCACATCGTGCGCGACCAGCCACGAGACCGGAGCGATCCGACTATACCAGGGCCAGACGGTCTCGTTGGAGTGACAGCCGTAAGCATGCTCGCCGCAGGACAGAACGCACTTGCGCAGTGGCTGGGACCTCTGTTTCAACCGGCGGGTTCGTTCGATCCACCGGTACAAGCTGCATCGCTCCAAGCGCAATAATCAGCACGACCACTACCCATTTCACAACGCGTCTCATGTGTGTCATCGGTGGGCTCCGTTCTCTGCTGCGGTGTCGTCCGCCCAACGTCCTGCCGTTCAGCGGCGAAACCGCACGCGTAATGTTTCGGTGCTCACACGATGCAGTGCGGCTTCGTCTGCTGCAACGGCTTGTTAGGCCGCAGGAATGCTTGCAGGCTCTCGATATTGCAAGAGCGGTAATCGACGCGCGCCGCGATCAACCCAACCATCCGCCTCGGAAACGACGCTGCGGTTCTCAGCGGGTACCGCGCCGGACACCACATTTCTTTTGCGGACTCCCTACAGTTGGCGGATCGCGGGGCCGACGTGACCCGGAACTTACGTGAGTCCTCGTGTAGCGCTCCGACGGTATCCGGGGCTTTCACTTGGCGCGCGCGACTCCATATGCGTGCACGCACCCGCTCTGCATAGCCTGCAAGCTCGCACGAGACGTCAGTGCGACACGCTGCATCCGATCAGTTGCGCGCTGGCGAGCTCGAACAGGCGGACGGCGCGATGCCAGCCTCGCTGTCGGCAAGCAGATAGTCGATCACGTCGGCCGCGGTGTAGCTATCGCGGCCCCGCAGTAGGACGGAGACGGACGAGATATCATCGCCACTCGTGATCAACGGGAGCTCGTCGCCCTCTTCCCTGCGCTGCGGGTATCCGACGTTCGCCGTCAATCCGTTACACAAACACCGGCGTCCGACGGTGTCTGCGATGTCCCCCCCCTTCGCGACATACGCGTCTACCGGCTCCGCGGGACAGCGGTAACCGATCTTGCCGGTCTCGGTCCGATAGGCGGTGCGGAGGTACCCAAGATCGCACACGCGTGTGCGCTCATCATCCTGCAGCGCCAAGCCGTCGACTTCGACGACCTTGAATGGGTACCCGGTGGGCGAGGCGCGTGGATCCGTGCGGATGCGTACTTTCTCCGCGGCAACGGCGGCCAGCACGCCGCGCTTGAGCTCCGGCGCCAACCCCGACTCATCGCAATACGCGAACAGCGTTCCCACCTGCACCCCCGCCGCACCGGCCGCGTGCGCAACTCGCAGCCCTTCTGCGGATCCGGTGCCGCCCGCGAGCCAGAACGGAAGCCCGAGCTCGCGCATCTTCGCGAGATCGACGACGTCGCGCTCGCCATAGATCGGCTCACCGTCGTCGTTGAAGCGCGGCTCCCCTCGGGGCGGCGCATTGTGACCGCCCGCGGTTGGACCTTCCACCACGAAGCCGTCCACGCGTCCGTTGGCCTTCTTCGCCAGTGTCGCGGCGAGCGAGCTCGCCGAAACGATGGGAAGGAATAGCGGACGCGTCAGTTCTGCGCTCGGCGTCCAGTGCTCGCGCGGGTCGAAAGTGAGAAACTCGGGCGCGGACTCGGCTGGACCATCGATGTCGAGCTTGATGCGAGCCGGCTGGTGCTGCGCGAACGCGTCCAGCGCACCCGGGATTTCACGCGGGATGCCGGCGCCCATGAGCACGTAGTCCACGCCGGCGAGCATCGCCCCATACAGCGATGCGAGATTCGGCATCTGCAACTTGGTCAGCAGGTTGATGCCGACGACCCCCTCATGTCCCTCCTTGGCGAGCCAGACCTCGACGAAGTTCGCCAGCATGGTCACCTGCTGACGCGCTGCGCTCACCACCTGCTTGTACATCGGCAACATCTTGTACGGCGCACCCGTCGCGCGGCCGTTCGGCAGGAAGTAGCGATGCAGCACCGACGCGCTCAGCGCGGGAATCGGAAAGTGCTCCATCGCGCGGCGCATGTGGCCGCCGGCGTCACCGTCCTGGAGCCGGCGGACAAGCATCGTGTCGATTGCCGTTCCAGAGACGACGCCGAGCTGTCCGAGTCGCGACACCGCGTGCGCGAGCGTCCAGTTGGAAACACCGACGCCCATCCCGCCCTGGATGATCACGGGATTCGGGGAGACGCCTGCACTGCAGAGTGTGAGGTTCATGAGTTGGAGGCTACCGTTGCGGCGGCGAGAGAACCCATCGCCGTCTTGATGTGATGCTGCAGGAGTGAGTACATCCGTGGTCACGGAGAGAGGAGAATGCCACCGATCGCGGCGAGGACACCCAGCACCAGCACGATCATATGGATCAGGTTATCAGTCGCATCGCCTCGTTGGCGCTCAAGTCACGAGGATCGCGCCCGAGCCGCGGGCGACTCTGAAATCTCGCTACGCACCGCCCTTTTCCACGTGACGGATGTCGCACGGACACCGCACAATTGCGCGCCGTCCGCCAAGGACCTCTCCCGACTGCTCCTGGTATCATACCCGTCGCAACAGATCGCACACGGGGCGCCAGTCCCCGTCGAGACGCCACGCGATCCGCCCGCGTTCGTTCAAGATCATCACGGTTCCACTGTGTTCCATGTCGCCCGTGGTCTCGTTGCGTCGGTGGCCGATGCCGAGTGCGTCGAGCGCGTTGCGTGCTGCGTTCGTCTGCTGCAACGACGTGTTGGAATGCAGGCGCTAGTCATCATTCGCGTACGGCAACAGCTCCAGGCCATCACCGCGCTCGAAGGCCTCGAGCTCCTTAGGCGTCAGCAGCCGCGCAGCAAGCCAGTGGGCGAGCGAGTCCGATGTCGCGATCGGGCGCGGCACCTCGCCATGGAGCACCCGCTCGGCAAAGTCCCGAACCAATGCAGTTTTCGCAGCGTACCAGACCGCGATCGCAGTGATACGCGTGCACGGCGACGCCGGCTGCCCCAGCTCACGAACCGCGCGATAGAGGTAGCCGCTGACGTGCAGCTCGGTGCCACCAGCCTCGACGAGGCCGCGGATCGCGGCCGCGTGCTCATCGTTCCACGGCGCGTCCGATGGGTCGGGTCGGTCGAAGTAGTGCGCGAGGATGCGCATAAGCACCGGCTCGCAAGGCGCGCCGCGATCAACCCAATTGTCCGCCTTCGGCGCACTAAGGATCGGCATGCGCGCTTTCCGTGTGGGCATACGTCTGTTGCCGCCTCGAACGAATGATCAGTTCCGCCTGCTACTAAAGAACACAACGTGGTTGATGGCGAGCTGAGACACAATGCGGCTGGCGATCTTTCGCGCTGGCACGGATGGCTGCCATGCAGCAGCCTGCCTTACCCAGAAGTAATGGCGCTCCTTCGAAGTCGCGCGTGTCGAGCGCCGATGAGAATGACGGAGACAGAGCCTGCGAACAGAAGACCGTAGTCGGCCAAGAGGCCGCGAGGACCGACACCGTGGCCATTCAAGAATGTAATACGAAGGTCGGCCCAACCGGTGGTCGCGAGGCCTAAGACGATTCCGCAGATGCCGATTGCTGCATCCAAGAATGCAGTTCGGCGCGATTGCTGAAACAACTGGGCCAGGAGCATGCCCGGGACCGTGCCCAACACCGCGCCGAGAAGCAGGTAAGCCGCGACGATCGTGAGAAACTGCACGTTGCTAAAATCGATCACCGACGCCTCCGGAAAACCGAAACGCGCGCCCGCCTAATGTCCCACTCACCTGCACACGATACTAACTCGCAGCTCGTCAGCGCTGAAATATCAATCGCTGTCGCTTCGCACATCCGGTTATTTCACTGCGAGCTGACTACCGCATCCATTACGAATCCGTGATAGGCCGCGCCGCGCATCAACTCCTCCCCAAGCCCCTACCGCACCCGACGCGTCATATACACCGGCTGATCCCCGGCTGCACTAAACTCGCACGCACGGTAGAACGCCACCGCTGCCGGGTTGTCCGCGCACACCCACACCTCGCGCACGCCGTTCGTGCGCATCCATCCTTCCATGTGATCGAGCAGCAACCGACCCACGCGCTTTCTGCGCCACTCGCTGCGCACGCCGATCTCGTAGAGCAGTAGCTCCTGCTCGTCGCTCGAGCGGAGCGGAACCAGCAGACAATAGAGAAAGCCCGCGATGTCCTCGCCATCTCGCGCCACCCAGAACAGCACCGCGGGGTCCGCGAGAAAGCGCTGCGCCGCCTGGGGTGAGAGTGGCTCCAGCGGCTCACCACGGCCGTCGAGGTCGAATGCGGGATCGTTGCGGGCGAGATGTTCGAGAAGGAGTACATCGTTCGGGCCGAGCAGTTTGTACGAGAGGCTCATGCGCAATAGCTACGTGACGGACCCTGGGTTCGCTACCACCCTCGCGATCTGTTTGTAGATCGCGATCACCCGCTCCGCCGCCGCCACCGGCGCGTGCTGCGCCCGGATGCGCGCGCGCCCCGCTTCGACCGTCCGCGCACGCAGATCCTTGTCCGCGAGCAAGCGGTCGATCTGGCGCGCGAGATCCGGCGCGTCGCCGTCGAGCGCAATGAGCCCCGTCTGCTCATCGACGACGACCTCCGGAATTCCCCCCGCCGCCGTTCCCACCACCGCGCTCCCCGCGAGCAGCGCCTCGGCGAGCACGAGGCCGAGCCCCTCAGCCTGTCCGCGCGAGACGAGCGCAGTGACCGTCGCCTCGCCGTACTCGGCGGGCAACTCGTGCTGCGAGATGAACGGCGACCACGTTACCGCATCGCCAAGCGCGCGCTGCGCGGACAGCGCGTGGAGCCGTGCCTCCTCGGGTCCCGCGCCGATGATCCGCAGCTGGCACTGCACCCCCTGATCGCGCAGCAGGGCGATCGCGTCGATGAGCACATCGACGCCCTTCGACGCGATGAGATTCCCCGCGAACAGCACCCGTGGCGGCGACACCTTGGCCGACGTCGCGCCCGCCGCGAATCGCTCGATGTCCAGCGGCATCGGCGTGACCGAGACCTTGTGCGCTACGCTCGGCATGAATCGCCGGATGTCCGTCGCGAGAAATTCGGAGACCGTCGTGATCGCGGCCGCGCGCTTCATCACTGGCGCCGCAAGCGCGCGCCAGTACGACTTCTCGAGCAGCCGCACATCGGTGCCATGACAGGTCACGACGTACGGGAGCCCGAGCCGGCTCGCGATCCATCCGCCGGGCATCCACCAGTGCGCGTGCACGACGTGCGGATCGAACTTCTCAGCCTCCGCCGCCGCAACGCACCAGAGCCGCGCAATGAACGGCGGAAGCATCAGCGGAGCGAGGAGCGTCGCGCGCAGCGGCTGACGCAGCGCGCCGGTGTAGCCCACACGCTCGAGCACGTCCGGACCGTAGCGCGCACGCACGATCTTCACGCCGTGCTGGATCTCGCGCGTCTCCGCTCTCGGTGCGTGCGGCGCGACCACGCGCACGGTGTGGCCGAGTCGCACGGTCTCGGCGGCGAGCATGGCGACGAAGGCCCCTGCTCTGTCACCGTCCCACCGCGGATAGTTGTGCGTGATCGTCAGGATGCGCATGTCGGCGTACAGAAGGTAGCGCCGCCGAGCAGCGTCTTACAGGGCGACCGCTTGAGCGCGATCAGTAGCGCAGCAGCGAATGCACCCGGCGGTGGCGCATCACGGTGAGTCCCGGCAGATCGCCGAGCGCGAGGAGCACGCTGCAGCCGATGAGCTCCGCGCCGAAGAGATCGATGAGCTCGCACGTCGCCTTGAGCGTCCCACCCGTCGCCAGCACATCGTCGACGATAAGCACGCGGTGTCCCCACTGCAGCGTATCGCGGTGCATCTCGAGCGCGTCCGTTCCGTACTCGAGCGCGTAGTCGATGCGCTCAACCGTGTGCGGCAGCTTGCCTGGCTTCCGCACGGGGATGAAACCCGCGCCGAGCTGCTGCGCGATCGGCGATGCGAGGATGAAGCCGCGACTCTCCACCCCCACCACGTGCGTAATCCGGTCGCCCGCGAACGGCGCCGCCATCCCCTCGGTCGCGCGACGGAAGGCGCGCGCGTCGGCGAGCAGTGGCGTGATGTCCTTGAAGTCGATCCCGGGCTTGGGAAAGTTCGGGATCTCGCGGATCAGTGGACGAAGAAGCTGGTCGAGCTCCGCGGTTGCGGTTGTGGTCACGTTCTCACCGGCGAATGACGAAGGGTTTGGGCATGATCTCTGTTTCGTCGACGGGGAGCGTGCGAACCTCCTGCACGTTGCCGCCGGACGGTCCGCGGCGCACCGCCGCGAGCAGCGTCTCGATCTGACTCGGATTCCCCGCGGCCGCGAGCTCTATGGCACCATCGTCGCGGTTGCGCACCCACCCGGCGATGCCGAGGCGCTGCGCGATGGTCCGCGTGAACTCGCGAAAGCCGACTCCCTGCACGCGGCCCGTCACCTCGACGTGCGCGAACACGGGAGTCAACGTCGCGATTTCAGCAGCGCGGTAAGCACCGCGGACAACGCCGCCTCGTCGCTGAGATCCGTTCCACTCGGCACATCGATCGCGCCATCGCGCACCCGCGCCGCGATGCGCTCGAGCGCGTCGGCGACGTCGTGGCCAGTGGCAGCGGCGACGACCGGCTCCGGCGCAGCGGCGATCTCCGGAAGCTCCTCCAGCCCGCGCACGGGGGTGAGATCCCACGGCTCCGATTCCTTCAGCTCCTCGAGCGACTGCGTGCTCGCGGGAGTGAGGCGGCTCATCCATGGCGGTGCGATGTCGGCGATCACGGGCTCCGAAGCGCGCGCGTGCACGGGCTCCGGATCGTGCTCCGGCTCGGGCTCGAGCGCTCCCTGTGCATGCGAGATCGTGGTCGACGGATCGTCGGCCCACTCGAACGGCTGTTCGTCGATCGAAGGCTCGGTCCCGACGCTTTCCATCACGAGCTCGGCCTCATTCTCGCCAGCGGTTTCCTCGTCGATCGTCGATTCGGTCTCGTCAGCCACCGGCTCCGCAGGCTGCGCGGGAGTCGCATGCGCGTCAGCGGCCGAGAAGGGCTCGCTCGCCCAGAAGCTGTCGACGTTGAGTCGCGGCCGGTGCGCCGCCTGATCGAAGGAGAACTCGGTGGACTCGAGCCGAAGCCCATCGATCGCGGGATTTTCGCCATCGGTGGACGCTGACTTCAGCAGACTATTCGCATCGTCGTAGGCGATCACTTCGATCGAGTGCTCGTCCGTCAGGTCAGGAGTTGCGGCGGTGAGCTCGATATCCTCATGCTCGAACTGCTCGACCACGAGGCGGTCGTCATCCTCGGCGTCACTGCTCGCGAGCAGCGACTCGGCGTCGAGCGTCTGCTCCGGGAGCAGCAGTGGCGCGGGGGTCCAATCGCCCTCGAAGTCGGGCTCCTTCTCGATCTCGGCTGCGGGCGCGTCGGCGGCCATCTGCGTCGAGCCGTCGGCAGCGCTCGAGTTGGGGACCCCGGCGAGCTCATGCGCCTGCTCGACCTCGAGCTCCGGCGCGCGATCCGCGACGGGAGTGGCGGGCGCGGAGCTCGGCGGCGTGAAGAGCTGCGCGGCGCGTCGGCGGCTCAGCTCGAGCGGGCCGGTCGCTCCCTCGCCCGAGTTCGGACGCGGTGAGAAGAAGGGCTTGGCAGCGGTGCGGCGGGGCTGCTTGGGGAGTTCTTCCGGGCTGTCTTCCATCAGCACTCCTTGGGCGCGACAAGTCAATGTATCTCGGCGCCCGCGTACGATGCGGTAAATGAAGCTGACGGGCTCTCCTCAGGAAGGCCAGCCGTACTTCCCTATGAGCGGGACGAATCGCGCGGGTCCAATGTCACGCCGCTCCAGCTCCGATCCACGCTTGGTAAAGAGGGTCAGCACCTGCTCCTCCCTGTCTCCGATCGGGATCAGCAGGCGCCCCCCTTCCGAGAGCTGTTCCGCGAGGGGGGTCGGCACCGTGGGCGACCCCGCCGTGACGAGGATCGCATCGTAGGGGGAGTAGTCGCGCCAGCCGAGGGTGCCGTCGCCGCCGAGGAGCGAGACGTTGGACGCGCCGGCCGCGCGAATCGCATCGCGCGCCTGCGTCACCAGCGCGCCCACGCGCTCGATCGAGAACACCTGTGCCGCGAGATGCGAGAGCAGCACCGTCTGGTAACCGGAGCCTGTGCCGATCTCAAGCACGCGCTCCTTCCCCGTCAGCGCTAGCAGCTCGAGATACTGCGCGTGCGTGCTCGGCTGCGAGATCGTCTGCCCGTTGCCGATCGGCAGCGCGCTGTCCTCGTACGCGCGATGCCGCATCGCGGTCGGCACGAAGAGGTGGCGCGGCGTGAGATCGAAGGCGCGCAGCACCGAGAGATCGCGTACGCCTCGCTCCTGCAGTGCCTCAACGAGCCTCCTGCGACCGCCGGGCTGCTCGCCGCTCATGGCTCCGACCACCAGAGCTTCGCCTCGTCGAGCATCTTCAGATGCGTGAGATCGAGCGTGAGCGGCGTGACCGAGATGTAGCCATCCGCCACCGCGCGGAAATCCGAATCCGCGGCGCCGCTCCACGACGCGGAGCCGCCGCCGATCCAGTAGATCTCGCGCTTCCGCGGGTCCTGCAACTTCATCAGCGAGTCCGAATACACACGGCGTCCCAGACGCGTGAGACGCACGCCCTTGATGTCCTTCGCGAGGCGCGGCGGCATGTTGACGTTGAGCAGCGTGTCACTCGGCATCTTGAGGGCAGTTAGATGCCTGAGCAGCGCGGCGACCGCCGAAATCTGGTCGGTCAGCAGCGCGGGGTCCGCCATGAGCTCGCCGCCCGCGAACGAGAGCGCGATCGAGGGAACTCCGAGCGAGACGCCCTCCATCGCCGCGGCGACGGTCCCCGAGTAGAGCACGTCCTCGCCCATGTTCTGACCGTGATTGATCCCGCTCAGCACGAAGTCCGGGCGCTCCGGCATCAGCGCCGAGATCGCGAGCATCACGCAATCGGTGGGCGTGCCGTCCACCTGCCACCGCTTCTCGCCGCGCGCGACGGGACGAATCGGATGATGCAACGTGAGCGAGTGGCTCGTCGCGCTCTGCTCGCGATCCGGCGCACACACCGTCACGTCGCCCAGCATTTCGGCGGATTTCACCAGGCAGTCGAGACCGTGCGCGAGAATCCCATCGTCGTTGCTGCAGAGGAAGTGCATCAGACCGGCCCGCGCGAGCGATGGCGCCAGATCGTGCGCACCACACGCAGCGAGTCATCCCACGCGCGGAAGTGGCTCGGCGCACTATAGGAAGTGGGCACCTGGACGCTCGCGATGCGAAAGCCCATGCGCACGGCGTCGATCAGCAGCTCCGTCTCGTACTCGTAGCGGTCGCCGCTCGCGTGAATGGCCTCGAGCACCTCGCGCCGCATAGCGCGATACCCCGACTGCGCGTCGGGCACCGGCACGCCGACGATCGCGCCCACCGCCGCACTAGCGAGCGCGTTGGTGACGCGCCGCCCCATGGGCATGACGCCGCGCGTCCGATCGCGCGCTCCGATCACGACATCCGCATCCGCGAGCGCGGCGAGGAGCTCGGGGGCGCGCGCCGGATCATGCTGACCATCCGCATCGATCGTGATCACCGATGCCACTCGCGCATCGAGCGCGACCGCGAAGCCCGCACGAAGCGCCGCCCCCTTGCCGTGGTTCACATCGAGGCGCACCACGCGGTCGCAGCTCCCCTGCGCCACATCGTACGTGTGATCGGATGATCCATCGTCGACGGCAATGAGCATCGCGTTCGGCAGCGAGGCCCGGAGCCCGCTCGCGACCGATGCAAGCGTCCCTGCCGCATCGAACGCCGGGATGACGCAGGCGACGTCGCTCACGAGCGAGGAGAATCTCCGCCGAGGATGTTCAGGACCTCGGCGAGCTCCTGCTCGATGGAGGCGAGCGTGTGCACATCCAGCGCCTTGCGCGCGCTCGGCTTGAGCTGCCCCTTCTTGCGGTGCTCGTCGACCTTCTGGCGCGCGCCGTCGATAGTGTATTTCTCGATATACAACAGATGCTTCACGAGCACCACGAGCTCCACCTCGCGCCGCTGGTAGACCCGATTCCCCGAACGATTCTTCGCCGGGTTCAGGAACTTGAACTGGCTCTCCCAGTATCGAAGCACGTGCGGCTTGAGTCCCGTCAGCTCGCACACTTCCCCGATCGAGAAGAACTCCTGCACCGGCTCCGCGCTCATGAGTCTCCCTCCGCTCGAAGCTCGCGCCGCATCAGCTCACCGATGGCGGCACGGGGTGGTTGATGCTCGAAGAGTATCCTGTAGACCGCATCGACGATCGGCATCTCGATTCCCTCTCGCGCCGCGAGCGCGCGCGCGCTGTGAGTCGTCATCACTCCCTCGGCTACCGTGCGCCGCAATGCGAGCGCCTCGTCGAGCGACACGCCGCGCGCGATCTCGACGCCGAGCGAGCGGTTGCGGCTGAGCGCACCGGTGCACGTGAGCACGAGGTCGCCCATCCCGGCGAGCCCCGCGAACGTGAGCGGCGACGCGCCCATCTTCACGCCGAGCCGCGTCATCTCGGCGAGCCCGCGCGTGATGAGCGCGGCGCGCGCGTTGAAGCCCATCCCGAGCCCTTCGGCGATCCCCGTCGCCACCGCGATGACGTTCTTGAGCGCGCCCCCGAGCTCGACGCCCATGACATCGTCGTGCGTGTAGACGCGGAAGTCATCGCCGGAGAGCGCGCGCTGGACCATCGCGGCGGCCTCGGCGTTCGCGGACGCCGCGACGACGGCCGTCGGCTGGCGCGCGACGACCTCGGCGGCGAAGCTCGGCCCTGACAGCGCGACGATCGCGTGACGCGGATACTGCTCGGCGAGAATGTCGCTCATCACCGCGAGGGTCTCGCGCTCGATCCCCTTGGTGGCGACGACGATGGTCGCGTCGGCGCCGATCGCCGTCATCGCCGTACGCGCGATGCTGCGCAGCACGTGCGACGGCGTCGCGAAGAGTACGAGCGCGGCGCCAGTGCACGCACTGGAGAGATCCGCGTACGCGACCACGCCGTCGTGGAGTCTCGCACCCGCGAGGAAGCTCGTGTTCTCGTGCGATGTGTTCACGGCGGCGACGACTTCCGGCTCGCGCGCCCACAGCGCGACGCCATGGCCGTTTCGCGCGAGCAGATCGGCGAGCGCGGTTCCCCACGCTCCGGCACCAACCACAGCGCATCGCATCAGGCCACTGGCCTCGCGCGACGGAAGCGGTTCTCTTCACCGCGCTTGAGCCGCTCGATGTTCGCGCGGTGCGTCCAGAACACGAACATCGTGATCGCAGCGCAGGCGATCGCGATCGGTGAAGTCCAGCCATACATGATCATCACCGCGATCGTGAGCGTCACGGCGCTCGTCAGCGATGCGAGCGAGACGTACCCGGAAAGCCAGAGCACGAGTGCAAACACCGACAGCGAGATCAGCGATGGCAGCGGAGCGAGCGCGAGGAAAACGCCGCCGGCGGTGGCGACTCCCTTCCCTCCGCCTCTCAGCAGCAGGAAGATGGACTTCACGTGCCCGACGATCGCCGCGACTCCGAAGGCGATCGCCCACAGCACCGGATTCGACGGTGCGAATCTCGGCGGCAGCAGGAGCACGGGGAGCGCGCCCTTCGCCATGTCGAGCAGCATCACCACGCTCGCGACCTTCCATCCCATCACGCGGAAGACGTTGGTCGCCCCGAGATTGCCGGAGCCGTGCTCGCGAAGATCGATTCCCCTGAAGAGCTTCCCCGCGAGATACGCGAATGGAATCGAGCCGGCGACGTACGAGATCAGCAATCCCGCAAGAGGCATCATTTACGCGGCGCGGCTCCGCAACAGGATGCGCAGCGGGCTGCCATTGAAGCCCCACGCCTCGCGGAAGCCGTTGTGCAGGTAGCGCACGTAGTGCTCCGGTACGAGGTCGGGATGATTCCCGAAGACCGCGATGGTCGGCGGCTCGATCTCGACCTGCGTGGCGTACAGCAGCTTCACTTCGCGCCCCGCGGCCTGCGGCGGCTGCAGTCGTGCAGTGAGCTCGCCGAGCGTCGTGTTCACCTGCGCGGTCGAGATGCGCTTCTTCCGCTCCGCATCCACGAGCAGCACGCTCTCGAGCACCTTCGTCACGCGCTGGCCCGTGAGCGCCGACGTGAAGATGAACGGCACGAACTTGAGAAAGGGCGCCTTCTCGCCGGCCTCCTTCTGGAACTTCTGCGCCGACTTGTCGGTCTTCTCTTCCTTGATGTCCCACTTGTTCACGACGATGATCAACCCGCAGCCATTCTCCCACGCGAGCGTCGCGATCTTGAGATCCTGGTTCTCGAGCCCGACGACGGCGTCCAGCATCAGCACGCATACCTGCGCACGCTCGATGGCGCGGCGCGTGCGGAGCGACGAATAGAATTCGACCCCGTCGTCGATCTTCGACTGGCGACGCAGCCCCGCCGTGTCGACGAAGGTGAGCGTCTGCCCGTGATACTGCATTGGCGTGTCGATCGCGTCGCGCGTCGTCCCCGCCTCCGAGTTCACGACGAGACGCTCCTCGCCGAGGAGCTTGTTCACCAGCGATGACTTGCCGACGTTCGGACGCCCGATCACCGCGACGCGCAGCGATCCCTCCTCCTCGATCATCTTCTCGGGGAATCTCGCCACCACCTCGTCGAGCAGATCGCCCGAGTTCTTGCCGTTGATCGCCGACACCGGAATCGGATCGCCTGCGCCGAGATTGTAGAACTCGTAGAAGTCGGTAGAGCGCGGATCGTCGACCTTGTTGGCGACGAGCAGCCACGGCTTCCGCGCATCGCGCAGCAGCTCGACCACGCGCTGGTCCTGCGGGTGCAGCCCGGTTTTCGCGTCGACCACCAGCAGCAGGAGATCCGCCTCGGCGATCGCCTGCATCACCTGCTTCTGAATCTCGACGTCCATCGGCACCGACTGATCGTCCGTCAGCCCGCCAGTATCGACGAGCCAGAATGCACGCCCGCCCCACTCGGCGCGCGCGAAGTGCCGGTCGCGCGTCGTTCCCGCTTCCTCGCTCACGATGGCCGAGTCGCTGCTGGCGAGCCGGTTGAAGAGCTGCGACTTGCCGACGTTCGGGCGTCCGACGATGGCGACGACGGGAATATTTCCGGATTCGGTCATGCGGCACTCGCAGTATGAAGCTGCGACGCGGCGTCGCTCAGGTCTTCGTTGGAAAGGACGTCGAGAAAGTCGTAGGACGGTACGAGCGGAATCGAAAGCTCCTCGCGCAGTGTGGCGAAGGGAAGATCGTCGAGAAAGAGACCATCATCGTTGATCGTCTCCGCCGGGATGAGCGCGAGGTCGAGATCGGTGCGGCCATCGAGCACCCGTTTCAGGTCGGCGCCCACGAGCAGCCCCGCCGCGGTCGTCGTCGGCCCGAAGAGCGAGTTCTCGGCGACGATCTGCTCGAAGTATGCGCCGGTGGACGCATGCAGCTGGTCGAGCAGCTCGCTCATCATCCGGCCACCCATCGCGGTGCCGGTGACGACCCCGATGCGCCGGCCATCGTGGCGCGGGAGCGATCGAGCACCGTCGGCGACCCGCTTGCGCAAATAGGCGACGGCGCCAATGCCATTCTCGATCTGGACGAAGTCGCCGTAGTGATCGGCGCCCGGCAGCTCGCGGCGTGCGAGCATGTAGAGCTCATCGGAGCCGAACACCCAGCGGTCGCCGCGCTCGCGCAAGGCGC
>JBDSHG010000145.1:0-4238 GCA_039918615.1 Gemmatimonadaceae bacterium | reverse complement strand
GACGACTGGACGATGCCCAGTGGCTCGTGTTGGTGCTCGACGGCAAGACGTTTGCCCGCGATGCGCTCGTGCTTGCACTCGGAGTGACGACGACGGGGGAGAAGCGGATCCTGGGACTCGTGCAGACGGCGAGCGAGAACAAGCGCGTCATCACGAGCTTCCTCCGCGAGCTCGGGGAGCGCGGCTTTCCGCTCGACCGGCCACTCTTGGTCGTGCTCGACGGCGCGAAGGGGCTGCGTGCGGCCGTGCGCGATGTCTTTGGCGACATTCCCGTCCAGCGCTGTCAGTGGCACAAGCGAGAGAATGTCGTGGGCTATCTCGCGAAGCAGGACCAGCCCGCGTGGCGGCGGAAGCTCCAGGCGGCGTATGCGCATCCCACGTACGCGGACGCGAAGCGCGCCCTGGAGCGACTCCATCGTGAGCTCCGCGTGGTGAACGAGTCGGCCGCGGCGAGCCTCGCGGAGGGACTGGAGGAAACCCTCACGCTCCACCGACTCAACGTCTTTCCCGAGCTGGGCGTGAGCTTCAAGACGACGAACCTGATCGAGAGTGTCATGGCGCGACTCGAAGCGCGAACGCGACGCGTGACGCGATGGCGCACGAGCGATCAGAAACTGCGGTGGTGTGCGTCGGCGCTCTGGGCCATGGAGCGGCAGTTCCGTCGCGTGAAGCACTTTCGCCATCTCCCCTTGCTCCAGCAGGCGCTCCAGAACAAACTCTCGCTCAACAAATCCGCTGCGGCGTGAGCCGCATCATCGGCGGCATCGCCTGCATTTCAACTACGCGCGGGACACTCCCAGCGCCTTTCGCGTGGGGATGCAGTACTGGCAAATCCGGAAACCCGAATCGCTGTTATCGATCACCCATTCGACCAAACGGAAGCGATTCCTAATGCACTTGCTCCTTTGCCTACCCTAAACGGGTTCGCGACTGAAACAATTCGTCATGGTACGTGGGTGACAGGCGTGTTAGCTGCCCGCGGCAACGACGGCGTCGGTATCACAGGCACTATGTGGCGCGCGGGAATGGTGCTGGATGATCTGGGACACAATGCGACCCTAGCCGAAGTTTCACAATTCATCTCGGCAGCCGCTATTGCGCAAATAAAAATTGTCAATCTGTCGTGGGGCTACGACTGGCCCACGCAAACACACAATTCGCAGTGGAGTCCAAACGCAACCGACAGCTCCACCGCAGTCGCGTATCGACGTGTGTTTGCGGCTGCAATGGCGCCTACCCTCCACAGCGCCTCGATGCCGCTCGTAGTCATTGCCGCTGGAGATCATCCTGTTGATGCGTTCTGGTCGGTGACTACGGCGCTTCAGGACTCCGCAGCTGATCATATTCTCGTCGTTGGAGGTAGCGCACGCGCGACAGGGTCGGTGTATACCCAGGGAAGTCGAGGACGAGAACTTGACGTTTATGCCCCAGGAGAAGATGTCTGGACGACGGGAACAACAATTCCTGAGATATCGGTCACGGGCACCTCGTTTTCTGCTCCAATAGTCTCGGGCGTTGCAGGTTTACTACTCGCGTTCGATTCCACACTTTCTCCTGCGTCATTGCGATCGTTAATTAAGAATGGGGCAGCTGCGGGACACCGGATGCTCGCACGCGCGCCTTGGCTGGCCAATGACTCCGTACCGATTGTGGATGCTTATGAGTCGATTCGGCTGGCCGCACAGCGAGTAGGCGCGCCTCTGTGTGGTAATAAGGTATGGACCGCTGCAGGATCGATTGTGGCGCAACGCTCCGGCGGTAACGAAGTGCTAGGGCAAACCACCGCGGGCCTTCCCGCCTGGGCGGCTACGGTAATGCATGGAGGTCATCGTCTGCAGTACACCGACTCCATCGGTACCCACACACTTGACTATGCACTTCCAAAATGGGTTGTCGGTCCGAGCGCCAGTGTTTCTGACAGCATCCCCGGCGGCACCGCTCGGTCTGTTCTGCTTAAGTCCCACGGGGGCGACACAACGGTTTCACTAAGTTGGATCTCTGTGAGCAACGCGGCGGGTCAACCAATCGAGCGCGTT
The DNA here is from genome assembly GCA_039918615.1 of Gemmatimonadaceae bacterium. Taxonomy (GTDB): domain Bacteria; phylum Gemmatimonadota; class Gemmatimonadetes; order Gemmatimonadales; family Gemmatimonadaceae; genus FEN-1250. The sequence continues at coordinate 2,202 of JBDSHG010000145.1, read as the reverse complement.
GTCATAGCACTAACGGACACACACGGCAACCCTGAGCGTGACACGATCATCGACAGGCCGCGCGGACCGAACGGGCCGTTACAAGCAAGCAGTCCCTGCTCTGGTGGCGTCACACATTGCAACTATCCGCAACTCGCAGGGACATATTTTGTCGCTGGAGCTTTTTCACCTCGTGCCCCGCGTTTCCTTGTAGCGATAAACAGAGACACGACCTCAGTCACGTTGGGGCCGCCAGGAGGACCGCTTCGACAAGGTGTTCGACCTTTCATAATCGGCACTGGAGGGAGCAGCGCGAAGTATGTGTACACGCCCGAGAAGTCCGAGATTTATGAAGTTAGGATTGCGCCTCAGGCGCCATGGTTCGTGATCAATCCGCGTGCCACGCTACAGGGTGTGTACGTGTATTGGGCGGGGTTATCTGAACTGGACACAGCAAGTGTAGCGGGAATCGGTGTGGAGACCCTTACCGAGAAATACAACCTCCCAGCTCCTTACAGTGTGCGAGTCGTGAATTCGTGCAATATTGAGTATCGTGACGGTCTACTTGCAGTTGTATCTGGAGGTACCACCCCGGTACCCACAAACGACGCATGCCCGGCTCCAAACTCTCAATTTCTTGGTACTGGAGTTGGAACCATCTCTCCGTCCATTGTGCGATCGTCGCTGCCTCTCGATGCGCGAACAAATGCAATTAAGTTCGCGCGGCCATAGTACTTTGCAGAGTTGACTACGCCCCCCCCGTGTTTCGTTCGCCAGAAGCGCAAACATAACTTCGCTCGAGTGACGGGCCCCAGTTCCCGCGCGCGAGCAGGCGGGCAGCCCAGTTTAGAGGTCCACTTATAGGTTGACAGTCTTCACAGCCACGAGCGTGGCGAGGAGGACTGGATGAGGAAGTCGCAATTCACCGATGAGCAGATCATTGGGATCCTGAAGGAAGCGGAGAAGACGGGAAAGACGAGCGAGATCGTGCGCCGCCATGGGATCGCCAAGGAGACGTTCTACCGGTGGCGACGGAAGTACGGCGGGATGGAGGTGCCGGATGCGCGTCGGCTCAAACAGCTGGAGAAGGAGAACCGGCGGCTCAAGCGTGTGGTCGCCGATCAAGCGCTGAATCTCCAGGTGCTGAAGGACGTTCTGGGAAAAGAGTGGTGACGATGGGGCAACGGCGGACCATCGTGGCCGAGATCACGCGCACCGCCGGCAGCGAACGACGCGCGTGTCGGTGGCTCGGCGTGCACCGCAGTGCGGTGCGCTACGTGCCGGACCACCGCGACGATGCGGCGCTTCGCACACGCTTGAGCGATCTGGCCGACGCCTATCCGCGCTGGGGGCTGCCGCGATTGATCTGGAAGCTGCGCCAGGCGGGGGTGCACGACAATCACAAACGGGTGCAGCGGCTCTATCGCATGGAGGGCCTCAAGGTCCGGCGCCAGTGCCGGCGTCGCACAGGCACGGCCGAGCCGCGGGTGGCCCTGCCGGCGCGACCCGGGCGAACGAGCAATGGGCGATGGATTTCATGCGGGACACGTTGGCCGATGGCCGCGCCTTTCGCGCGCTCACCGCCCGACGATCACCTTCTCGAGCACGACATTTCCCGGCGCTCATTGCACTCCTCGCGACATCGAGGACGATCATCGCGAACGCTCCTGTGCATTCGTCGACGCGTCAAATACGTCGTTCAGCTTCAGAAGTCGGCGTCCCACTCAACTCGTGAGGCGCCGATTTTAGATCCAGTCTTGGTTTCTCACGGCCGCTGAAGCAAGCCGATGACACCTCCGTCGGGGGCAACGAACAGCCGAATTGCCCACGCTGACTCGCTGCGCTTGACGCGTAGGTGGAGGGAACCAGAACGATCGTTGTTCTTCGTGCTTTCGTCGCTCGATACTCCCTACATCGACCGGGGGACGATACTAAATCACTTCCGCAACCGAGAACATCTTGGGGATCGGTTTCCGGGTCTTCGCAATCTGCAGCTGGAGAAGCTGCAGACGTCGGTGATCGATGCGGCGCTTGTGACGCTGAGGCCGCGACCGAGAGAGGCTGCGCTTCGGAATTGGAAGTCTACTCCTCGAGCCTGATCAACCTGCTCACGCTCAACCCTTCCGCCTCGCCCTGGAAGTTGAGCACCACGCGATGCCTGAGCACCGAGTCCGCGATCGAGCGCACGTCGTCGAGATCGGGGACGGAGCGGCCGTCCATCGC
>JBDSHG010000144.1:0-12595 GCA_039918615.1 Gemmatimonadaceae bacterium | reverse complement strand
CGTCGCTGTCCTGGCCGCGCGGTCCGAACGCCCGGGAAATCTTGAAGACGAAGATGCGCGCATTGAGCGGCGTCAGAAAACGCTCGAGCTGCCCCGTCTGTCCGTTTGCGTTGTACGTGCCGAACATTGGTGAGTGGTTGTTGACGACGTTGGTCACGACCCCCGAGAAATCCCAGTTGCGATACGTGTATCCCGCGCGCACGCCCATCAGGAAATACGGGTCGAGCTGATCCTGTTCGTTCCCCTCATCGCCACGCAGATACTGCGAGCCGATCCACCGCGCGTCGAGCCCCACTCGGAATCCTTTCGGCAGCCGCGCCGTGAACCCGCCCTTCACCTGATTTTCAGGCACGAGAGGCATCACATCACCGGAAGTCACGGTGTTGGGGCCGAAGAGCGGGTTGCCGACATAGCCGCTGTCGGTGCGCGTGCTGAAGATCTGCGCATCGCTCTGGAAGGTCGCCTTCGTGTGTGCGTAGTTCGCGTACCACGAGATTCGATCCTCCCAAAGGCTGCTCGCCAACGAGAGCTCGACACCCTCGCGCCGCGTCTTGTCGAGATTCGTGAAGTAGCCGGAGACCAGCGAGCCCGGCGACTCGACGAAGAAGATCTCGTCGCGCACATCGGTACGATATATCGACAGGTCGAAGAGCAGGTTGCGGTGCAGCCACTTGCCCCCAAGCTCGTACGTGGTGGCACGCACGGGCTTGAGCGGTGGATCGTCGCCGAGCGCGAACGGGAGCGGGCACGACGCCGTCGGATCCGCGCACGCGAGCTCCACGATCGCCGGCGCGCGGAAGCTTCCGCCCACTGACCCGTATAGTGACGCGCCGCCACCAACGTTCACGCTCACTCCACCGCGCGGGCTGAAGTGGTCGAAGGTGTTCGTCGTGTTGTCGCCGCTGTCGAGCTGATTCTGGAACGGGATGTGGATGTAGTCGTAGCGGAGCCCTGCGGAGAGCGTGACGCGGCCGAAGTTGTAGTCGGCGAGGCCGTAGCCGGCGAGGTCCCAGCTCGGGCTCTTCACATCCGTCGTGAGCCCGAGCTCCGACGCGTAGCCAACATCGCCGAAGCCGATGCTTCCGCCACCATTGGCCATCTCGCTCGGCGAATTGATGATTTGCTCCCGCACCCAGTTCTTCGAGCCGTCCACGCCGAAGCGCAGCGAGAGCGAGTTCTTCCCCATGATGAACTGCCGACGCCAATCCGCCGTACCGCCGATCGTGTACGTCTTCGTCAGCGCGTCGACGTTCGGATCAGGAGCCTGGTTGACGTTGAAGCGATCGGCATCGAAGCGTTTTCCGAACAGCGTGAGCGTCCCACGTCCGCCGCCGAAGGGAAGGTAGCCCGTGAGATTCAGCTGTTGCATGTTCAAATCTTCGACGTCGCCCGGCGTGAAGTTGAGCTGGGGATCACCATAGAGACTTTCCGGAATCGATCCAGCCGTCCCCACCCGCGACTTCGCCGCGATGGCCTGCAGTCCAAAGCCACGCTCCGCGCCGAAGTGTCCAACGTTCAAAAAGCCGTGGTAGTTCTTGCCGAAGGTGTCGGCGCGCCATCCGTCCTCGCGCTCGTAGCCGCCGCCGAGATAGTAGTCCCACCCACTCGTATTCTTGCCTTCGACAGTTCCCTCGACTTCCACCTGTCCGAACGATCCGCCAGTCAACTCCAGCGAACCATGCATCGGTCCTTCGCCACGATCCGAGACGAGATTGATCGCGCCACCCAGCGAGTTCGGGCCGAGCAACGATGCGGTGCCGCTCAACAGCTCGACGCGCCTGATGTGATCCATCGGGAGCAGGTCGAAGTCGACCTCCTGCGCGTCGGCCTCGTTCTGTCGCACACCATCGAGAAAGACCGTGATCCCCGGCGGAAGTCCAACCGTCGGCCCCGTGTTGAAGCCGCGATACTCGACGTTGATTTTGTACTGCGATCCGAGATCATCGTAGATCGAGACGCCGGCAATCGTCCCGAGGACATCGGGAAGGATGCGCGGCTCCCACTGATCGACGGCCGCGCCCCCGAGCATCGTGATGCGCGCCGGAATTCCGGAGCCGATCGTCGGCCCCGCAATTGGCGCGATCGATGCCTGTACCTCCACCGGTGAGAGCCTGTAGATGCTGTCGCGCTTCACCGCACCGGCGCGCAGCACGCTGTCGCGCCGCGCGATGGAGTCACGTTGCGCGGTGCTATCGACGTGCTGCGCGGCAGCCGCGCGCGGCACGAGCGAGACGACGCCGACCGTCGCCAGCGCGACGACGATCCGATTCGTGGACGAGAGAGTCACAAGTGTGGCAGTCCGAGTGGGGGGGAACGCAAGTCAGTGAGCAGGCAATGCGGTGGGCTCGGTGTGCAGAATCGTGGAGACGGAGCGCACGATATCGCCATGCGTGAAGGTGCCGCTGTGGTCGACGTCCTCGTACACGATGACGACGATGACCTTCTCGCCGATCGTGCTGAGCGTCAGCAGTCCATCGTCGGCGCCCGACGCCGACTGCGAGCTCCCGCGAATCATCGTGACGATGAGCGCCGCCGTCGCGAGCGCGAGCGCGACCGCCGAGGCCCATCGCGCAGGCCCCCGCATGCGCGACTCCGCGCGCCCGCCGCTCCGGACCACGAGCCGCGCCCATGCCGATGCGCTGTCGACCTGCGGCGTGCTCCTACGCAGCAACGCGTTCACCATCCTCGCCGTCTCGCGCGTCGCCTCCATCCGCGCGCGGCACTCTTCGCATCGCAGCAGATGCGTCTTTACGACGATCGCGCGCGTGACCGGCAGCTCACCATCGAGCAGCGCCTGCAGCGCGCCTTCAGCTGGATGCTCGCGCACTCTCCCCCCGGTCGTGTGCGCGGTTACCCAGCGCGCGAATGAAACGCTGCTGCGCCCACGAGAGTAGCGGACCGACCGAGGTCGGTGAGACTCCGATCGCCGACGCGATCTCCTTATACGACACATCGTCTGCGCGCAGTACGAGCAGCGCCGCATCGCGCTCGGGAAGCAGCGCCAGCGTCTCGCGCACCAGCGCCGATTCTTCCGCGCTGCACATTGTCGTATCCGCGCCGGAAGAGGGATCGGTAGCCTCGGCGACGCCGTCATCACCTGCTTCGAGCAGCGCGAGATGACGCCCGCGTCGGGTCTCCCCCCGCTGCGCATCGCGAGCGAGATTTCCCGCGACGACATACAGCCATGAATCCGGCGTGCGCGGCGGCTTGTCGATCAAGCGGACGAACGCCTCCTGCGCGAGATCTTGGGCCAGATCCCGATCGCCGAGTCGCCCGTGCAGATACCAGACGAGACTCAGGTAGTGGCGTTCGAACAGCCGGCGAATGTTCACGCGTTCTCGTTTGTCTCGGACGACAGTGATCGATGCAGCGGCGCTACACCTATTACGACGTCGGCCGCCGATGAAATGAGACAGGCGGCGCGCGCAATGGCTCGAAGTGCATCAGCGAGGGTAGACAGAACGATCGGAAGGCGACGTCAGAGTAGCCAATCGGTCGGTCAACCGAGCGGAGTCAGCTTTGGAGCCGTTCCAGCGCCTGCCGGCCCCGAGAAGTACCTTCTCGGCGTGAAGAATGCGATAAAAGGCTCCGTTTAGCTCATTTTCGGCGGTTCACCGCCGTCATTCCAACAGAGAAGCCCATGCCGCGTCTACCAGCGCGACTTCGAATCCTTGCGGTACTCCCGATCGTACTGGCCTGTCACGGCTCCGCCGACCAAAGCGCGGCTGCAAGCCAGCCGACGGATTCGGGCGGCGCGGCCGGCATGCTCGCGATGCCGGAGCCGGTGAGCAAGCCCGACACCCAAGTCGCCGCCACCGTGCTCGCCGTGACCAACGACGTCAAGGCGCTGCGCACAGCGACGCCGGCCGCCGCCGTCGGCAAGCTCCCGGCGCACGAACAGCTCGTGAACGGGATGCTCACGAACTTCGAGACGAAGATCCGCGCGATGCACGTGCAGGCGGACCCCGCATGGACGTCCGTGATCGACTCCGTACGCACCGATCTCGCGCGCCTGCCGGCGATGAAGAGCGATTCGCTCGCGGCGTTTCTCCCCGGACATCTGAACCGCGTGATGCGGATCGTGGCATGCATCCAGATGGTCAAAGGCTAGCACAGATCGCCGCGATCCGCGGCGCATCAAAGCCACTTCGCACGCACGCGGATCTCGATCCCCTTCTCCACCGCATCGGCGACGCACGCTTCGTCCTCCTCGGCGAGGCCACGCACGGCACGTCGGAGTTCTATCGCTGGCGCACTGCGATCACGCGCCGTCTGGTCGAGGAGCACGACTTCTCGTTTGTCGCGGTCGAGGGCGACTGGCCCGACTGCTATCGCGTGAACCGCTTCGTGAAGCAGCTCCACGATTCGACCGAGAGCACCGAACAGGTGTTGCACGCATTCGCGCGCTGGCCGACGTGGATGTGGGCGAATCGCGAGGTCGCCGAGCTCGTGGAATTTCTTCGCGTACATAATGCGCGCCACTCGTGGGACCGCCAGGTCGGCTTCTTCGGGCTCGACGTGTACTCGTTGTGGGAATCGATGTCGGCGGTCGTCGCTTACCTCGACCGCATCGATCCCGCCGCGGCGCGTGAGGCGCGGCGAAACTACGGCTGCTTCGATCGCGTTCACGGCGACGCGGTCGAGTACGCGCGCTCGACGGCACTGGCGCCGGCGTCGTGCGAGAACGATGTCGTGCGCATGCTGACGACGCTTCGCGCCAACGCACCCGAGTATGCGGCCGACGGGCGCGATGCGTACTTCGCGGCCGAGCAGAACGCGCTGGTCGCGATCGATGCGGAGCGCTACTATCGCGCGATGATCCGCGGCGGTCCCTCATCGTGGAACGTGCGCGATCATCACCTGATGGACACGCTGGACAGGCTGATTGCGCATCATGGACCTGCCGCGAAGGCGATCGTGTGGGAGCACAACACGCATGTTGGCGATGCGCGCTTCACGGACATGGCGCGCGACGGGATGGTGAACGTGGGGCAGCTCGCGCGGCAGTCGCACGAGCGCGAGGGAGTCGTGCTCGTCGGCTTCTCGACGCATCGCGGCTCCGTGATCGCGGGGAGCGAGTGGGGCGCACCGATGGAGCGGATGACCGTGCCGCCCGCGCGCGACGGGAGCTTCGAGGATCTCGCGCCTCGCAGCGACGCCGGCGACGCCGGCGACGCCTTCATGGTGATGGGCGACGAGCTCGCGCAGGAGCCGGCGTTCGAGGAGCCCGTGGACCATCGTGCGATCGGCGTCGTCTACGCGCCGGGCCAGGAGCGATGGGGGAATTACGTGCCGACGATCATCCCGCATCGCTACGACGTGATCATCCACATCGATGAGACGAAGGCTGTCGACCCGCTGCACATGCCGGTGGCTATGAACGGCGACCTGCCCGAAACTTACCCGAGCGCGATGTAGCGGCGCTCCGTCGCGAGTCAGCGCGCTGCGCGAACCGCGCTCGCGACGCGGAGCATCGCCGCGAGGCTGAGCTCCACGTCGCGGTCCGTCGTCGCCCACGACGAGACGCTGATGCGCATCGCGCTGCGACCGTGCCAGACGGTTCCGCCGCACCAGCAGGTGCCGTCGTCCTGGATGCCGGCGATCACGCGCTTCGTGGTCTCGTCGTCGCCGAAGCTGACGAGCACCTGATTGAGCACGACGTTCGCGAGAATCTCGTAGCCCGCGTCGCGCAGTCCATCCGCGAAGCGTGACGCCTGCCGGCAGTTGCGCTCGATGAGCTCCGCGATCCCGGAGCGCCCGAGCGAAGAGATCGCGGCCCACACATCGACGCCGCGCGCGCGTCGCGAAAGCTCGGGCGTATACTCGCACGGCTCACGCTCGGCGCCCTGCACCAGATATGCGGCGCTCACCGCCGTCGCGCCACGAAGCGCATCCCTGTCACGACAGATGGCGACGCCGCTGTCATACGGGACGTTGAGCCACTTGTGTGCATCGAGCGCCCACGAGTCGGCGTCTTCCACACCAGCGACGAGCGCAGCGCGCGCCGGTGTGGCCGCGGCCCAGAGTCCGAACGCCCCATCGACGTGCACCCACGCGCCTTCCGCGCGCGCGCGCGGGATGATCTCGGACATGGGATCGAATGCGCCGGTGTTCACGTTGCCGGCCTGCAGGCAGAGAATCGTGCGATCATCGAGGGGAGGAAGCTGATCGGCGCGCATGCGCCCCTGATCATCGGTGGGCACTCGTGTTACGCGCGAGCGGCCGAGTCCGAGCATGGCGAGTGCCTTGAGCAGCGTGACGTGCACTTCGTTGCCGACGATGACGTTGAGCGGCGGCGCGCCGAACAGCCCCAGCTCTTCCGCGTTCCATCCAGCGCGCTCGAGGAGCGCGTGACGTGCGGCGGCGAGGCAAGTGAAGTTGGCCATCGTCGCACCGGTGACGAAGCCGGCGGCGGATTCGGCAGGGAGATGCAGTGCGTCGAGCAGCCAGCGGAGGGCGATGGTCTCGAGCTTCGCGGTGGTGGGCGAGATGATCACGAGCCCGGCGTTCTGATCCCAGGAGGTGGCGAGCATGTTCGCGGCGAGCGCGGAGGGGAGCGTGGCGCCGATGACGAACCCGAAGTAGCGCCCGCCGGCGCTAGTGGAGGTGCCGGGCGAGCCGACCTCGTCGAGCTCGCGAAGGATCGCGGCGGGTTCGAGTGGGCGCTCCGGGAGCGGCTGGTCGAAGCGGGCAAGCGCAGCGATGGCGGCGGCGGTGGGTGCGACGCTACGGGAATCGATGCCTTCGAGATATGTGGCGGCGCGGCTGGCGGCGTCGGCGAGGAGGGAGCGTGTCGTCATGCGGGGAAGCTAGGCCAATAAGCTCGGCTAGGGTATGCTTTCCAGCGATCGAGGGGCGCGAAAGGGAGACTCAATCTCGATGTCGTGAGATAGCACGATTTTTACGTCAAAAAGAAGACCATCAGCACACTATAACGCCACTACTACGCTATTATAACGCCATTGTGCATGATAAGCGAATTACAAAGACGTGATTGCACACGTGACAAGAAGTGATTGCTCACACGTGAAATGAGCGCGTTGTCAGTGGCTCGCCGAGGACGCGCTCGATCCGAGCGGGAGATCGCTCGAGATCAGTCCTTCGAGATCACAATCGACGTCTGATCGCTCGAGCCGTTCTTCGGCCACAGGATGAGCACGTCGCTCTTCGAATCGGCCAAGTAGTAGAGCGCGCGCTTGCTCGCGGCCGACACTCGCCGCGCACCCGTATCCTCGGCGCCATGCGCACGGTAAAACGAGTCGACCTTCTCGAACGCGTCGGGGGTCACATACGTCGCCGACGCCTCGAGCCCTGTGCTCTTTTCGACCATCGACTGCGGAGTGTCGCGCACGGCACCGGGGTAGATCGGCGCGCCAGGCGCCAGCACCAGGAGCGTCGTGGCGGCGAGGGCGAACCGGAGAGCAGTGGGCGGAAATGTCATTTTGAGCTCCGGGAGCTTACGCCGAGGGATGGAATCCAGCGAAGTTTCGCGAGGGATACATCCCGCCTGGCGTGGGTATCATCGAGTGCAGCAACCGCACGTCTCTCAAACTACTCAGCGACACCCAATGGCATTCTCGAATCCTGCATTTTCAGACCGGGCAATCGCCCGCGCCCGCGCCGAAGGCGGCACCGGGGTCATGACGATCGCCGGCTCTGCGTGGAAGTCCTTCGCCCTCGTGCTTCTGGCCGCCGCGAGCGCCGGATACACCTGGTATCAGATCGAGCTCGTACCCGATCGCAATCTCAACGTCATCATCTTCGGTGGCGCGATCGCGGCGTTCGTGCTGGCGATGGTCACGACGTTCAAGCCCAATCTCGCACGCATCACCGCTCCGATCTACGCCGTGCTCGAAGGCATCGCGCTCGGCGGCATCTCGTACATCTACGAGGCGCAGTTCAAGGGCATCCCGCTCATCGCCGTCGGACTCACCTTCGGCGTCGCGCTCGCGATGCTCGCGCTCTACGCTACACGCATCATCAAAGTCACCGACCGGCTGCGGAGCATCATCATCGGCGCGACCGTCGGCATCATGTTCTTCTATCTGATCACGATCGTGCTCGGCTTCTTCCACGTTCAGATGCCCAGCGTCTTCGGCTTCGGATGGGCGGGGCTCCTGTTCAGCTCCGCGGTCGTGATCGTCGCGGCGATGAACCTCCTGCTCAACTTCGACATGATCGAGCGCAACTCGGGCTCCGCACCACAGCAGATGGAGTGGTACGCGGCGTTCGGCATGCTCGTCACTCTCGTGTGGCTCTATCTCGAGCTGCTGCGCTGGGCGTCGATCGTTTTTGGCGGACGCCGGCGGTAATCTCGCGGGATGTTCCGCCGGTTACGCCGGCGGGACGTCCTTTTCCACCACGAGCGTGTAGTGCGCCGTGAGCGCGGCGATCGCGCCGATCGCGACCCACACAGGCATCAGCACCGCGCCCACCACGCCGATGCTCAAAGGAATCTCGAGCAGCGAGTGACCAGCCTCGTTCTTGATGATGATTCGCCGCACGTTGCCCTCGTGCACGATCTCCTTCACTCGCGACAGCAGATGCTGGCCGTCGATCTTGTACTCTTCGGTAGCCATCGTTTCCTCCGGAGGGTTGTGCCTCGGCCCGATCGATCAAGCTCGCTGAATTCGCCCGCGAGAGTCAATCGCCTGCCTCCCCTACGCTCGGGGGGTCCCGCTTGTTTCCGCCGTCCCCACACCTCCGTTCGCTCTCCCGTCCGCTAGAACGGATCGTGAGACGCGGCTAGCTTTAGCCATGCCAAAAAACGTTGCTCTTTCATCCTCGCGCCTGCTCGCCGTGGGAGCCGCCGCGCTGACGATCGCCGTCTCTGGTGTTCATGCCCAGTCCGGCAGCACGTCCACGAAAGCGCAAGTGAAGCTGGTCATGATCGACCTCGCCTTCTACGGCAAACGCGCCAACGATCTCATGCCCAACGATTCCGTGATGGCGATGACCGCCACCGCCGCCATGCGCGCGGGGCTCACGAACAAACCGGGCATCACTTTCGTCGACTCCGCCACCGTCGCGAAGACCGCCTCCGGTCCAAAGGCGATGGCTATCGTGCAGGATGTGCCGTGCAACGTGATCGTCGCCTGCGCCCACGAAGTGGGAAAGGAGCTCGGCGCCGACTGGGTCCTGATGGGAAAGATCAGCAAGACGAGTGATCTCATCTGGATCTTCAGCGGTCAGCTGATCAACGTCGCGAGCGGGAAGCTCGTGCTCGATGACTCCTATGAGCTCAAGGGAAACCCGGCGGACATGGTGCCGAAGGGCGCCGAGGTGTTCGCCCGGCGCGTGGTGAAAACGATGACGACGCCGGACAGCACGGCGGTGCAGTGAGCCAGCCGACCGGCACCCGCGCGAGCTGAGCAAGAGTACGTGACGCGAACCGCCGTCGTACTTCTCAGCGGCGGCCTCGATTCGGCGACCGTACTGGCCATCGCGCGCAACGAAGGCTTCGAGATCATCGCGCTCAGCTTCCGTTACGGCCAGCGGCACGATGTCGAGATTATCGCGGCGCAGTTCATCGCGCGGCGCGCGCGCGCGCTGCGACATGTGATCGTCGACATCGACCTTCGGGTCTTCGGCTCATCGGCTCTCACCAGCGAGATCGCGGTGCCGAAGGGGCGCCCGCTCGGCGAGATGTCGCACGGCATTCCGATCACGTACGTCCCCGCGCGCAACACGATCTTCCTGTCGTACGCGGTGGCGCTGGCGGAAGTGAGCATGGCGGACGACATCTACCTAGGTGTCAATGCGCTCGACTACAGCGGCTATCCCGACTGTCGTCCCGAGTACATCGAAGCGTTCGAGCGGATGGCGAATCTCGCGACGAAGGCGGGAGTCGAGGGGCGGCATCTCACGATTCATGCGCCGCTCATGCAGCTGACGAAGGGCAAGATCATCGCGCGCGGGCTCGGTCTCGGCGTCGACTATGCGGCGACGCTGTCCTGCTACGATCCCGACGCGAACGGTGCCGCGTGTGGCGAGTGCGACTCGTGCCAGCTGCGTTTGCGCGGCTTCTTCGAGGCGAACGTAACGGATCCGGCGCGCTATCACACGCGGGCGGTCGCGACGTGAGCTACGCAGTGAAGGAGATCTTCTTCACGCTGCAGGGCGAGGGCGCGAACACCGGCCGGCCGGCGGTGTTCTGCCGCTTCGCCGGGTGTAACCTGTGGACGGGGCGCGAGGCGGATCGTGCGGATGCGACGTGCCAATTCTGCGACACGGACTTCGCGGGCATCGATGGCCCTGGCGGAGGAAAGTTCGCGAGCGCCGACGCGCTCGCGCTCGCGGTGGGAGCCAGGTGGCCCGCGAATGTTTCGTCGCGCGCCCGAAAGCTCGTAGTGTGCACCGGTGGCGAGCCGCTGCTGCAAATGGATACCGACGTCGTGCGCGCGCTGCACGCTCAGGGGTTCGAGATCGCGATCGAGACCAACGGCACGCAGCTGCCGCCCGAGGGGATCGACTGGATCTGCGTGAGCCCCAAGGTCGGCGCATCGCTCGTATTGACGAGGGGGAACGAGCTCAAGCTCGTCTATCCGCAAGCGGGCGGAGAGCCCGAGCGCTTCGCCGATCTCGACTTCGAGCAGTTCTTTCTTCAGCCGATGGACGGCCCCGATCGGGAGCGCAACACCGAGCTCGCGCTCGCGTATTGCCTCTCGCATCCGCAGTGGCGGCTGAGCATCCAGACGCACAAGCTATTGGGAATTCCATGATCGACAGCGGAGTCGATGGTACGGTCGGCGGGCTCAATGAGGAAAGCGGCGCCGAGATGGAGGTGTTCAAGAGCTTCGCCATCGAGGCGGCGCACAGGCTGCCGAACGTCCCCGACGATCATCAGTGTGCGCGCGTGCACGGGCATTCGTTCGTGATCGAGCTCTGGGTGCACGGCTTCGTCGGCGGCCGAAGTGGCTGGGTGATCGACTTCGCAGACATCGCCGAGGCGTTTCGCCCGTTGCGCGACCAGCTGGATCATCGGATGCTCAACGACATCGAGGGGCTGTCGAATCCGACGAGCGAGAATCTGGCGATCTGGATCTGGGATCGCGTGTCGCCATCGCTGCGGGGACTATCGAGGGTGGTCGTGCGCGAGACTGCGACCTCGGGATGTGTCTACCGGGGGCCGCGAGGCCGATGAGCTCCTACGTGGAGAGCGTGCACTAATGCCAGCTGCAGAATTGCTCGAGACCTTTCCGAATCCGTATCGGGAGCGCGACTACGAGATTCGGCTCGACTGCAACGAGTTTACATCAATGTGCCCGCTCGGCGGCATCGAGAGCGATGCCGCGGAGCTCGCGCTGCTGAAGGGCGGCGCACCGGACTTCGGCATCATCCGCATCGCGTATGTGCCGGATGTCGATTGCGTGGAGCTCAAGTCGCTCAAGCTCTATCTCTGGAGCTTCCGCAACGACGGCATTTTCTACGAGCGCGCGGTGAACCGGATTCTCGACGACCTCGCGGCCGCGGTGAAGCCGCGCTGGATGGAGGTCGTGGGCGACTTCAATGTGCGAGGCGGGATCAAGAGCGTGATCGTCGCGCGACACGGAGCGCGGACGGGCGAGCGATAGGGCAGCGTCGGAATCGCGGCTGCCCGTAGTGAGGAATTAATACTTCCAGTTTCGCGTCTTCCCCTCGGCGATCCACTCGATCGCCTGCGCCGCGCGCTTTGCTTTGGTCTCCTCGCGCTTCGCCTCGCTGATCCAGTCGCAGTATTCGCGTCGCTGGCCTGGAGGAAATTTCGCGAAGGCAGCCGTCGCCCTCCTGTTCTTCGCGAGCGCGACGGCGAACTCTTTCGGCACCTTCGCCTCTGGCTTCTTCGCGCGGCTGCGCTTCACGGTGACGCCCGCTTCTTTGAGCTTCATCGCCGCCTTGATCCAGCCGTCGAACTGCTTCTTCGTCGGTAGCTCCTTCAGCGACGTGATGCGCCCGAAGCTACCCCGCGACTTGTCGCCGTCGGCAGGCAGCTCGTCGATCAGCGGTGCCTTCCAGAAAATGAGTGCGCAGTGCGTCTTGAAGGCAGCGACCGCGCACATCATCTGTCCCTTGTAGTCGAAGAAGGGCGAGCTCCACTTGATCATCTCTTCGACGTCGGGACATGCCTCGTGCACCATCTCGCGCACGCGCGTGATGATCGGCTTCGCGAAGTCGGCCGACTGCGCGATATAGGCGTCGACGCGGGGATCTGTCTTTGGCATCGTGAAATTGGTGGGCGACGACGACCGAGCGGTTCTCGAAAGTACCGTCGGCGTCCGCAGCGAGCAAGCGAGCGGACGGGGTACGCGGCCCTGACGCCGGCGAGCGCAATCGGCGAGATTCAGCATCCTCGAACTCGCGCGACTCCTTTCGCCCCCGCCAATGCCCCGCAACTCACTTCTTCTCGCTCTCGCGCTGCTGCTACCGATTGCTTCGCGTGCACAAGGCGCCCTCACCGTCGACCAGGCGGAGGCGCGTGCGATCTTCCAGCAGCTCATCGAGATCAAGACGTCATACAAGGAAGGGAGCACGTCGCCAGCCGCACACGCGATCGCCACGCGCTTCCTCGACGCGGGCTTCCCCGCCGCCGACGTCCACGTGCTCGGACCTGCCGGCG
>JBDSHG010000143.1:0-7758 GCA_039918615.1 Gemmatimonadaceae bacterium | reverse complement strand
TCTTGATATTCGACGCGATGTGCGAGAGCGCCGCCTGTTGCGCCTCGAGCATCGCGCGCTCCTCCCGCGCGTTGGCGATCTTGAGCACGAAGCGCGAGCCGTCTGCCGCCTCGATGCGAAAATTCTGATCGCGCTCGCTCGTGAGCAGCGTCGCGCCGCCTGTCGCGCCGAAGTGCTCGCGAGCCATGCGCTCCGCGTCGAGCAGGGTGAACCGTGGGCAGGAATCGAGCATCGCGCGAATGTACCTGCAGGGCGCCGAGTCTGTAAGACGGAGGTGGCGGCAATCTCGCCCTTGTGATTAGATCACCGGCGCGCGCTCGAGATGCACGCGCAACGGTGGCGCCTCGACCAAGGCGTACGTCCCCGATGCCAGGGCCACACGACCCTTGGTCCCGTCGATTGCATTCAGCACACTCGTGAACAGAGCGTCCTTGGTGATGCGGCGACGGCGATTGATTCCGAGGCTGAATCGCCTGCTCCGCCCGGCTGCCACGCGCGCGGAGGACGTGGTCGGCAGCATCTGGTTTGTGCCCGCAGCGATCGCCCACCTTCGAGAGCCTCGTTGGTCAGGCGCTCGATGATGTACGCCGAAGCGCCCGCGGCAACGTAACAGTGCTGGACAAGCTGATCGACGCGCTGCGCACCGTTGGCGAATGCACTCACGACACGAAGCGCCGGCAGGTGCTCGCGGACCAACTGCATCGGATCGTCAAGGTAATCCCGCGCACGGTGGAAGCGCCGGAGGACCGCGACTTCCTCGCTCGTCGGGCCGAAAGCGCTCGGCGTGAGCTTTCGCTGCCCTCGCGCTCCTGACCCCCTCGACGCAGGGAAGGAGATACCATTACGGAGCGGCGCACGGCGTGACGAGAATGATCGTCGCGATCTGCACCGAGCACGCAAGCAGAAATGTCGAGCTCGCGAGGACGCCGGCGAATGCCATGAATCGCGTGCGACCTTCTCCGGTTTCCGCGAGCGCTGCCTGGGGAGAGCTCGCGCTCGCGGCACCGCTGTGCTGCTGATGTTCTTCGCGTGATGCCCTCCAATTGCGCACGGCCAGCACGGTCGCGAATGCCGAAGCGAGCACGGCACCCACGCTGATCGCGAATAACGTAGCTCCGAGTGACGATATCATCGGCACGTCGAGCGGCACGAGTCGCGGGTAGCAGGCGTGGGAGGACAACGACAGGTTCGCAATCGTCTGCACGCCCCACGCAGCGGGAGCGACGCCAAGCGCGATCCAGAGGGACGCCACATGCACGCGCGTTCGTGACGGCGCCGGATGCGTCGGTCGTGGCCCAGCGCCGCGGGAAGCGTGCCCGATACCGCTCATGCGCGCAGATGCGGCGTGATGTACAACGCGCTGAACACCGCGAGCCAGACAATGTCGACGAAATGCCAGTAGATGGTGGCATTGGTCACCGCATCGTGATTCGCCGCAGAGAAATGACCGCGGAACGCGCGTACCAGCACCACCGTCAACATGATGAGCCCCACGAACACGTGCGCTCCGTGAAAACCGGTGATCGTATAGAAGAGTGAGCCGTAGGCATCGTACGTTGCGGAAATCGATTCGCGCGAATACTCGAGTGCCTGCAGCCCGAGGAAAGTGAAGCCGAGCAAGATGGAAATCGCGAGCCCGGCGCGCAGACTGGACGTATTGCCACGCGCGATCGACCGCTCGGCCCAAATGGCGAAGATGCTGCTGGCGATGAGGATGGCCGTATTCGCCAGTGGCAACGCAAGCGTCGGGGTCGTACTCGGCCACGGATTCGTCGCGATGGACGACAGATAGAAATAACTGAACAGCAGGTAGGCGAAGAACGCGCCTTCGGTCGCCACCACGGCCAGCATGCCCCAGCGTCCCACGCTGCGCGTCCCGCTTGCGCCAACGGGAAGCTCGCCGAGCTCCGTGTGCTGCATGCCGTCAGGTGCCGTTTCCGCTTGTGGCCAGAGCCACACGATCACGGTTGCGGTACTCGCGGCGAGAGCGGCGCCGGCCAGCCAGAGCAGCGAGAACAGGAACCCGAACGCCGCCGCGCCGAGCAGTGTTGCGAGGATGAGCGGGAGATAGCTGTCCGCCGGCATGCGCATGATCGCTGCGGGATCCGCATCGAGCGGTGAGGTCGCCAACGTCTCGCGCTTTTCGTCGAGCAGAAGCTCCGAGTGGAAGACCGTTCGGCCGGATCCCTCGTCGAGGCGCTCCTCCCACAGTGGGTGCCTGCTGGCCACGATCGGAATCGTCTCGAAATTGTACGAGGGCGGCGGAGAAGGCACGCTCCATTCGAGCGTCGCACCATTCCAGGGATTCGCGCCAGCGGCCTTGCCACGCGTTCTGCTGCGCCAGACGTTGATGGCGAAGAGTAGAATGCCCGCCGCAAAAATAAAAGCGCCCACGGTTTCGATCAGATTGTAGATGTCCCATCCGAGCCCGGAGGGATAGGTGTAAACGCGCCGCGGCATGCCGAGCAACCCGACGATGTGCATGGGAAAGAAGAGCACGTTCATGCCGACGAACATCAGCCAGAAATTCCAGCTCCCAAGCCGCTCGTTCATCAGACGGCCGGTGAACTTCGGAAACCAATAGTAGACGCCCGCAATTACGGGAAAGACGTTGATGCCTACGAGCACGTAGTGCAGGTGCGCTACGATGAAATAGCTGTCGGTGAGTTGCCAGTCGAAGGGGACAGCGGCCGTCATCACGCCGGAGACGCCACCGATCACGAAGAGCAGAATGAAACCGACGAGAAATTTCATCGCCGCGGGATACCACGGTCGACCGTTCCAGATCGTGGCGATCCATGCGAACACGCCAACGGCGCTGGGAATCGCGATTACGAGGCTCGCGCCGCCGAAGAACGCGAGCGCGAGTGGAGCAATCCCCGTGGCGAACATGTGATGTAGCCAGACACCGAATCCGAGCACCGCCGTCGCAACAGTCGACATGGCGACGAACGTGTAGCCCACGAGTGGCCGTCGGCAGAAGGTCGGCAGCGCATCGGACACGATGCCCATGGCGGGCAAAACGATGATGTAGACCCATGGATGTCCGAACATCCAGAAAAGATGCTGCCAGAGCAGCGGGTGGCCTCCGGCACTCGCGTCGAAGAAATGCGTTCCGTAGCGCCGGTCGAGGAAGAGCATGACGAGTGCAGCACTGAGCGCTGGCAGCGCGAACAGGTTGGACACCGACGCGGTGAGCGTTCCCCACACGATGATGGGCAGACGATTGAGCGACATCCCGGGCGCGCGAGTCTTGAACAGCGTGGTGATGAAATTCACCGAGCCAACCGTCGTCGACACCGCGAGGAGCAGCAGCGTCAACGCATAGAAGTCGATGTTGAGCCCGGGATTGTAGGCGCGCGCCGCGTACGGCACATAGTCGAACCAGCCAGCGTTGGGGACGGCGCCGAGCGGAATGCTCGTGTAGAGGAAGATGCCGGCCGCGAGAAAGAGCCAGTAGGACAGCGCGTTGAGCCTCGGGTACGCCATGTCGCGTGAGCCGAGCATCAGCGGCCAGAGATAGTTGCTGAATCCCGAGAGCACCGGCGCGGCGTAGAGGAATATCATCGTGACGCCGTGCAGGCTGAACAGCTGGTCATACGCGTTCGCCGATACCAGATGCTCTCCACTCGTCGTGAGTTGCGCTCTCATCACGAGCGCTTCGATCCCGCCGATGATCAGAAAGGCAATCGATGTGACGAGATACCGAATGCCGATGCGTTTGTGGTCGACGGTAGACAGAACGCCGCGCCAGCCCGGAGTCGTCTCCCAGGTTTGTCGCAGCTGCTCGACTGCGGCGGAATCGATCGCCAAAGTAGCCATCTCGCGCCTACCTCGACATCAGGAAGATGGGAGCTCGCGTACGCAGGTCATCGGAGCTGTTGCAAGTAGGCGACGACCGCATCGAGCTGCCCGCCCGTGAGATGCATTTCAGGCATCCGCACACCCTCCTTTTCCGAAGGCGCATTCGCGATCCAGCGGCGCATGTTCGCGGGCGTGTTTTCGAGCGCGCCCGCGCCGATCGTCGCTCGCGAAGCGATGTGCGTCAGCTCCGGGCCGGCGCGACCCAGTGCGCGCGATCCTTCCACTGCGTGACAGCCGCCGCACGATGCGGCGAACACGACCGCTCCCTGCGAAGGCACGGGTGCGACAGGAACGGAGGCGTTCGCCGCCCGATCACGCATCCATGCGTCGAAGTCCGCTCGCGGCTGCGCCGTGACCACGAGCGCCATCACCGCGTGCTCGAGCCCGCAGTACTCGGCACACATACCCCGCGTAGTACCGGGCACGCGCGCCTCCACCCACATCTCGTTCGTCTGGCCGGGAATGACATCGGTCTTCCCGGCGATCTGCGGGAGCCAGAAGCTGTGGATGACATCCGCGCTGTGCAGCATGACGCGCACCGGAACGCCAATCGGCAGATGCACCTCGTTCGCCGTGATGAAGCTGCGCTCCGGATGCGCCACGTCGGTGTAGCGAATCTCCCACCACCACTGGTGTCCGGTCACGTCCATGATCACGGCCGCGCTTCGCGGAGGATGCGTCACGGCGCCGAAGGTGACCATCGTGCCGGCGAAAGTGAGCCCAAGCACGATGAGAGTCCCGCTCAGCCCAATGTAGATCCAGCGCAATCCGCCACGAATCTCATTTCGCATGCTCGCCCCAGCTGCGCGCGCTTCATCACCGCGATCGCCGATCGCCGCGCGATGCCGCATCATCGCGGCGACGAGCGCGATCGCGATCAATGCCACCACGATGCAAGCCGTTACCGTGAGCCAGATGCCGAGCCTCGCCTCGTGCGCACCGCTCGCCCCGGTGGCGTCGAGGTAGGACGAAGTGCCGTTGCACGCGTTCAGCCACGTGCATGACGCGCAAGCGATCGCGCCCGACCTCCTGAGCGCGCTAGGGCGCACTATTACGGCCCTTCATCGTGCTCCCGGCGGTGGTGTCCGACTCGCTCTCGTCGCCCTGCCGCTCGCGGTCGGCAGCGACAGCCGAAACCGCACCGCCCTTCGTTTCGATGTATGCGACGATCTTCCAGATGAGCGTCGGCGTCAGCGCTCGCCCCCACGACGGCATTCCCTGCGGGCGCCCCTCGAAGATCGACTTGTAGATATCCGCCGGCGCTCCGCCGTAGCGCCAATAGCTGTCCGTCAAATCCGGACCCATGCCGCCTTTCATGCCGTAGCCGTGACAGGCGGCGCAGTTCATCTTCTCGAACAGCTCGTGTCCCTCGGCAATCGCCGCCGCGTTTCCTGCATAGGGACTCTTCACGGTCGTCTCCAGCGTGTTGTCATTCGCACCTGCGAGGTCGCCGATCGGCACGCGCGACAACGCTCCCTCGGCGGGCAGCCCGCTCGAGTCGGGGCCACTGGGGTGCGCATCCTGCGCGGGCAGAGTCGCACTGCCCGCGCCGGCCCCTCGGTCGAGCTGCGAGTCGCCGCTGCACGCCGTGGCGGCGAGTGCGACGCACGCGCTGATCAGGAACGCGACCGAATTTCGGCGCATGATGATACGGCAGCAGGAGTCGATCATGGCATTGCGCCGGTCGCGGACGACGCGGGAGGCGTCGCGCCGCCTCGGGCGGGAGTGCTCGGGATGTTGGCGCCGAGCGTGAAGACGTAGTAAGTGTCACCGCGTGGCGGAAATCCCTTCTGACTCGAGGTGGTCATCGCGCCGCCGCCCACACCAGTCGCGATCGCCACGTACTGATGTCCGTCGGGTGCGATGTAGCTCATCGGCGCGCTGATGATTCCGGAGCCGAGCTTACGCGACCAGAGGATCTCGCCGGTTCGAGCATTCACTGCGCGGAACCAGCCATCGACCGTACCGTAGAATGCGACGTCGCCCGCAGTGACCATCGCGCCGCTGTAGGTCATGAATGGTTCGGGAATTCCCCACACCTTCCGCCCGGTCGCGGCATCGAAGGCGATGAATTCGCCGTAGTTGCCTCCCGGCCCGACGTGTCTCGTCATCTGCGCGCCCCAGTACGGCGTGCCTGCGATGTAGCTCGCTTCGCGTCCCTTGTAGTCCATGCAGATGTTCTGGGTCGTGACGTAGAACAACCTCGTGCGCGGAGAATACGCGGACGGCTCGAAGTCCTTTACACCGACATCGGCAGGGCAGATGTCTCGCACCCAACGGCCCGGGGGCACCGTTTCCTTCGCCGGAATCACGTGAGGCATTCCCGTCACGGAGTCGATACCCGAGGCCCAATTTTCATGGCCGAATGGCTTCGCCTGCAGGACTTCGCCGGTCGCGCGATCGATCGTATACGCGAAGCCGTTGCGGTTGAATTGCACCATCACCTTGCGCACGACGCCGTTGATGGGGAGATCCGCGAGGATGTTCTCGTTCACGCCATCGTAGTCCCACTCGTTGTGCGGAGTGAAGACGAAGGCCCACTGCGCCATGCCGTCACTCGCGCGCCGCGCGAACACGCCGCTCGTCCAGAGATTGAGCCCCGGCCGTTGCGCCTCATTCCAGGGACCGGTATTGCTGGTACCATAGTAGATGGAGTGCCGGTCCGGATCGTACGTCACCCAGCCCCACGGTGCGCCCGCACCGCGCTTCCACGCGTTGGTTGGCCAGGTAGTGGCGCCGAGATCCTTGCCGCGCATCCACGAGTAGAAGGGGTGAAAGTCGGCGCCTATTCGCGCGAGGCTGTCCGGCCCAACGCTGTACGCACGCCAAAGCTCCTTGCCGGAGTTCACGTCGAGCGCTGCGAACCATCCGGCCACTCCCATCTCACCGCCGGAGTTGCCGACGTAGACGCGCCCGTCGACCACGAGCGGCGCCATCGTCATCGTTGCTCCGTCCTCGACGTTCCCCAGCTTCGTGCGCCAGAGCTCTTTCCCGGTTTTCGCATCGACGGCGACGGTGTGATCATCGAGCAGATTGTATATCAGCTTTTTCTTATAAAGCGCCGCCCCGCGAAGCACCGCGTCGCAGCACGCCTTGCCGATCGCGATGGGCGAGGGATTCGGCGAGTAGCTCCACTTGAGCGGTGCCCCCGGCTTCGTGAGATCGAGCGCAAACGCGCGATCAGGAAAGGGCGAGACAATGTACATCGTGCTGTCGGCGACGAGCGGCGTCATCTCGTGTCCGTACGACGACTGCCCGTCCTGGAAGGTCCACGCGAGCTGCATCTGCCCGGCGTTGGCGGTCGTTATCTCGGTGAGCGGCGAGTAACGGGTGCCCGCGTAGTCTCGCGACGGCATTGCCCAATCGCCCGCGCCGGCTCCCGGCGGCAGCCAGCTCCCGCTCAGCGCCTCGACGTTGTTTACTCTCGCGTCGCGCGGGCGCGGCTCATCGGCCGTAACGCGCCCGGCGTCCTCCCGGTTGCCGCAGGCGAGGAGCACGAACGAAATGGCAATGATCGCCGTGATCTTCATGTTATGCTGACCTCGGCGATCGGGCGCGCGTGGGTGAGAAGCGCGATGCGTTGCCACGAAATAAGTGAGCTACCTCTGACTTTTCTTTGTGCATGGGACAAGCATATTGCATTCCAAATTGTTCATTTGATATTCCTGTGCGCCGTAAAGATTTTCGTTCGCTTTCAAGCGTGTCTGCGATCCGCTCGAAGAGCGCTCGTCATGACGTCGCTCGAGTATCGTATCCCTCGCACGACGTCAGTGCGACGACGCCCCCTTCAGTTTGTCGAGAAAGCCCGCGCCCGCGCCGGCCTTGCTGCTCTGGCCCGAGCCGCCGAGCATGCCACCGAGGATGCTCGAGATCGTCAGCTTCTTGTAGCTCGCC
>JBDSHG010000142.1:0-22988 GCA_039918615.1 Gemmatimonadaceae bacterium | reverse complement strand
GGCTTCTCGGTGTACGAGTCGTTCGAGTCGGACGCCGTGACGCGCACGGGGAACGTGCCGATGCCCGACGGCATGGAGCGCACGCTCGGCGGCCACGCGATGTGCGTGGTGGGCTACGACAATCCGGCGAAGCGCTTCATCGTGCGCAACTCGTGGGGCACGAGCTGGGGAAAGAAGGGCTACGGAACGATGCCGTATGCGTACTTCACGAACACGGATCTCGCGGCGGATTTCTGGACGTTGCGGGCGGTGAGTTGAGGGAGGCGATGGGAGCGTCGACGTGAAGGATGATGCGAGCATCAGCGAGCGGTGGCTGGATCCCGAGGAGTTTCCATTTTCTCAGGAGGAGCTGTTCGACGCGGTCTCTTTGTGGATGGGTTCCGACGATGTCTGGAAGCTCACGGAGCAACTTGCGAAGAGTAGTCGCGACAGTGTGCAAATGCGGGAGGAGCAATTGCTGAGATGGCGGAAGGCATCGCCATCGTACGCACGAGATCCGAACGAGCCGAGGCTCGGCGACTTCATGCAGATCGACTGGCTCTGGCCGGCGCTCAGTGTGCTTTCACCGTCCACCGCGGCGCGCACAGAAGAGTGGATGGCTGAGTGGTGGAAATTTAGAGAACGGATGGAGCTTATAACCGCTCAAAAGAAGGCGGCTGTGGCGTCCGGTGGCTACTTCATGGGCGAGGATGTGCTGAAGCAACTGCGCGCGGCGGGAGTCAATGTCGATCGTATGCAGTCGCAACTCGACCCTCGCGCCAAGCTTCCGGAGCCGACGAGCGAGATGCGGCGAGCCGTTTCCGAAATCATCGACGCCGAACGGAGCACATGGCTCGAGCTTGCGGCCGAGTCAAAAGCTCGATTAGCGGCTCGCAGGGAAGCGTGAGGAGCGTTTGCTGGAACACCTCGTCAACTAGGGCGAAGCATCGGCGATTCCTCAGGCGATGGACGAGAGCCTCGCTCAGGCATCCGGCAGGATATTTGAGCGAGCCTACCGTCGCACGAACGACGCACTATCGGTTCGCCGCACCCCACACCACCACGCCCATAGTCGCGACGCACAGCCCTACCTGATACGGATCGAGCGCGTTCATCATGTCCGCATCGGTGTGGTGGTACCAGAAGTAGCGTGACGGGTCGATGTCGAGCGCGAGTGCCGGCACTCCCGCCTCCACGAGCGGCGTGACGTCGGCCTCCGGCTCGCCCATCGTCGCCTGCGTCACGCCGATGCGCGCGAGCGGCGCGAGGAAGCCCTTCACGACCGGGAGAAGCGAGTCCGGACCCGTGAAACGCACGCCCTTTGGCGTGAACGCGCCGTTGTCCGACTCGAGCGCGAACTTCGTCTTCGGCAGCTCCGCGCGATGCGCGTCGCGATACGCATCCGCACCGCGACTCCCCATCTCCTCGTTCACCCAGCCTACCACGCGGATCGTGCGCTTCGGCTCGAGGCCGAGCTGCTTGATGAGGCGCAGCGCCTCCCATGCGGAGACGAAGCCGCCGCCATCGTCCATCGCGCCCTGACCGACATCCCACGAGTCGATGTGGCCGCCCAGCACGATGATCTCGTCCGGGTGCTCGCTCCCGCGCACCTCGGCGATGATGTTGCGCGAGTGTGCATCGGGGAGCATGTGCGCGTCCATCGAGAGCGTCACGCGAATCGGCTGGCCGCGATTCTGGATGCGATGCAGCATGTCCGCATCTTCGAGCGTGATCGCGGCCGCAGGCACGTGGTGCGCCTTCG
This sequence comes from Gemmatimonadaceae bacterium, assembly GCA_039918615.1. Classification (GTDB taxonomy): domain Bacteria; phylum Gemmatimonadota; class Gemmatimonadetes; order Gemmatimonadales; family Gemmatimonadaceae; genus FEN-1250. Next base: position 21,247 of record JBDSHG010000142.1, on the reverse strand, counting down.
CCGTCGTGTCGCCGTAGCCCATCGCGCCGGTGTGCGGCGTGCTGAGCGAGTGTGACGTCACCGAGCGCACGAGCGCCGCCACGCCGCCGTACGCCGCCGCCGAATCCGCGCCGGCGTACCTGTATATCACCGCCTCCTCGTACGCGTCGAACGGGGATTTGTCGGGATCGACGGGGTGATCGAAGAGCACGATCTTCCCCTTCGCCTGCGCCGCGTGTGCGTGCAAATCGGCGAAGTCGTTGACGACGAGCACCTCCGCCGTGATTCCGCCCGCCGGTGTGCCGACGCTGCGGCCGAGCCCGAGCATGTGCAGCGGGCCGCGATGCGGGGCGAGGAGCATCGCGGACTCGCGGCCGCGCACCCAGTGCGGCACCATCACCGGCTCCGTGTGCACGTCGTCGAGTCCGTCCTTCTTCATCTGCGCGACGATCCAGTCGATCGCGCTCTCGAGACTCTCCGAGCCCACGGGGCGACTGCCGAAGGTGTCGACGAGCTCCGCAAGCCGATTCCACGCGGCGCTGTCCTTCAGCGCGCCATCGATCAGCTTGTCGGCCGGCGTCGACTGCGCGCGAAGCGGAGCCGCGACGAGAGCGAGGGCGAGCGCGCACGACAACGCTGCGACGCGCGTGGACAGTGCGGGCATGTTCGTCATTTATGAAGGAGTGTTGGCAGGGCGACAGTCCAAACTAGGCGCGGGCGCGTGCGGTGGATACGTCCAAACTGCGTCCGGCGCGCGCGTTCAGAGATATCCATGCGGGTTGCGACGAGGCGCCGTACGCGTCGAAAGTGCATGACGCACACGAACATCCCGGCCGATCACTTTCCGACCGGACAGCACGGCCGGACGCGTAGCTACGCCGAGGCGTGGAGTGTGGTGAGCGAGACGCTGGTGCGCGGGCTCGCGCACGCGTTGAGCAACCGCATCGCCACCATCGGCACGATCGCGGAGCTCCTGCGCGTCGACGGCGATGATCCCGCGGCCATGTCCGAGATGCTCGCCGTCGAGACGCGGCGACTCGAAGATCTCCTCGAACAGATGCGCGCGCTATCGACGCGCCATACGGGGCGACAGGAGGCGATGCGGCTCTCCGATGCGGTTGCCGGCGCGATGGCGCTGCACAGCTATCACCCTGAGCGCCGCTCGATCGCCATCACCATCGAGCCCGGCGACGAATCGCGTCCGGTGCTCGGCGACGCCATCCGCCTGCAGCGCGAGCTGATCCTCCTGCTCGATGCGGCGACGAACGCCGCGCTCGCGCATGTATCGCGCGCGGCGCGCGTGCGCTTTGGATTGCAGGGGCGTGTGGGTGTCGTGCGTCTACTCGTCGGTGACGTCGAAGGCGCGGGCGCACTTCCGGAATGTTCCGCCGGAGCGATCGCGCTCGGCGTCGAGGAGAGCGACGCCGGTACTTCCTACCTGCTGGTGCTGCCGGCGCTCGGCGCCGGGGCGTAGGAACGGTCAGGCGACGAGCGAGCGCAGCGACGAAAGCTCGCCGCGAAGCTTCACGATCGCCTTCTGACGGATCTGCGACACGCGGCTCTCCGTCACCTCGAGCACTGCCGCGATCTCGTGCAGCTTGAGCTCCTCGAAATAGTAGAGCGTCAGAACCGTGCGCTCCTGCTGCGACAAGCGAAGGATCGTCTCGCGGAGAATCGAGGTCTCCTGGTCGAGCGTGATGCGGTCCTCGACGGAATTGTGGTCTTCGGCCGCCATCGCCTGGGCGTGCGGTAGATCCTCGCTGTCGTCGCTGTTCGCGCCATCGAGCGCGACGCGCATCGTCCCCTCGGCTTCCGCTTCCAGCTTCCAGAGCGCGGGAAGGTCGAGTCCGAGCATGGCAGCCACCTCTTCGGTCATCGGCTCGCGCCCAAGCTCGTGGCGAAGCGTCTCGCGCGCCGTCGAAAGCGTGCGGGTACGTCGGCGCATCGACGAAGGAACATGATCGATTCGACGCAGCTCATCGAGGATCGCACCGCGGACGCGGGGAACCGCGAAGGTGCTGAAGGCAAGACCACGCGACGGGTCGAAGCGGTCGAGCGCTTCGATCAGCCCCATGGTGCCGGCGCTGATGAGCTCGTCTAGCTCGACGTCGGAGGAGACCCGGCGGTGGATCTGCCGCGAGACGTGGTGCACCAGGCTGATGTGCTCGGCGAGAAGCTCTTCGCGAGCCCCCGTGTCACCGGAAGTGAAGGCCTGCCACAGGGTCATTGCCGTCATGAGAGCTCCATTTGATTGCGTCGCCGTCCCATCCGCTCGGTCGATCTACTCGGCAGCAGTAATGGCAATTGGGAGCCCACGTGGCGGGCACAGCAAGAAGGCGCAAAACCGGAGTCTTGCGCCTGTTGGGAATCAGTTGGTAACTCGTATTCAGTTATGGAGTTGAGTCATGTGGTCGAGGGGAAGAATCGCCCTCATCATCAGCTTGCAATCTCGTCTAAAAATTCCGGCAGAATGGGCCGATCGGCACTTTGTGCCGACCGCGCACGGTCAACTCTGCCGCAGGATTGCTGGAGGGCGCCTCGGGATGGGAAGGACGGCGGGAGGGATGCGTGTCGGACCATTGAGCTTATTCCGAAGCGTTCGAACGCTGATCCCCAATAGGTCCGCCGCCTTCGTCCGGTTGTTCCCGGCCGCCGCCAGAGCATGCTGGATGAGGACTGCCTCGGCCTCCCCCACGTCCAGCGTGTGGAGCACAATGCCACCCTCACGGCTGTCGGCGGACTCGGGGGCAGTCTGACCAGCAGGGCCGCCCGGGACATTCGCGACGGGACCCAGACGCTGTCCCTCGAAGGAGCGGACGCCGAGTATGGGACCGGCGCTGAGGATGACGGCGCGTTCTACTGCATGCTCGAGCTCCCGAACATTGCCGGGCCATGGATATCGTTGCAGTAGCAGGATCGCTTCCGGCTCGATCGTAGTGATTTCCTTGCCGACGTCGCGGGCCGCCCGCATCGCGAATCGGTAGGCGAGCATCGGGATGTCCTCGAGCCGCTCACGCAGCGCCGGAATCCGGAGCGGAATGACACTGAGGCGGAAGTAGAGATCCTGCCGGAAGCGTCCCGCCGCAGCGTCAGCGGCGAGATCGCGATTCGAAGTCGCGATGACGCGGACATCGACGCGGATCGTGCTCGTGCCTCCCACCCGCTCGAACTCCTGCTCCTGGAGCACCCGGAGCAGCTTCGCCTGCAGATCGAGGCGCATTTCGGAGATCTCGTCGAGGAGCAGAGTGCCCTTGTTCGCGCGCTCGAAGGCGCCTTCGACGCGTTTGATCGCACCGGTAAAGGCACCCTTCTCGTGGCCAAACAGCGCGCTCTCGATCAATCCTTCCGGGAGCGCGGCGCAATTCAGCTTGATGAAGGGCTTGTCGTGGCGGTCGCTCATGTCGTGAATCGCGCGCGCGAACAGCTCTTTCCCCGTGCCGGACTCGCCGAGCAGCAATACGGTCGCCCGGGTGGGCGCCGCCGTCGCAACGGATTGCAACGCGTGACGCATCACGGCACTGTCGCCGAGTATCTGGCGCTCGTTTCGAACGACACTCATTTCGCGGCGGAGGGTTGCATTTTCCTTCCGGAGGCGGACGAGCTCGAGTGCCTGCTCGACGGCAAGCGTCAGCTGCTCGGGGCGCACGGGCTTCGTGATGTAGTCGACGGCGCCCGCCTTGATCGACGCGACCGCGTGCTCGATGCTCGCGTAGCCGGTGAGCATGATGAGCGGGATGTCGAATCCCTCGCTCGTGAGCAGCTCGAGGAACTCGAGCCCGGAGAGTCCGGGCATCTTGTAGTCGGAGATGATCAACTCGACCCCGCCTCGCGCGAGGACCTGGAGCGCCTCGGGGACGTTTCGAGCACCAACGGTCTCGTGTCCGGCATCACGCAGCGTGTGCTCGACGATCATCGAGACGGCCGGCTCATCGTCGACGTACAGAATTGACATGTAAATGCTGCGAGGAGGGAGCGGAGGTGGCGTACGCGTCATTTATCTGACGTCAGCCTCTGCCCCCCGGCAACAATTTCCGGCTAAAGCTTTGGAGCTCCCGGCCGATATTCAGTTACGTGGAGGATACCATGACTAACCGACCAGATGATTCGCGCCGGGACAACCGAGGCAGTGATGTTCGTTCCATCACCTCGCGGACTCCAAGGCAGCGACTGACACCCGAGCGAACGGCCGAGATCCGGCTTCGCATTCTGGACCGCTCGTACGACAGCGCCCAGATCGCGGACACCATCGCCAGACGGCTGTTGCAGAAGGGCGATCTTTAGGGCGTAGCCCGCGCGGCATCGCCTGTGGAGGCGCGCAGCATCTCGCCGATCTTCGTCACCAGTGATGCGGGCGAGAAAGGCTTTTGCAGATACGCCGATCCCGTGATCACGATGCCTTGCCGCAGCACCTCGTCGTCGGTGAAGCCGGAGACGAAGAGCAGCTGCGTGTTGGGGCGCATCGTCCGCATCCGCTCGGCCATCTCGCGTCCGCCCATCGTGGGCATCACGATGTCCGAGACGACTAGGTCGATCGCGCCCTCGTGCATCTCGCATCGCTCGAGCGCCTGCGCGCCGTGCTCCGCTTCGAGCACGTGATAGCCGCTCCGCTCCAGAATCCGCCGCATCAGTCCACGCAGCGCCATCTCGTCCTCCACGAGTAGTATCGTCGCCGGGCTGTCGGAGGCCGTGCGTTCCGGATGCACGACTTGCTGCGGCTCGACCGGCGCTTCGACGAGCGGGAGATAGAATGTGAATGCGGCACCCTGGTCGCGGTCGCTCTGCACGAAGGTGTAGCCGCCGCTCTGCTTCATGATGCCGAACACCGCGGAGAGACCGAGCCCGGTGCCGGTGCGGCGCTCCTTCGTGGTATAAAATGGCTCGAAGACTCTGCCGTGGAGCTCCCTGGGAACTCCGCGCCCGGTATCGCGTACCGCGAGCCATCCGTACGCGCCGGGGATGATGGGGACGTCGCCTCCCGTGGGATCGTGCTCGAGGCGGCCCATTCCCGTGCCAAGCGTGAGGTGTCCGCCGTCCGGCATCGCCTCTCGCGCGTTCACGACGAGATGGATGAGCGCCTGCTCGAGCTGCGAGGAATCTGCACGCACGTGAATCGGCGTCGTCCCGAGCGCGAGCGACAGCGTCACCGCGTCACCGGCGATCGCGAGCAGCATCTGTTCTGCGCCGCGCGCCACCGCGTTGAGATCGAGGACGTGCGGCACCAGCACCTGCTGCCGCGTGAACGCGAGGAGCTGTCGCGTGAGCTCAGCCGCGCGCGCCGACGCATCGGCGATCGCGTGCACGTCGACCGCGTGCGCGTCGTCCGGCGCGAGCGACTCGGCGATCAGGTCACAGCTGCACTTGATCGTGGCGAGGATGTTGTTGAAGTCGTGCGCGATCCCGCCGGCGAGGCGGGCGACGGCTTCGAGCTTCACTCCCTGCACGACCTGCCGCTCGAGTCGCCTGCGATCGCCGCGGTCGGTCGCGAGCTCGAGTGTCATGCCTGCCCTCTCCGCACCGCCATCCGGGAGATACTGGAGCCGCACCGAGAGCTGTGTAGTGCCTCCTCCAAGCGTGGCCCGCGTGAGCTCACGCGCCCGATCGACAGTGCCGGGCCCGGGGAGCGGGAAGGGCGCCGCCTTCCCGAGCACCTCGCTCGCGCGCCAGCCCAGCAGCCGCTCCGCCTCGGCATTCCAGAGCACGATGCGTCCCGTGCCGTCCCAGCCGATGACGGAGAGCGGAGCGCGGGCGAGGATCGATTCGAGCACCGCCGCACTGTCTGCGGGCGGGAGCTGTGAAGAGTTGTTCACGCGTTTGCGTACTCCTCGACAGGGCCCAGGCCCCGCGTTTGCTTCCACTCGTCAAGAACGTCAACGCTACATGATTGTAGCCGACCCTGCCACCGAATCCACATGCATCCGATCTGGACTGAGCTGTTCACCCCCGGCGAACCGATCATCGCCAAGGTGGTTCGCACCATCATCGTCTACTTCTTTCTGCTGCTCGGACTGCGCCTGGCCGGGAAGCGCGAGCTCGGACAGTTCAATCCGTTCGATCTCGTGGTGCTGCTCGTGCTCTCCAACACGCTGCAGAATGCCATCATCGGCAACGACAACTCCATCACCGGGGGCGTCATCGGTGCTGCGCTGCTACTCGTGTTGAACTATGGCATCGTGCGCTTTCTCTTCCTGCATCCGAAGATCGACAAGATGGCCGAGGGCGACAACGTCGTGCTCGTGCTGCACGGTGAGCTGCTCGAGGACGCGCTCAAGAAGCAGCTCATCACGAAGGCCGAGCTCATGTCGGCAGCGCGACGACAGGGGATCGACTCGCTCGGCGACATCGAGTGCGCACGGCTCGAGGTGGGGGGCGCGCTCACCTTCGTGCTGAGGCATCCGTCGAGCGATGAGTTCTGGCGAAAGGATGCGATGGAGCGGCTCAAGCGCATCGAGGAGCTGCTGAACGAGAGACGCTGAGGTCAGCACAGCCAGTCGTCGACGTTCGCGGCGACAAACTCGTCGTCGGTGAGCTCGGGGTGCACTCGCGTCACGCGGTCGATCTCCTCGAGCTGCCCCGGGGAAAGTCCCTCGTTCGGATCGAGGCACCAGCTGCCGGCGAGCAATCGCTGGCGTCGCAGTATCTCGTGCAGCCCCGCGATGCAGCCGGCGAAGGCATGGCGGGCGTCGAAGAGCGCGCCATTCGCATCGGTAAGCGCGGCGGCTCGCGTGAGCCAGCCGGAATTGATCGCAGCCGTGGCGTGCGCGCCACGAAGCTCCTCGAGCATCTCGACCGCGCGATGGGTCCACACGGCCCATTGACCGAGTAGTCCGCCGGTGATGCGCGGCGTCCGCTCGCTCTCTCCGAGCCTGGGAAAGGGGGTGAGGAGATCGAGCACGATCTGATCGTCGTTCCCCGTGTAGAGCGCGATGTCCGTGCGCCCCGAATCGGCGATCGCGCGCACGACGTCGAGCGTCTGATAGCGATTGAACGGTGCGATCTTGATCGCGATGACCTGCGGGATCTGCGCGAAGGCGCGCCAGAACTCGTAATGGAGAATGCGTCCGCCGACGGCCGGCTGCAAATAGAAGCCGAAGAGCGGAAGAATCTCGCCGATCGCGCGACAGTGCTCGAGCAGCTGCTTCTCGGACGCATCGTGGAATGCACCGGGGCTGACGAGCGCGGCATCGTAGCCCAGCTCGTGCGCGAGCCGCGCCTCGGCGAGCGCCTGCTTCGTGTCGCCGCAGACGCCCGCGATTCGAGCGAACGGGCGCGGGTCCGCGCGCAGCGATTCCGCGGCGGTCTCGACGGCGAGTGCGAGGACGGGCGCGAGGAGGCCGTGCTTCGGATCGCGGATCTGGAACTGCGTCGTGTGCACGCCCACAGCGATGCCGCCCGCGCCAGCCGCGACGTAGTAGCGCGTGAGGGCGCGCTGATGCCGCTCGTCGAGCCTGCGCGCCGCCGTGAGCGCGAGCGGATGCGCGGGGATCACGTGCCCGTGCGCGAGATGGCTCTGCAGATCGCTCATGTTCAGAAAGCGCCTGTGCGCTCTTCGAAGTGCGTCGGCTTGCCAAGGAGCGGATTGCCGGCGAGGAGCCATGCGGCCACGAGCTCGACGAGCGCATCGGTGGTGACCGACGGCGCGCCGAAGAGGCTGTGCGCGAGTGCGGCGTTGCTGAGCAGCGCGCGCTCTGACTCCGTGCCGGAGAAGATCGGCGTGCGACCGAAGATCGAACCGAAGCGCCTGGCAACGTCGCGCACGACGATCGTTTCGCGCCCCGTCACGTTCACAATGAATGGCGGCACGGTTGCGAGTGCGAGGCAGCGCAGCGCCCAGTCGTTCGCATCGCCCTGCCAGATCACGTTGGCGTGCCCCATGCGGAGGTCGATGGGTTCGCCGCGCAGCACGCGTGATGCAATGTCGACGAGCACGCCGTAGCGCAGATCGACTGCGTAGTTGAGGCGCACGATGGCGACGCGGGTGCCGCGCCGCGCGGACGCATCCTCGAACACGCGCTCGCGGCCGAGGCAGCTCATCGCGTATTCGCCAACTGGTGCGGGCGCGTCGGCTTCGCGCGAACCGCCGGCGTGCACGGGCGAGAACGGGTACACGTTCCCCGTCGAGAAGGCGACGATCCGCGACGTCGCATAGCGCTCGGCCGCGATCGACGGGAGCACGACGTTCATGGCCCATGTGGAGGATGGCGCGTCACGCGTGCCGAATTTCTGTCCTGCCATGAAGATCACGTTGGGTGCGTCGGGGAGCGCGCTCACGGCCGCGCGGTCGAGCAGATCGCACTTGACAGTGTCGATCCCCGCGGAGCGAAGCGACTGCTCGGCAGCGCTCGACGAGAAGCGCGAGGCGGCGAACACCCGGTCGCGTCGCCCGAGCTCACCGAGGGCACGCTTCGCCATCCGGGCGAGCGTCGGCCCCATCTTTCCGGCGGCGCCCAGGACGAGGATGTCGCCCGGTGTGGTGCGCAGCGCGTCGAGCAGTGCCGGCGAGGGCGCCGAAAGCGCGTCCTCGAGCTCGGCCTCGCTCGAGAAGCTCATGCGCGCAGATAGTCGGGCTGCCACTCGCGGATCGCCTGCTTCACCGCGCGCCCCGAGGTGAGCTCGTTCGATCGCACGCGCGCGACGAGCGCCGGGAGCTCGGCGTCCGGCGCGAAGCGGAACGCGATGAGCCTGCGCCAAGGAAGACTCGCGAGCGCATCGGCCGCGGCGGCGGCGCCAAGAACGCGCTCGAGACGAATCGTCATCTCGAGACGGATGATGCGATTCTGCACCGTGAGCACCATCATGCGCGCAGCGAGGGTCGCTGCGACCACGCCGGCAGCGAGCACCGCACCGGCGACGGTCGCGAGCGATGGCGCACGCACGAGCGTGTACAGCGAGTACAGCAGGTTGAGCACGAGCAGCGGCACTGCGATGAAATGGAAGAGCGGGAAGAAACGCGTGTGATTTGCGAAGGTCTGCGGTTGAGTCGCCATGCGGGTCACCGGGGAGGGAAAGAGAGTGCGCGTCAGGCTGCGTAGCGATCGGCGTTTGCGGCGTAGCTCTTCACGCGCGTGACCATCGCCGACAGGCCGGTCTCGCGCGCGCCGAGTCCGATGTTCTCCATCATGATGCGAACGAAATCCGAAGGGATCGCGAGCGTCGTCGCCGGCGGCTGATCGTTGATCGCGGTGAACAGGATCGAGAGAAACGCGGCGATCGTCGGCGACTGACGGATGTTCACGTCGGCATAGAAGTGGAGCTTGCCGTCGCGATACTCGGGAAAGACGTCGACGCGCGTCTGGCATTCGGGGATCACGAAGTTCGTGCGGTCGATCGCCGAGTAGCGATCGGGGAGCGGCTCGAGCTTCTTCGCGTAGGAGAGGAGCGCCTGCATCTTCTCCTCGCGGCCGAGCATGCGGAACTGCTTCAGCACGCGCTCGATGCTCGGAGGAACGGGGAGTGATGCGGCGTCGTCGACCATGCGTGAAGACTAACGGCCGCCGAATCGTCGGGGGAGCGGGCGTTGGACGCGCGCAATCCCGCGACTAGCCTTCGAGGGCGCGCGGATGTGAGTGCGCGCGGTCATTCATCAGGAGTACGTCATGCCGACACGTAACGCATCGGCCGTCTGGGAAGGCGGTCTGCAGAAGGGGAAGGGAAGCTTTTCCGGCGCGAGCGGGAAGATCTCGGGCACGTATTCATTCGGAACGCGCTTTGGCGAAGAGGCCGGGACGAATCCGGAGGAGCTGCTGGCGGCGGCCGAGGCTGCCTGCTACAGCATGGCGTTGAGCCTCGGATTGGAGCAGGCGGGATCGCCGCCCACGAAAATAGAGACGAAGGCCGCGTGCACGATCGAGAAGCAGGCGGACGGCTTTGCGATCACGACGATGAAGCTCGTCGTGCGCGCGACCGTTCCGGGGATTTCGAGCGATGCGTTCGCGAAGATCGCGCAGGCGACGAAGGATGGATGTCCGGTGTCGAAGGCGCTGAAGGGGAATGTGAAGATCGACCTGGACGCGGCGCTGGTCTAGTCGCCGGGGGTGCCGGGGCGGACGGCTTGCGTCCGTTCTGCGGCGTCCCCAATGTGGACGCGGCTCCGGTGTGCGTGCGGGCCGTCATTTTCATCTTCACGATCGAGGATTCGTGGCTGCATTCGAGATCCGTCCGCGACGTGCCACCGAGCTGGTGGACGCGAGCTTCCAGCTGCTCCGCCGCTTCTATCCGCAGCTGGTGGCCGTGAGCGCCATCGCGATGGCGCCGGGCGTGCTCGCGCGCATCGCGCTTCGGCAGCAGCTCACCGATCCGACGGCGATGGCCGCGCATCCCCTCACGGCGGGGGGCATAGTTTTGCTGAGCTCTCTTTGCATCGTGCTCGCAGACGCCGTGCTCATCGTGGCTGTCTCGGATGGCTATCTGGACGGCAACATTCAGCTCCCGCGCGCACTGGCGCAGGGATGGAGCCGAGCGGGGTCGATGGTGGCGGCGGTCTTCCTTCGCTACCTGATTATCTTCGGCGTCATTTTCCCCCTGGCGGTTGCGGCTGCGGTGCTGATTCCCAAGTCGAAGGCGAACGTGGCGGCGATCGGTGTGCTGTTTTTGAGCCTTCCGTTCATCCTGTGGTTCATGATCTACGTCGCGCTGCGGACCTTTGCGGTCGCGAATGCCGTGTTGCTGGAGAGGGTCGGGCCGCTCGCCGCGCTCAACCGCTCGTGGGAGCTCTCCAAGGGCTCCGCCGCGCACGTCTTCCTTTCGCTCGGGCTGGCGTGGACGCTCTACTTCGTCATCCTGATGGTCGTCGGCGCAGTCGGGGCGGTGACGATCGGTCCAGCGGTCACGCAGATCATCAGCTCGGTGCTGATCATTCCGATCTACCCGCTGCTCGCCGTCGTCTCGACGCTGCTCTACTACGACTTGCGCATCAGGAAGGAGGGATTCGATCTCGAGGTGATGTCGCGCGAGCTCGGTACCCCGGTGCCGCTTCCGATTCCCGCGGTGTAGCGGGCGCTCAGCCCTTCACGGCGCGCGGCTCTCTGCGCGCGCCGTCGGCGACGCCGCCGGACACCACGAAGGCCATGAGGTCCGCGCTCTCTCCCGACATCCGCTCGACCTGCAGGGCGGGGACGAGCAGCAGATGTCCGGCGAACGCGTACGCCTGCGGCACATAGACGGCGACGTAGCCGGCCATGCCGAAGATGTCGAGCGATTCGCGAGTGACGAAGCCGATCATCTTCACCCCACTTCCCGGTACGACCGTTACGGTCACGGGAATGTCGAAGCGGCGCTTCTCGCCGACGAAGGCATTGAGCAGGTCGCGCGTCGACGAGTAGACGAGCCGCACGAAGGGGAGCTTCTCGATGCTGCTCTCGATGACGGAAACGACACCGGCCGTCACGAGGGTCGACGCAACGACGCCGACGAGCGTGATCGTGACGATCGTGACGACGAACCCCGCCCCGGGAATCGACAGGTCGAGCAGCCCATCGATGCGCTGGAAGAGAGCCCAACACACCCAGAGCGTGACGGCAACCGGCGCGGTCACGACGAGGCCGCGGAGGAAATAGGCGATCAGCTTGCGCATGGTTTGTAGGATGAACGCGCGGGGCGGCTCGCGCCAGCCGAATGCATCGCCGAGGCGATAGCTTTCGCCGGTGCCCAGGACAAAAACTTCCAGCAAGAGCCCCATCGTTCCGAACGTCCTCTGGCAGCGAGCGGCCGTGCGGCATCTCAAGCGCGCGGATCCGGTGCTCGAGTCGATCATCGAGCGCGTCGGTCCGTCGCGCTTCGCCGGCCGCTCGCGCGGCTCGCATCTCGATGCGCTCGTCCGCTCGATCGTCTCGCAGCAGCTCTCCGTTTCGGCCGCCAACACGATCCACGGGCGATTGATCGCGCTGGTTGGCGAGAGGAATCCGCTCCCCGGGCACTGGCTCGCGCTCGACGACCCCGACATGCGCGCGGCTGGGCTCTCGCGCCAGAAGATCGCCTACATTCGCGATCTCGCGCGTCACGTGCAGAACGGCGAGCTGCCGATGGCGAAGCTGCACCTCATGAGCGACGACGAAGTGATCGAGGCACTCACCGCCGTGAAGGGGATCGGCGTCTGGACCGCGCAGATGTTCCTGATGTTCCAGCTCGGCCGCCCGGACGTGCTCCCCGTGCTCGACCTCGGCATTCGCAACGCATTCAGGCGCGCGTACAAGCTGCGGAAGCCGCCGACGGAGAAGCGCATGCGTGCGCTCGCGAAGTCGTGGGAGCCCTACCGCTCCGTCGCCTCGTGGTATCTCTGGCAGAGCCTCGAGCTGCCACTGCTGGCGAGAGCCGATGGCTAAGTCGCGCGCGCGTCCGCCGCGCGGCGCGATCCGCGGTGCGCCGTCGAAGCCGGCCCCGCGCGCCGAGCGATTCGAGCTGTTCGCGATTTGCGCGCCGGGGCTCGAGGACGTGCTCGAGGCGGAGATGCGCGCGCTCGGCCTCGAGGTCGGCAAGCGCGACATCGGTGGCGTCTCGTTCTCCGGCGGATCGAGCGTGCTCTATCGCGCCAATCTCTGGCTGCGCACCGCGACGCGTGTGATCGCGCGCGTCGGAGATTTCCATGCGCGTCTGTTCGATGAGCTCGAGCGCCACTCGCGGAAGCTGAACTGGAGCCGCTTCATGGATGGCGGGCAGCCGGTGCGTCTGCGCGTGTCCACGAGCAAGTCGCGGCTCTATCACACGGGCGCCGTCGCGCAGCGCATCGCCGAGGCGATGGAGAAGTCGACCGGCGTCGCGCCGACGGTGACGAGCGGCGGTGACGATGACGAGGAGAGCGGGGAGACGCCGCTGGTCATCGTGCGTCTTTTCCGCGATCAGTGCACGGTGAGCATCGATAGCTCGGGCGCGCTGCTCCACCGCCGCGGCTATCGCCTCGCCACCGCGAAGGCGCCGTTGCGCGAGACGCTCGGCGCCGCGCTCCTGCTCGCGAGCGGATGGGATCCGAATTCGCCGCTGGTCGATCCGCTGTGCGGCGCGGGTACGATTCCGATCGAGGCGGCGTTGATGGCGCGACGGATTCCGCCGGGACTCTCGCGTGACTTCGCGTTCATGCGGTGGCCGGGCTTTCACCTGCCCACGTGGAAGAAGGCGCTCGACGAGGCGCGCGCGCAGATCCTTCCCGCGGCTCCCGCGCCGATCCTCGGCTCAGACCGCGATGCCGGCGCGATCGTCGCCTCGCGCGAGAATGCCGAGCGCGCGGGAGTGACGGCGGACATCGTGTTCGAGGAGAAGGTCATTTCGCGCATTGCGCCTCCGGCCAATGCGCCTCCGGGAGCGATCGTCACGAATCCACCGTACGGCGTGCGCGTCGGCGATCGTGACGCGCTGCGGAATCTCTACGCGCAGCTCGGGACGGTCGCGCGCGAGCGCTTCGCCGGCTGGCCGCTCACCGTGCTCTCCGCCGACCCGCGCCTCGACAGCCAGATCGGCGGCACGATGGAGAAGGTTCTCGCGACGAAGAACGGCGGCATCGCGGTGCGCGCGATGCGTTCGACTACTTGATCCAGCCGACCCAGCTCGCGAGAAGCGCGCAAGCGGAGCCGGTCATGATGAGTGCCGCGAGGCCGCCGAGCGTGTTGAGTGTCCAGCCATTTCTGAAGCTCCCCATCACCTTCGAGTTGTTGCAGATCACGAGCACGATGATGATGAGCGGTGGCGCGAGGATTCCGTTGATCACGGCGGACCAGAGCAGCAGCCGGATCGGATCGATCGGCGAGAAGGTCAGCGCGACGCCGATCAGCATCGAGGCCGCGATCACAATGTAGAAGTTCCGGGCCTGGTGCGGATTCTCGTCCATCCCCCGTCGCCACGCCGCCGCTTCGGCAACCGCATACGCCGCGGACCCTGCGAGTACGGGAACGCCGAGCAGACCGGTGCCCACGAGTCCCGCGGTGAAGAGAAAGGCTGCGGCCTTTCCGGCGACGGGCTCGAGCGCCTTCGCGGCTTCCGCGGCCGTCTGCACGTTCGTGTGCCCGTGAGCGTGCAGCGTCGCGCCTGCGGTGAGGACGATGAAGTACATCACGATGTTCGAGACGATCATCCCCACAAGCACATCGGTGCGAGCACTGCGAAGCTCGCGTTCGAGCGAGCGGCGCGGACGATCTCCGATCTCGTGATTGAGCGCCTCGTCGGCCTCGACTTCCTGTGCCGCCTGCCAGAAGAAGAGGTAGGGGCTGATCGTCGTCCCCATGATCGCGACGAAGGTGAAGAGATACTCCTTCTTTATCGAGAGCTCGGGAAGAAGCGTCCCCTTCAGTACGTCGAGCCACACGGGCTTCGCCAGAAACGCCGCGACGACGTATGCGAACAGCACGAGCGTCAGCCACTTGAAGATCTTGAGCAGGAGCGCGTACGAGCCGTACATCAGGAAGAGGAGAATGGTCAGCGCGAACACGGGGACGAAGTAGCCGCGCTTGATGTTGGTGAGGAGCTCCGCGCCCGCGGCCATTCCAGAGAGATCGGCCGCGATGTTGATCGTATTGCCGACGAGCAACAGGCCACAGGCGAACCAGAGGAGCCAGGGCGGATAGTATTTCCGGAGCACGGAGGCGAGCCCCCGCCGTGTGACGAGGCCGAGCCGCGCGCACATGAGCTGGACGCCGACCATGAGCGGAAAGCTGAGAAGTGCCGTCCAGAGCAGGCCATAGCCAAAGGCAGCTCCGGCCTGCGAGTAGGTGGAGATTCCGGACGGATCATCGTCGGCGGCACCGGTGACGAGCCCCGGCCCGAGATCGCCGAGGAAGGCGCCGATGCCGCGACTCTTCTGCGTGTGTCCCGTGCCGCGCGGACGTTTCTTTGTGCGGCGCTCGTCGTCGGCCTGTCTCGTCGTCATCAAGCGCGCAAACGCACGTAGCGAGCCATGCGCGTCAGCCTTCCACTTGATGCACGCGATGCCTGTCGTCGTCGGGGAGCAACATCGATAGGACAATGCTCACGATCCCGACCACGATCGCCCCCCAGAACGCCGCGCGAAAGCCGGCGACGTGGAAATCGATGCCCAGCTTCGATGCCAGCGCGCCCGTCAGCAGCAGCATCACGGCGTTGAGCACGAAGGTGAACAGCCCAAGGGTGAGGATCAGCAGCGGGAAAGCGAGGAAGGAGAGCACGGGGCGCACGAACGAATTGAGCACTCCGAAGACGAGCGCGACCCCGGCGAGTCCGATCCAGTTTCCCTGGAAGGTGATTCCGGAGACGAGACGCGTCGCAGCCCACAGTGCGACCGCGGTGATGACGATTCGCATTAGGAACTTCATGATTCTTCCACGGGCGAAGATGATTTGGGGAGGTCATCGGCAAGCCCCCGCATGTTGCGCAGCTCCGGCCATGCGACGGCGACCGCGGTCACCACCAGCACCGTAACGATGCCGCCACCCACGACGGATACTACGGGGCCGAGCAGCGCCGCGCTCGCGCCCGACTCGAAGCCACCAAACTCGTTCGACGTATCGATGAATACGCTGTTGACCGCGGAGACGCGTCCGCGCATCTCGTCGGGCGTGCGCAGCTGCACGAGCGTCTGTCGCACGACGACGCTGATCATGTCGAGTCCGCCCGCGAAGATCAACATCACGATCGACAGCGGGAAGGAACGCGAGAGACCGAAGACGATCGTCGCGAGGCCGAAGCCGGCGACCGCGATGAGCAGCGACCGTCCGGCCGTCCGCATCGGCGCGCGGCCGAGGAGCAGAATGGCAACGAACACCGCGCCGATCGACGGCGCCGCGCGAAGCCAGCCGAAGCCGTCGGGCCCGACGTGCAGGATGTCCCTGGCGAAGACCGGGAGCAGCGTCGTCGCGCCCCCGAAGAGCACCGCGAACAGGTCGAGCGTGATTGCCGCGAGGATGACCTTGGTGTGCCAGACGAAGCGCACACCACCGAGCAGCGTCTGCATGTTCACGGCCTTCCGCGCGCGCGCCACCTGTTGCCCGCGAACCCGCGTGAGGCAGATGACGAAGACCATCATGAGCGCGGCGTCCAGGACGTAAACGATGCCCGCGTGGTGCCGCCACGCGATGATCAATCCGCCGAGCGCCGGGCCGACGACGCTCGCGAGCTGCCAGCCGACGCTGTTCCAGGTCACGGCATTCGCGAACTTTTCCGCGGGGACGAGCTGCGGAAGGAGCGCGGCAACTGCAGGGCGATGGAATGCAAGCGCCACGCCAATGACGAAGAGCGTGAGATAGATGAGTGGGATCGGCGCGACGGTGAACGAGATCGCGGCGAGCGCGAGGGAGCCGACGATGAGCAGGAGCAGTGAGAGCATCGCGATGCGCTTGCGGTCGAAGCGATCGGCGGCGTGTCCGGCGGGGAGGGCGAGGAGGATGATCGGGACGACCTGCACGAGCCCGACGAATCCGAGCGCGAGCGCGCGATTCGTGCGCTCGTAGAGCTCCCAGCCGATCGCGACATCGATCATCTGCGACCCCATGCTGGCGGCGAGTCGTCCGGCGAGAAAGTAGCGGTAATCGGGGTAGCGCAGTGCCGCGTACGGGTCGCGGCTCTGCGCCTCAGCGGACGCTGGCATCGCCGTAGACGTCTTTTCCGTCGAGAAGGGTGAGGAGAACGTGTGTCTTCGAGATCTGCTCAAGCGGGATGGCGAAGAGGTCGTGATCGAGCACGATGAGGTCGGCGGCTTTGCCGACCGTGATCGAGCCGGTGATCTTCTCGTCGAAGGCGAGGCGCGCACCGACGATCGTATAGGCGGCGATCATCGTCTCGAGCGAGACGCGCTCCTTCGGCAGCCATGGAACGCACGCGATAGTGGCCGCGGGGTCGCAGCGCGTGACGCCCACCTCAATGGCCTCGAGAGGATTGAGCGACGACACGCCCCAGTCGCTGCCGCCGACGATCGTGCCTCCCGCCGCGTCGACGTCGCCGAGCGGATAGAGACGACTCGAGCGCTCTGGGCCGAGAATGGGCTCCGTGAGATCCCTGATGTAGCTGTCGCGGTAGGCCCAGAGCGCCTGAAAGTTCGCGTACACGCCGAGCTTTTTGAAGCGCGGAAGATCGCGGCTGTCGATCATCTCGAGGTGCGCGACGTGGTCGCGCGCATCGCGGGCGCCGTTTGCGCGCTGGGCGGCTTCGATCGCATCGAGCGTCATGCGCACGGCGCGGTCGCCGATCGCGTGCACGTGAATCTGGAAGCCGGCCTTGTCGAGCGCGATGGCGAGCGAGTCGAAGCCGGCGGGAGTGAGATTTGCCGGGCCGCGATCGTGGGTGTCGAGATAGGGCTCGAGGAGCGCCGAGGTGTGCGACTCGATGACGCCATCGGCGAAGATCTTGGCGCCGGTGGCGCGCACGCGATTGCCGGCGAACTGGTCGCGCAGGCGGAGCATGTGCGGAAGCTGCGAGACGCCGTCTGCAGGATCCACGTAGATCGAGGCGACGATGCGGGCGTTGAGCGAGTCGCGCTTGTCGAGCGTCTGGTAGGCGACGAGGATGTCGCTGTCGGCGCTCGCTTCCTGCATCGCGACGATGCCGAGGGAGTTCGCGTAGCGGATCCCCCGCGCGAGACCATCCACGCGCTGCTGCGCCGTGATCCTCGGGAGAAGGCTCGAGACGAGATCCGCGGCGCCCTCGCGCAGCGTGCCGGAGGGATTGCCCGCGGCGTCACGTTCGATGCGGCCGTCCGGCGGATTCCTGGTTTGTGCGGATATGCGCGCCAATTCGAGCGCGCGCGAGTTCACCCACGCGGAATGCCCGTCGGCCGCGCGCACGTACGCAGGACGGTCGGGGACGAGGGAGTCGAGCAGCGCGCGCGTCGGATTGGCGTGCGGAAACACCGGAAGCTGCCAGCCGTGGCCGCGAAACCAGCTGTCGCCGGGATGCGCCTTCGCGCACTTCGCGATCGAATCCGCGACCTGTGCCGGCGTCGTGAGATCGTCGAGCGCGCACTCGCTCATCCGGACGCCGGCGGTGAGCGGATGCACGTGCGAGTCGTGAAAGGCGGGGAGGAGCATGCGCCCCGCGAGCTCGATCACGCGGGTCTTCGGCCCGATGAGCTTCGCGGCGCCCGCGTCGTCGCCGACGAAAACGATGCGCGTGCCCGCCACCGCCACGGCGCGCGCGCGTGGCTGCGCGGAGTCGACGGTGTAAACAGGGCCGCCGCGAAAGACGATGTCGGCGTAACCGTGCGTGTCGTTCGCGCACGACGACGTGGCGACGAGGAGCAGCGACATGCACGACGAGAAGAGTGTGCTACCCCTCAAGCTCGTTCATCAGCTGGTCGAAGAATATTTGGGCATTGCGTGTGAGATAGAGCCCGTAAGCCGTGAGCGCGATACCGGCGACGATCACCACGACGTCCATTGCGGAGAAGTCGTCGTCGCGCGGCGCGCCCGGAGCCACCTTCGCGTTCACCGCCTCCATCGTCGCGTGCACCGGAATCAATGCGAAGACGGAGCCGAGCGCGATGGTCCACCATGGATAGTCGAGGAAGCAGCAGAGGGTGAGCCCGAAGTAGATCACCGCGAGCCCCGCCGATGACCATCCCACCGTCACGAAGCGTGACTGTGCGTCGGTGCGCACGTCGGCGAACAGCCCGTGCGCCGTGAGCGGAGCGGCCATGGCGCGCCAGAACGGCGACCCGCCGCTCCCTTTGCGCGCATTCATCCGCTGCCAGTTCCGGTAGAACCAGTAGATCTGATACATCGACAGCGTCGTCGCCGACATCACGATCAGCTTCCGTCGCGAGACGGAAAGGTACGGCGCCTCGGCGACGGTCGGCGAGGCGTCGATCATCCGGTTGCGGAAGGCGCGGGGAGCATGCGCACGACGTCGCCGACGTGCAGGAGAGCCTCGGTGATCACGCGCGCATACACTCTGCTCCAGCCGGGGTGCTCGCTCTGCGCGATTCGCCACGGTGAATAGTCGCTGAACGAGCGGCGAATGACGCCGCACGGCTCGGTGAAGCTCGTGATCTCGATTTGCGCCGGCCCCAGCGCGAGGCGCGCGCCGGGAACGAGCAGCGGCCAATCGATCCCCTCGAGCGTGATGTTCTCGCCCGTCGATCCGGGAACGATCGGATGTCCTTCGCGCTGCAGGTCGTGGATCCGCTCGAGCGAATACAGACAGAGCGCGCGCAGCGGTCCGCCGTGAAAGCGTGTCTTGGCCTGCTTGTCGCCTGCGAGCCCCAGCGTGCCCAGATGCGCACTCGCTATCGGGCGCTTGGGCACACCACCCGGCGAGACGTTCAGCGACGCGATGCGCCCCACCGTGCGCGCGTCGGCGCGCGCAGCTGCAGAGTCGGCATCGGGAGGATCATCGTGCGCACCGGCTGGTGTCATATCACGCGAAGAAGGGCTCACCAATGATGGCGACTCAATGTCCGGCGCGCACCCAGCTCCCTCAGTGGATCATTCGACCTTCTTCATCGCCATGCCGCAGCAGCAGCTCGGATTCTTGTCGCCGCCGCCGCCCTGCTTCGCGCCACGAGTGACCTGAATTTCGCAGCCGCAGCCGTCCACATTCGGACAGCGGTACAGCTCCCCGGTTCTGAGTGCCATGGTGCTCCTCGAAGTTGGCGCCGGCAACCTGGCGGCCGCGGCGCGTTCACGGTCGGGATTCGCACGCATCGTGCCCTCGGAGCTCGCCGCCAGTGCTTGTCAGCGGTCGCGGCACGCGGTAGCGTAGTCGCGGCTCAAGCGGATGAGGCTATGAACGACGCACTGAAGCGGGTGGTCGCGCAATGAACATCGGTGTCGCGAAGGAGCGCACCGCAGGCGAGCAGCGCGTCGCGCTCGGCCCCGACAGCATCGCCAAGCTCGTGAAGGCGGGGGCGGCGCTCTTCGTGGAGCGTGGTGCGGGCACCGCCGCAGGCTTTCCCGATGCGCTCTTCGAGAAGGCGGGCGCCACGCTCGTGGCCGATGCCGCTGCCCTCTACGCCACGTCGGCGATCGTGCTGCGCGTGCAACCCCCGACGCTCGACGAGGCGAAGTTGCTCCCCGAGGGGAGCGTGCTCATCTCCTCCCTCCCCGCCGCGACGAGCGCCGATCTGATTCAGGCGCTCGCTGCGCGCAAGATCACGGCATTCGCTCTCGAGAAGGTTCCTCGCATCACGCGCGCGCAGTCGATGGACATGCTCTCGTCGCAGAGCACTGTCTCCGGCTACAAGGCGGTACTCATCGGCGCCGCCGCGCTCCCGAAGTTCCTCCCGTCGCTCACGACTGCGGCCGGCTCGATCCCCCCCGCGCGCGTCTTCGTGCTCGGCGCCGGCGTCGCCGGTCTTCAGGCGATCGCCACGGCGCGACGACTTGGTGCGATCGTCTCCGCCTTCGACGTACGCGCCGCCGCCGCGGAGCAGGTGATGAGCCTCGGCGCGACGTTCGTCGGCTCGGATCTCGTGGCCGCGGACGCGGAGACGAAGGGCGGGTACGCGCGCGCACAGGGAGACGACGAGCGCGAACGCACGCTCGCCGCGATCGCGCGGCACATCGTGAATCAGGATCTCGTCATCACGACGGCGCTGATTCCGGGACGCGCGGCGCCGGTGCTCATCACGAAAGCGATGGTGGAGTCGATGCAGCCGGGGTCGGTCATCGTCGATCTTGCCGCCGAGGCGGGCGGGAACTGCGAGCTCACGAAGCCCAACGAAACCGTCCGCGTGAACGGCGTCACGATCATCGGCGCGGTGAATCTGCCGGCCACCGTTCCCTTTCACGCCTCGCAGATGCTGAGCCGCAACATCCTCACGCTCCTCCAGCATCTGATCAAGGAGAACGCGCTCACGATCGACCTCACCGACGAGATCACGAAGGCGATGGTCGTCACCCACGACGGAGCGGTGGTATGAACCTCACGAGCTTCATGCAGCTGTATGTCTTCATGCTCGCCGCGTTCGTCGGCTATCAGATCATCACGCGCGTGCCACCGCTGCTGCACACGCCGCTCATGTCGGCGACGAATGCGATCTCGGCGATCTCGCTGGTGGGATCGCTCGTCGTCGCCGGCGCGAATCGCGACAGGGTGAGCACGATTCTTGGCTGCGTCGCGGTGACCGCGGCGACGATCAACATGGTCGGCGGATTCGTCATCACCGATCGCATGTTGAAGATGTTCAAGCACGAGCCGACCGCGCCCGCCGCGCCGAAGCCGGCGGCTCGAGCCGACGGCGCGCAGCCGGGGGCAGGGAAGTAATGCGCGAGACCTTCACGCAGCTCACCTATCTCGTCGCATCGATCCTCTTCATCCTCGGGCTCAGGAGCCTGACGAAGCCCGACAGCGCGCGGCGAGGGATGCAATACGCCGCGGTGGG
>JBDSHG010000141.1:0-5753 GCA_039918615.1 Gemmatimonadaceae bacterium | reverse complement strand
CGAGCTTCCACTCGAGATCGCGCATCTCGCTCCCGACACGGAGCCGCGCGACTAGCGTGTGCGCAAAAAACTTTCGCAACCCCGAGCGACAAGAGCGTTATGATCCGCAAACTCAAGACCGGCGAGTATCGCCTCTACTCGCGCAAGAAGAATCCAAAAACCGGAAAGCGTCGTAACCTGGGCACCTTCAAGTCCAGAGCGGCCGCTGGGAAGCATGAGAAGGCCATCCAATTCTTCAAGCGACAGTAGAGATGGCCGCGAAGCCACCGTCGAAAGCAGGATCCTCGGCGCCGCGCTTCTTTCGGAGCGCCCCCGCATTCCGCAGCTGGCTTGCTACGAATCACGAGTCGAAGACGGAGCTGCTCGTCGGCTTCCACAATCGCGAATCGGGCCGCGACAGCATGACGTGGCCGGAGTCGGTGGCCGAGGCGCTGTGCGTCGGTTGGATCGACGGCGTGCGGCGGCGCATCGACCACGACAGCTACTCCATTCGTTTCACCCCGCGACAGCAGTCGAGCATCTGGAGCGCGATGAATGCGAAGAAGATGCAGGAGCTCATCGACGCCGGACTGGTCTCCCCCGCGGGGATCCGCGCATTCGAGCGGCGCAGCGCGAAGAAGAGCGCGATCTACGCTTACGAGAACCGCGATAGCGCTATCCTCGATCCGGAGTCCGAGCGCGAGTTCAAGCGGCATCGCGCCGCGTGGAGCTTCTTCGAGTCCTGTCCGCCCTGGTACAGACGCACGGCGATCTGGCGCATCGTCTCCGCCAAGCGACCCGAAACGCGCGCCAAGCGGCTCGCGGAGTTGATCGCGTGCTGCGCCGAGGGCAGGAGCATCCCGACACTGGCCCTCTCGCGCGCACCACGGCCCCGCGCCTGAAAGTCGGCGGCCGTCGCATTAGCCTTCATCCCATGAAGACGACAGGAATGCTCAAGCCCGAAGACACAAACGAGACGCTTCTCGCGCGACTTCGCGCGGCGTCTGTGCTGCTCGAAGAGATCGGCAGCGATCGCGGCGTGCTCGCGCGCGTCCCCGATGAAGACCGTAAGCGCCTCCTCGCCGCCATCGGGGTCGTCTTCAGCCCCGACATCAGCGCTCGGCGCCGGCTCCGCAAGGAAGCGATCAAGCAGCAGAAGGCGTCCGTCGTGCGTCACGAGGATCGCGTCTACGCAGATACGGGAATCCGCAAGCTCCGCCGCGAGACGGTGTTCACCACTCCGAACGTCTTCCCGCCTTCAGGGATCGATGCAAACGACGACGCGGCAGCGCCGGCAGCGGGTGAGCTGAGCGAATCGATTCACTGCTACGTGTGCAAGCAGCACTTCACATCGATCCATCACTTCTACGATCAGCTCTGCCCGAAGTGCGCGCAGATCAACTTCGCAAAAAGAACAGAGCTCGCTGATCTCCGCGGCCGCGTTGCACTGCTCACCGGCGGCCGCGTCAAGATCGGCTACCAGGCCGGCCTCAAGCTCCTCCGCGCCGGCGCGCAGCTGATCGTCACGACGCGCTTCCCTCGCGATTCCGCCGCCCGCTACGCGAAGGAGCCGGACTTCGAGGACTGGGGCGACCGCCTCGAGATCTTCGGACTCGATCTGCGCCATACGCCGAGCGTCGAGGCCTTTTGCCGCGAGCTGCTGACGACACGCGACCGCCTCGACTTCATCGTCAACAACGCATGTCAGACGGTCCGTCGCCCGCCCGATTTTTACGAGCACATGATGGCCGGCGAGGGCGCCTCGCTCCGCGACATGCCCGGGCACGCGCGCAAGCTGCTCGGCGCGTACGAGGGGCTGCGCGGCTATCACATGCTCCCCGAAGCGGAGGAGACGACACTCGCGCCCGCGACGCTCGACCGTCGGATCTCCGAAGTGGCGGGGCTTACGCACGCGGCGCAGCTGTCGCAGATCGCGCTCCTCCCCGAAGAGCGGCAAGCGCAGAAGGATCTCTTCCCCGAGGGCCGCCTCGATCAGGATCTGCAGCAGGTCGACCTGCGCGGGCGAAATTCGTGGCGGCTGCTGATGGCCGAAGTGTCGTCGGTGGAGCTGCTCGAGGTGCAGCTGGTCAATGCAATCGCACCATTCATCATCAATGCGCGCCTCAAGCCGCTGATGCTGCGCACGCCGAATCGCGATAAGCACATTGTGAACGTGTCGGCGGTCGAGGGGCAGTTCTATCGTCCGTTCAAGACGACGCGCCATCCGCACACGAACATGGCGAAGGCCGCGCTCAATATGATGACGCGCACGGCCGCGAAGGACTATTGGACCGACGGCGTTCACATGAACAGCGTGGACACCGGCTGGGTGACGGATGAGGATCCTGTCGAGATCGCGGCGCGCAAGGTCGCGGAGCATCGCTTCCATCCGCCGCTCGACATCGTCGACGGCGCTGCACGCATCGTCGATCCGATCATCTCTGGGATCAACACGGGCGAGCACCTGTGGGGGAAGTTCCTGAAGGACTACGTGCCGACGGACTGGTAAATCATGAATCCGACGAAGCGCTCGCTGGTGGCGGTCGTGATCCTCGTGGGAGCGGTGCTCGCATTGTACCGGATGCATTCGCTGATCGCGCAAACCACGGTCGGGCTCACACTGCAGGGAGTCGCGATCGCGCTCATGCTCTGGGCGCGCGTCACCTTCGGCATGCGCAGCTTCCACGCGACCGCCAATCCCACCGCTGGTGGTCTGGTGAGCTCGGGGCCGTACCGATTTTGGCGCCACCCGATCTACGCGGCGGTGCTGCTTCTCGTCTGGGCCGGAGTTCTCTCACAGGGAGTGATGCCGACGGTCATCGCGATCGCGCTCGCCATACTCGCAACTGCGATGACCGCGGTGCGCATCGTCTCGGAAGAAAGCCTCCTGCGCGCATCGATGCCGGAATACGCCGCCTACGCGCAGCGCACGAAACGGCTCGTGCCCTTCGTGTTCTAGACACTTCGCTGAGCCTCGCTATGAGGTGCTCAGAAGCTCCTGATCGCGAATCAGCAGCACTCCCACCGTGATCATCCAGATCCCCTGCGTGAGCACCACGGCGCCGAAGCCGTGCACATCGAGGCGAAGGTGACCGATCGCAATCGCGAGCAGCGCAAGCATCGCGACGATGATCCCCAGCCACCCCGCGCCGCGCGAGAGCCTTCCGTGTGAGATGATCGCGACGGACCAGAGCAGGATCGCCGCCGACGACGCGAAGACGTACACCTTCGCGAACGCCTGATTGATGCTCCCGTTGTAGTTGACGATCGCCATCGCGAGCTGCTGCTCGCTCCCCGTGCTCGTCACGATCCTGGCGAACAGCCCCGGCGCGAGCAACCCGCTCGCGACCGCGGCGATCATCACCGCCACCGACGCCATTGCGTACGCCACCATCGCCGCGACCGGAAGCTCTCCATCCACCGCGAGCAGTCGGGTGAGCCCGAACGCGCCGAAGAAGGAGAATGGAAGCGATACGAGCGCGAGCGCGTGCACCGCGAGCACGACCGGCGCCATGTGCTGCACATCGGCGAGCAGTTGACTGCCGGTAGGGTGCATGGCCATCGTCACGAAGCCGCCGAGTGTACCGGCGATCAGCGCGCCGCCGTACATTGAGTCACGCCTCATTGTCTGTGCTCCGAAGTGAAGTGAACTTCGGAGTCTAAGACGTTCCCGACTCTCCACCGCCGCATTCCAGCCCCTGGCTTCGATGCCGAACAAATCCGCCGCCTGTGTTCCGAAATCGAAGAGCGCCGCGAGCGCGCCGGCGGCGCGCGAGGACCGTCGCGTCCTCCGCACCAAGCGCGCGCTGGGTGTCGCGCTCGTCGAGCTCATGATGGCCGAGGAGTTCGACGCGATCACCGTGCAGCGCGTGATCGAGCGCGCGAACGTCGGTCGCACGACCTTCTACGCGCACTTCCGGAATACGGACGACCTCCTGCTCAGTGACGCCGAGCGCTTCTTCTCGATGCTGGAGAGCTACTTCGAGAGGCCGGGAGTGGCCGGGCAGCGCGTGGCGCCGGTGGCCGAGCTACTGCAACACATGCGCGACGTGCGCGATTTCCAGCACGCGGTCGCGCGCGCCGGCCGTCGCGATGTCCTGTTCGATCTCGTCGCGGGACATCTCGCGAAGATGATTGCGCGTCGCATCGCGGCACTCGTGCCCGATGTGAGCGCGCTGTCCGTTCCGATTCCCGTCGCCTCGCGGATGTACGCGGGCGCGCTCGTCGAGCTCGTGCGCTGGTCGCTCGATCGGGAAGCGACGCATTCACCCGCGTGGGTCGACGCGCGCTACCACGAGGTCGTATGGCTGGGATTGAAGGGAGCAGGCGCGTGACGCGCGCGCTGTGTGTCGCCATCGCCGTGACCATCGCCTGCGCATGTCGAGCACCGGACAAGACGCACGCCGACTCGGCGGCCGCACCGCCGGCCGTGAAGACAGTCGATACGACGACGTCGGCCATACTACCGACTCCCGCCCCGGCTCCCGTGCCCGCGCTCGCCACACCGGCCGCCACCAACAAGTCTCCGTGGGCCGTCACCGACTCCGGCGCCGGCGTGCTGCGCATCGGGATGACGCGCGATCAGCTCGCGCTCGATCTCCACGCGGCAGTTCCGAAGCACACGCGCGCGGACAGCGGCTGTGCCTATCTCGCCATCCCCGGCATCCCGCCGGGGATGCGCACGATGTGGGTCGCGGCGACGCTCGCACGCATCGACATCGGCGATAAGAAGCTGCAGACTGATCGCGGGGCGAAGATCGGCGACAAGCAGGCGAAGATCGAGACGCTCTATCGCGGTCGCCTCTCGGCGATGCCCGCCAAATACGATCCGCGCGGAAAGTACCTCGTCGTACGCCCCACACCCCCTGCGGATTCGTCGCGGCGCATCGTCTTCGAGACCGACAGCTCGACCAAAGTCACACGCTATCGCGTCGGGCGCGAGCCCGAGGTCGAATGGGTGGAGGGCTGCAGCTAACCGCCGCGCGGCTTCCAGCGAAAGCGGGGGAGCGACACACGCCCGCCATCGTCGAACACGATGCCCTCTCGCTCGAGTAGCTGCTGCTGGAGGATCGTGCTTCCCTCTCCCGAGCTTCGCATGCTCACTCGCCCCTGCGCATTGATGATGCGATGCCACGGCACGGTGCTGCTCTTCCCTATTGCGGCCATCGCGTAGCCGACCTGGCGCGCATGTCCGGCAAGCCCCGCGAGCTCGGCGATCTGTCCGTACGTCGCCACCCTGCCGCGCGGCACGCGTCGAGCCGCAGCGTAGATTCGCTCGCGCGTGGAATCGACTTTCGGCGCTTTACGTGTCTGCTTCATTGGTTGCTCGTACTCGCAAAAAGGGCGGCGCCTGCGTCGCCGCTCAGTATACGCTCGACGCGCGCGGGCGGGCAGCGCCGCTACCTTCCTGCGTCATCATACACGGAGTGAACCGCATGCCCATCCAGCGTTTCATGGAGGCGACCGGCCTCGTGCTCGTCGTCGTCGCGCTCGCGCTCATCTTCGCGCCGGAGGTCGTGCTCGCGCGCTTCGCGGCCGAGCCCTTCGGCGCGGCGTCGCTACTCGCACAGCTGTACGGCGCGGCGCTCTTCGGTCTTGCTCTCACCGCCTGGTTCGCGCGCACGATGCTCCTTGGCGGGATCTATGGCAAAGCCGTCGTCGCCGGCGGTTTCGGACATTCGCTCGTGGGCATGTTCGCGCTGCTGCACGCCGTACGCGCGTCGACCGGCTCGGGATTCCTGTGGGGTGCGTGCGTCATCTACGCGGCGCTCGCG
>JBDSHG010000140.1:0-10568 GCA_039918615.1 Gemmatimonadaceae bacterium | reverse complement strand
CATGCTCCAACTTCCCGATCAGACGCTCGACATCCCCGTGAACTTCGCAAAGGGTCACTATTACTTCCAATGCGACCCGCACGTTGCCCTTGGCATGAAGGGCCACGTCGAGGTGGAGTAGTAGCGCCGTTACCCCGTACTGGAGCTTTTGATGCCAACGCTCACCTGGCCGTACGTCCATCTTCTCATCAATCATTTTCCCGTGGTGCTCTCGGCCATGGGACTCATCGCGGCGATCGGCGCGCTGATTCTCGGGCGTCGCGGTCTGTGGCTCTATGCGATGGGGACGCTGACGGTGGCTGGGCTGATAGTGTATCCGGTGCACTTTACCGGCGACCAGGCGGATCACGCGCTGCGCGATCCGTGGTATATCAAACAGGGCGTGATCGATGCCCATGACGACGCGGCAGGAATCGCCATGGTCGTGATCCTCATCGTTGGCGCGTTCAGTGCCTACGCTTGGTGGCGCGCGCTGAAGCGCCGCGAGGAGACGATTCCCGGGTGGGTGCGGGCCGGCATCCTGATCGGCGCACTCGGCTGTTTCGGGACGGTCGCCTGGACGGCGTACCTTGGTGGAAAGATCATCCACGAGGCGCCCGTACTCGGTCTGCCGACTGCGCCCGCGGGGCTGCCCCCTGGTATCGCTCGTCCGCCCCGCGCCTCTACAAAGGATTAACGCGCGCGACTCCCCGCGCCGAACCGATGGAATCACACTGGAAGGTGACCAATGCTGGACGTTGCCGACGTGATCTCGAATGGGCAGGGCCTGCCCACCTGCACTGACTCGCTTGCGATATTCGATCCGTCACACGAGCTCGGTGCGGACTTTCCACTTTTACTGGCGCTCGCCAACGACGAGTCATCCGTCGCGGCGATCCAGATGACGGAAGCGCTCGCGCGCACGCGCGGCGCCGTGCCGACGGTCGTTCGCGCGCTCGGGAATGTTCGAGCGGCAGAGGCGTCCGCGTCGCCGATCGCAGGTCGCGTGGCGGAAGAGTCCCTCGACGCCGACCATGTGAACGCGTGCCGAGCGATGGTTGCCGAGCAGCTGGCGTCCGTCGCGACCGAGGTGGAGTGGCCGCTCGCTGTCACGAACGAGACACCGATCGACGCCATCGTCGGACTGGCGAAAGCGCACCGTGCGGGGATGATCGTCATGGGCCTGCGCCGCCACGGCGTGCTGCGGCGCTCACTCACACGAGAATTACTCTCGGAAGTTCTACGGAGGACGCGCGTGCCGGTGCTCGCTGTTCGACCCGAGCTCCAGCGCCTTCCGCGTCGCATCGTCGTGGCGGTGGACTTTGGCGGGGCGAGCATTCGCGCGGTGCGCGTCGCTCGCCGGTTGCTCGCGGATGGCGGTTCGTTGTGCGTGGTGCATGTAACGCCGCACCAGTCCGACTCGGTGCGTGAGAAGCTCGATCGTATCCTCGACGATCTCGGCGCGGCGCCCGGCATGACGATGTCATCGGTGATCCTGCATGGCGACGTGCAGTCGTCGATCGAAGGGTGCGCGCAGGCAATGGATGCGGATCTCCTCGCTGTTGGGAGCGAGACACACTCGCTACTCGACGCGATGACCAGGAGCCGAATGCCGATGAAGCTTGCGCATTCGGCGCGCTGGTCGATGCTCATCGTTCCTGCCCACGGCAACGGCTAGATGCCGCCACCGCGGGTTCCCGTGCGCAGTCTGCTGGCAAGTCTGAGTGTGCTGACGTGGCTCGCGCTGGCGGGAATTGCGGCGGGCGGCGGCGGCTGGCTCGCCACTGCCGAGCTCGGGAATCGCATTTGGATGGTGATGCTCGTCGCGACGGGCGGCGTCGTTGTCGTCCAGACCGCGCGCCGCGCATGGCACGGACAGTGGGCGTCCGATCTCATCGCCGCACTCGCGATCGTGGGGGCGGTGGCGATGAATCAGCCGCTCGCGGGGCTGATCGTCGTCGTGATGCAGACTGGAGGCGAAGCGCTCGAGCGATTCGCGGAAGGGCGTGCATCCGACGCGCTGCGCACGCTGGAGGCAGACCGGCCGATGCATGCGCACCTGCAGCGCGGTGACCGCGTGGTCGACGTCGCGGCGAGCGAGGTGCAGCCGGGCGACCTCATCGTCGTGCGGCCCGGCGAGCTCGTGCCGTGCGACGGCGTCGTCACGGAGGGCACGGGTAGCCTCGATGCCTCTCGTCTCACCGGCGAGCCGCTTCCATTGACGATCGGTCCGGGATCGACGGTGATGAGCGGCAGCATCAGCGGCGCTCGCGCCTTCGTCATGCGCGCGACGGCCGGCGCGGCGGCGAGTCAATACGCGCGGATCGTGGATCTCGTGCGCTCGGCGCTGGAGTCAAAGGCGCCATTCCAGCGACTTGCCGATCGCTACGCCGTCTGGTTCACGCCCATCGCCATTGTGATCGCGGCTGCCGCAGCTGCGCTGTCCCGCGACTGGAATCGCGCGCTGGCGGTGCTCGTCGTCGCCACGCCATGTCCGCTGATTCTGGCCGCGCCGATCGCGTTCATCGGCGGAATTAACCGTGCCGCGCGTCGTCAGATCATCGTGCGCAATGGAGGCGCGCTGGAACGGCTCTCGCGCGTGACGGTCGGCGTCTTTGACAAAACGGGCACGCTCACGATCGGGAAGCCGACGGTGAGCGCGGTGACGCCGTCGCCGCCGTTCGACCGTCGCCAGCTCCTGCAGCTCGCCGCATCCGTGGATCAGAGCTCCAGCCATCAGCTGGCGCGTACGCTCGTAGACGCGGCGCTCGAAGAGAAGCTACCACTCGAGTCGGTTCGTGATGCGACCGAGTCCCCGGGTCGCGGAGTGATCGGCCGTGTCGGCTCACAAATGGTCGCCGTTGGATCGCACGCGTTCGTGTCGGCGCTCGTGTCCGCCGCGGGCACCGGGGATGCGCCGCTGCGGCCGATCGAGGGATTGGTCGCGTACGTCGCGGTTGACGGCCGGTACGCCGGAAGCGTGCAGTACGCCGACGCGCTCCGGCCGGGGGTGCGAGCGATTCTCGAGGATCTCGCTTCGCTCGGCCTGCGGCGGCGCATCCTCCTGTCCGGAGATCACGAAGGGAACGTACGTACGACCGCGGCACTCGTGGGTATCACCGATGCCCGTGGCGACCTACTCCCTGGGGACAAGGTGGCGGTAGTTGGCGAGCTCGTCGCCGCCGGCGACGCAGTCCTCATGGTGGGTGACGGCACCAACGACGCCCCCGCGCTCGCAGCGGCGACGGTGGGTATCGCGCTGGGCGGTCACGGCGGTGGGGTCACCACCGAGGCTGCAGACATCGTGCTGCTCGTCGACGATCTCTCCCGCGTGGGCGATGCGATCCGCATCAGTCGCCGAACGATGTCGATTGCTCGTGAGAGCGTGTGGGTGGGCTTGACGCTCAGCGGAGTCGCCATGATGGTGGCGGCGTTCGGATACATCCCGCCGGTAACTGGAGCGCTGCTGCAGGAGGTCATCGATGTCGCCGTCATACTCAACGCGCTTCGTGCGAGCGTGCCATCACGGAACGCGGGAGCGGAGCATGCCGCAGCTCTGCCTGATGCACGGCTGCTCCCCGCGTGATGAAGCCGTAGGTCACTCCGTGAGGAGCCCCAGCTTGAGCGCGAACGAGATGTACTCGGCGCGATGTGTAAGTCCGAGCTTGTCGCCAATGCGCTGCTTGTATGTGTCGACGGTTTTAGGGCTGATGAACAGCCGCTCGCCAATTTCCGGTGCGGAATAGCCCTGCGCCGTAAGCGTGAGCACGCTCTGCTCACGCTCGGTGAGACGCTCGAAGCGCGCCCGCTCGGCGGCGAGCGGATCCTTCTTGCCGATCCCCTGCGCCAGAATCCTGGCGGCGCTCGGCCGAATGAACATGTCGCCGCGCGCAACGGTGCGAACGGCGTCGACGAGTTCGAGATCGGCGGCGTTCTTCATGAGGTAGCCGGACGCTCCCGCCTCGAGCACTGGAATCAGGTAGTCCTCCTCGGCGTGCATCGTGAGGATGAGCACGCGTGCGCGAAGGTGCTTTGCGACCATCTCTCGCGTCGCCGCTGCACCATCCATGCGGTCCATCGAGAGGTCCATGATCACCACGTCGGGATCGACGCGCTCGGCGAGTGCAACGGCATCCGCGCCGTTCGAGGCCTCGCCAACGATCTCGATATCGTGCGATGCGCCGAGGACGGCTTTGAGTCCGGCGCGCACGACGGCGTGATCATCGACGAGAATTACGCGAATCGTCACTTCACTCATGCGGAGTTTTCCGTTGGCAGGCGAGCATCGGTGTTGCGCAGCGGCACGGTCGCGAGCACCGTGGTGCCGCCGCCGACCCTGCTCATAACGTGCAGTTCGCCCTCGATGAGCGCTACCCGTTCGCGCATGGTAAACAGGCCGATGCCGGTGCGATGATACGCGGCAGCGCCCGGATCGAAACCGATTCCATCATCCGTGATCTCGAGTCGGGCAGTGTCGGCATCCGCCGAAATGTGGATCTCGATGTGCTTCGCGGCGGCGTGGCGACAGGCATTGCGAATGGCCTTTTGCGCGACGCGATAGAGCACAGACGCCGATGCCGCGGCGACGACGCTCAGCTGCATCACGAGCGCCGCGAGCGATTGCGCCGTGGAATCGTGCAGCTCGCGGGACATCGCGGCGCGTTCGCGATCTCCGGCATTGATCAGCTCCGCCGCAAGGCGCCGCGTGCGGGCACGATCCGCGAGCAGGCTGTCGAGCAAAATATTGAACATGCGGCCGACGCGCGCGACGTGGCGGTCCGCGAGCAGGGAGGCGGGAACGCGCACGGTGAGATCGCCGTGCCAGATGGTATCAACGGTCTTTTCGAGCAACGTCATGGGCCGAACCGCGAGGCGCACCAGCGAGACAGTTACGAGAAGTGCGAGAATGACCGCCGCTGCGACCACCGAGAGCATCGGCGCGGAGCTCATCTAGCGGCTGCGAAGGATAAGCGCGGTCGTGGTGGCAGCGGAGAAGGAACGCATTTGCGCCAGCGAGCCTCATGGCGAGCGGAATGCGGAGCAGCCGCTCGACCCAGCGCGGGAGACAGGCACGCCACCGTCGCCCTGGCGCGGATCCGCTCGGAGCTCTTCCTGGCGTGCCGGCGCTCATGGGGTGAAGGTATGCGGCCGCAGAGCCGCGCGGAGTCGGGGAGGAGCTACGACCAGCGTCGGGGATTCCCTCACGCCACGCCGGTGCAACCCTCAGAAAAGTTCAGCGATCACCCGACAGACCCCACCGCCTTCGATTTCTACTTTCCGATGCAGAACAATATCGGGGAGCAAAATGACGGGTACACAGATGCTGGCAACCTTGATCACTACTGCCGCAGTCACGGCCACCGGTGGGGTCGCCGCGAGCATCAAGGAATTTCGCATTCCGATCAGGGACGCGAAAGTCGAGATCGCGAATGGCGTGAAGTATCAGGGCTGGACGTTTGGCGGCACGGTGCAGGGACCGGTCATTCACGTGCGGCAGGGCGACCTCGTGCGCATCACGGTCGTGAACGACGCCGGCATGCCACACTCGATCGATTTTCATGCGGCACGCATTGCGGCCAACGTCGCCTGCCGGGTGATCCTGCCGAAGGACTCGATCAGCTTCGAGTTCGTC
This sequence comes from Gemmatimonadaceae bacterium, assembly GCA_039918615.1. Classification (GTDB taxonomy): domain Bacteria; phylum Gemmatimonadota; class Gemmatimonadetes; order Gemmatimonadales; family Gemmatimonadaceae; genus FEN-1250. The sequence goes on along the minus strand of JBDSHG010000140.1, from coordinate 4,957 downwards.
GCGCGCGACGCAGGGGCATGTTTGGTGCACTGTGGCACGCCGCCGGTGACGATGCACCTCATGCGGGCATGTACATGGCGATCAACGTGGAGCCGAAAAACGGCTGGGCACAATCGCGGACAAGGAATTCGTGATCGTGTGGTGGGCGACCGCGTGCGGTTCTACGTGGTGAATGCCGGTCCCAACTTCGACAGCGAGTTCCACGTCGTTGGCGCCATTTTCGATCGCGTGTATCCTGACCTCAATCCCGCTCACGCGCTCGAGGACGTGCAGACGTACCGATTCCGGCTGGTGGCGGCGCCGTGTTCGAAACCGTGTTCCGCGGCGACGCCAGCGGGGAGGGAATCTATCCGTTCGTGACGCACGCTTTCGCCGACGCCGAGAAGGGTGCAGTCGGGATGATCCAGGTGGGTGTGCCGAAGCAGTTTGCCACGATGTCACACTGAACCGCGCGCCAGGACTGTCCCGGCGTCGCGCAATGTCTTTATCGGAGAGATCCATGCAAAGTATTCGTGAGGGCGCCAAGCGCCTCGGTATCGTAGCCATCGCACTCCTGCTTCTCGTGCCGGCAGCGCGCTCAAGCGCCCAGTCAGCCCCGCATCTCGTCGTCGTGAAGATGGTCGACAAGCCGAACGGCCAGTTCGCGTTCGAGCCCGCGGCCATTTCCGCGCAACACGGCGATACCGTGCGCTTCCTGCAGTCGAGCACCGCTCCCCACAACATCCACTTCGTGAAAACGCCCAAGGGCGCCAAGCTCGGCGCGGCCGCGAGCGGGCCATATCTGATCGGCGTGGGCAAGACGTACGACCTCGTCATCGATACGCGATTCGTCGATGGCGTCTATCAGTTCGTGTGCGATCCCCACGAGAGCGTCGGCATGCGCGGCACTCTGTCGGTCGGTACATCCGCGAAGTAAGAGCCCCACCGCACACCTGAGAGGGCACAACATATGTCACATGTCAGATGCCAGCGCACGGGATTTCGCCGTGCTCGCACGTCCGCGCGCATCGCGCTGGCGATCACGATCGCAATTGCGTCGAGCGTGCCGTCCGCTCGCGCAAGGGCGGAGACGCCCGGCGCTCCGGCGCCCGTTCGCGATGCGCTGCTGCCCTATCTCGACGCGCGCCATGTCGTCCTGCCGGCCAGCGCGGATATTCGCGCGATGCGCGAGCGGCGCATTCCGGGATTTTCCCGTCAGACCAAGCTCGCATGCAGCGCATGTCACTACGGGTTCCCGCAGCTCACTCCGTTCGGGCGCCTGTTCAAGCTCAACGGCTACACGCTCACCGGACTGAAGACCATTGACGCGGGCGACTCGACCCACTCCTCGCTGCAGCTCGCGCCATTCCCGCCCGTGTCGGCAATGGCGGTCACCTCCTTCACGCATCTCTCGAAGACGCTCCCGGAGACGCAAAACAATTCCGTCGTATTTCCGGATCAACTCAGTCTTTTTCTCGCGGGCGAGATCACACCGAAGCTCGGGGCATTCGTCCAGATTACGTACGCGGCCCCCGACGGATCGGTCGGCATCGATAACGCTGAGTTCCGCTTTGCGGATCGCACACATCTCTTTTCGCAGGAGCTTCTCTACGGCGTGACGCTCAACAACAACCCGTCCATGCAGGACGTGTGGAATACGGTGCCGGCGTGGGGCTTCCCGTTCATGGCCAGCAGCGCGGCGCCCACGCCGACGGCTTCTGCGCTCGTCGATGGTGCGCTCGGCCAACAGGTGATCGGGCTGGGTGGCTACGGACTCTGGCACCAGCTGGTGTACGCCGAGGTCACTGCGTATCGATCGGCGCAGCAGGGTGTTGCCACTCCTCTCGATGCGAGCGCGAGCAACGTGGCCCACAACGTGATTCCGTACTGGCGCGTTGCGCTGCAGCATGAGTTCGGACGCAACTACGTCATGCTCGGTACGTACGGCCTGAGCGGCCGGCTCTATCCCACCGGTGTGTCCGGCCCGACGGATCAGTACACCGACGCGGCCGCCGATCTTCAGGTCGAACGACGGATGAACCAGGGCGTACTCGTGGTTCGCTCCACCTTCATCCATGAGGCGCAAACGCTCACCGCGCTTGTGGGTGGCGACCAGCCCGGGGCGGCCAATCTGCACAATACGCTCAAGGTGTTTCGCGCCAACGCATCATACATGCCTTCGATGCGTACCAACTTCACGCTCGGCTACTTCAACACCACGGGGACGAGTGATCTGCTGCAATATCCAGCCGCATCGATCTCCGGCAGTGGGAACGGCAGCCCGCAATCGTACGGCGGCATTGGCGAGTTCGACTTCAACGCGTGGCAAAACACGAGGCTCGGAGTGCAATACACGCTGTACGGCAAGTTCAATGGCGGAGCGACGTCCTACGATGGCGCGGGCCGGAACGCCGCGAACAACGATGCGCTCTTTATCTTCGCCTGGGTCGCGTTCTGAGCAGGTGCGCGAGACAGGGGTCTGTTCGAGGCGTTGCGCACCGGGAACGGGCAGGCTAGTGGCCGGGGCGTGCGGACCGGCCAGTGATCTCGCTTGCCTCGAGGCGGAACAGAATCGAACGATGCGGTACGGGATCATCGTCGGTGAAGCTAGCCGGCACGATCGATCGCATGAGGGTGAGACCGCGAGTGTATGCATCCGGCGATCCCAGCTCGGGATCGAGCAGCTCCATATGTCCTTTCACCACCACACTGTCCCAATCGAACAGGTCGCGCACTTCATCGACTTCGAACGCACACCAGCTGTGCCGGGCCAAGGTGGCAAACTTGCTGCCCCGACTCGTTCGACCGTACAGCCACCGCTCCTCGAACACGTAGTGGATCGGCTGGATGTCCACGCGCTCGTTCGACGCGAACGCGATCCGGCCGACGTGATGTCGGTCGAGCAACGCTCGACTCTCGTCGGGTGCGAGCTCGCGAATCACGGGGAAATCGTGCTTGTTGTCGCGAGGCTGCCGCGACGGTTCGCTACTCTGGTTCATGTTCATCCGCGTCAATGGAAAAAGCCCGGTATTGATGCGAGCGCCGTACTGCGCTGCCGATCCTCGAATTGCAAGATAGCATGAATGGTCAGAGCGTCCACCGCGGACGTCGACTCATCGTGCAGGCGTAGCAAGCCGGGCGTCGCATGGTACCTTAGTGACCATGCGGACGCACGACACCGGGGGCAGCGAGCCGATCTCCGAAGGGATTTTCGAGAAGATCCTGCAGATGGCGGCGGATGCCATCGTCACCGTGGACGAGGCGCAGCTCATCGTGCACTTCAATCTCGGCGCGGAGCAGATCTTCGGATATTCGGCGACGGAGGTGATTGGACGCCCGCTTGGGGTGCTGCTGCCGCCGCGATTTCGTGAGATGCACACCGCCCACGTGGAGCTCTTCGGGCAGTCCTCGGAAGCGGCGCGGCTAATGGGACATCGTCGCGAGGTGTACGGTCTACGCAAGGATGGCACAGACTTTCCGGCGGAAGCGTCGATCCTCAAGCTCGATGCGCCTGGCGGACGTCGCATGTATACCGCGCTCGTGCGCGACGTTACGGATCGCAAGCGAATGGATCAGCAGCAGCGCTTCCTGGCGGAGGTGAGCGCTGCGCTGAGCGGATCGCTGGAGTACCAGGCGACGCTCGAGTCGGTCGTGCGCCTGCCCGTGCCGGCGCTTGCGGACATCTGTATCCTGGATGTGCTCGACGAATCGGGTGTGCTTCGGCGACTAGCGCATGCAGCTTCGGGCGTGAGCGGCAACGAGTCGCCGCTCGAGGACTTCGCGCTGAGCGCTGATGCGCCGGCGGTGCAGATCGACGCGCTGCGGTCGCGACGCACTCAGGTGGTTGCTGCGGTGACGGACGAGTGGCTCGACGCGCATTGCGAGCTACCGGATGAGGCCGGCGTGTGGAGAGCGCTTCGAGTGCGCTCGATCCTCGCCGTGCCTCTCGTTGCGCGCAATCAGGCGCTCGGAGTCGTTACACTCATGGCCGTGGGCGACCTGCGTCGCTTCGCACCGACGGATGTGCTTCTCGCCGAGAATTACGCGGGGCGCGCGGCACTCGCCATCGACAACGCCCGCCTCTATCGGGATGCGCTGCGCGCCACGCGCGCCCGCGATAACGTGCTCGGCGTAGTCTCGCACGACCTGGGCAATCCGCTGAGCGCCATTGCAATGTGCTCCCGGGTGCTCGCCGACTCACCGCCGGATGATGATGCCGCACGACGCGATCTCGCGCGCACGATCCATGAATCCACCTCGTGGATGTCGCGAATGATTCAGGACCTTCTCGATATCTCCGCGATCGAAGCCGGCGCGCTCGCCGTGGTGCTTCGGCGCGAGGCTGTCGCGCCGATCATCGATCGGGCTGTGAAGCTGTTCGCCAGAGGTGCCGAGGAGCGCGGCGTCGAGATCGTGGTTGCTCCCGCTGGTCCGGAGCTCATCGCGCGCGCTGACTCGGAGCGCATGGCACAGGCGGTCGCCAATCTGATCGGCAACGCGCTCAAGTTTACGCCGTCGGGCGGCCGGATCGTCGTAGGCGCGCAGGAGGCGGATGGCGAAGTCGCCATCGCGGTGACCGACACGGGAAGCGGCATTTCCGTGGTGGATCTGCCGCACATCTTCGACCGGTACTGGCATACGCACGGCAGGAATGCGGGAGCGGGTCTCGGGCTTGCGATCGTCAGCGGGATCATGAGCGCGCACGGCGGCCGCGTCGCCGTCGAGAGCATGCCCGGTGCCGGAAGCAGATTCTCACTCTTCATCCCCATGCGCTGAAAGGCGGCGTCGCACGTTCACACGAGAATGCTCACGATGACTGTTCGACATCCGCTGGTCGCGATCGACGCATCTTGCTACATCACGACCTTGGGCGCCTTCACCATCACCGCGGGAACATCGAGATCCTTCATCAACCTGTTGAACGCTCCGACGTCGGTGTTTTCGATCTCGCGGAGCTTCTCCATCTGTGTGTCGACTT
>JBDSHG010000139.1:0-11939 GCA_039918615.1 Gemmatimonadaceae bacterium | reverse complement strand
GGACATCGCGTGCGCGCGCTCGTGCGCGACCGCTCGCACGCCCGCGCCCTCGAGCTCGCGGGCGTCGAGGTCGCCGTCGGCAACATGAAGGACTCGGCCTCGCTCACACGCGCGCTGCGTGACGTGTCCACCGTCTACCACTTCGCCTCGATCTTCCGTCAGGTCGGACTGCCGGACGAAGAATTCCGCATCGTCAACGTCGAAGGTCCGTCGCGGCTCATCATTGCGGCATCGGGCGCAGGCGTCGCACGCGTCGTCCACATCAGCACCGTCGGCGTGCACGGCGACATCGAGCATCCGCCCGCGAACGAGCAGTCGCCCTTTAGTCCGGGTGACATCTATCAGCGCACCAAGCTCGAAGGAGAGCAGCAGGCCGTGGCCACCGCGGAGCGGCTCGGCGTTCCGCTCACCGTCGTCCGCCCGGCGCCGATGTACGGCCCGCGCGACCGCAGACTTCTCAAGATGTTCAAGGGCGTCGCTCACCGCCGCTTCCCGATTCTCGGTAGGGGCGATGCGCTCTTCAGCATGGTGCACATCGACGATCTCATCGAAGGCGTGCGGATGGCGGGCGAATCCCCCTCGGCCATTGGACGCACGTACATCATCGGCAGCGATGAGTTCATGTCGCTCAACGCACTCGTGAATCTCATCGCCGAAGAGGCAGGGGTGAAGCCACTCGGCTTCCATCTGCCGGTGTGGCCGTTCTACGCCGCGGGCGCGGTCTGCGAGGCGATCTGCGAGCCGCTCAATATCGAGCCGCCGATCTATCGTCGGCGCGTCGCGTTCTTCACGAAGAGCCGCGCCTTCGACATCACGCGCGCGCGCACGGAGCTCGGCTACGAGCCGAAAGTCATGCTGCGCGACGGCGTCCGGTCGACACTGGAGTGGTACCGCGCAGCCGGGTGGATCTAGAGATCCTGCGCCACCACGCCTCGAAGACCACGAGCAGAAACATACCCCCGGCCCGTATCCCTCCTCCATACCCCATTACCCTATCGTCACCCCTCGCTGCACACCCACGAATTAGATGACTCAGTCATCGATCTCGGAAACTCCCTGTTGACGTAGCATCTCATTACGCATACCGTATCCCCTTACACCGTAGCGCTCTACCTCATCCGGGGAGGGAGTCTGTGGCGACTTGGATATTGGGGCTCGTGATCGTTCTCGCGGGAGCGGCGACTATCATCGCGCTGCGCGCCCGCTCTAAACGGCCCGCTGCACGGCACGCGGTCGTCGATGTCGACCGACATCATGTCAAAATCGAAGGCAGCACGCTGCACGTGATCGACCACGGTGAAGGACGCCCCGTCGTCGTGCTTCAGGGCGACGACGGCGATGCCTCCGACTTCATGGCGCCACTCCTCGCGCGCGTCGAGTACGACTTCCGCGCGCTCCTCATCGACCGCCCCGGATGCGGCGGCAGCGACCGCGCCCGCCACGACACGAGCCTCGACGCGCAGACGCGCGTCATCCGCCTTGCCCTCCGCGAGCTCGGCGTCGAGCACCCGCTGCTCGTCGCGCACTCATGGAGCGCCATCGCGGCACTCGCCCTCGCCCTTCGCTATCCGTCGGACTTCTCCGGGCTCGTCCTCATCAACCCGCTCTGCTACGCGGACGCGACGATCCGTTCGACCGACCCGCACATTCGCGTCGTCAGTCGCATCGGCTCACTCGTCGCCCCGATGGTCGGCCGCCCTGCGCACGACGCGGCGCTCCGCGCGAGGTTCGCTCCCGAGCCGGTCCCCTTCGCCGACGCGCTCGTGCCGCTGCGCGAGGCCGCCGCGATCCGCCGTCCCAGCGAGCGTCGCCGTCTGTCGCGCAACACCGCCGCACTCCGCTCGGCCGCGGGGCTCGTCACGCGCTACGCGGATCTCGAGATGCCACTCGTCATCGTCGCCGGCGACGGCGATCGCGTCGCGTCGCCCGCGCGTCACGCGTACCGGCTGCACAACCAGGTGCACCACTCGCATCTCGTCGTCCTCCCCCGCGCGGGGCACATGATCCAGCTCACCCGCCCGGACTCGGTGATGGAGACGATCCACCAGGGGTGGTCGCTGGCGCACGAACGGGCCGAGGCACGGCACTAGCGCGTGAGGGAACGAGTTATCTTTCTCCGATGCAGATAGACATCACTCCAGTCAAGACCGAGGGGCTCGAGCGCCTCCTCGAAGTGTCCGTTCCGCTCCCCGAAGTCGAGGAGGCGGAGGACCGCGCCGCTAAGCGCTACGCGAGCCAGGTGCGTCTCCCCGGCTTCCGCCCCGGCAAGGCGCCCGCCGGGATGGTGCGGAAGAAGTTCGCCGCGGCCATTCGTCAGGAAGCCATTGAAGGGCTCGTGCAGGCGGCATTCAAGGAAGTCCTCGATCGCGAGAAGCTCGACCTCGCGACGCAGCCGCACATCCACGATCTCAAAGCCGAGCACGGACAGCCGCTGACCTTCCAGCTGCACCTCGAGATCCGTCCGTCGATCGAGCTCCCGCACACGTCGGGATTCAAGGTCACGCGCACCGCCAAGCCTGTGAGCGACGAGCAGCTTCGGGAACAGGTCGACACGCTGCGCGATCAGCGCGCGACGTGGGCGCCGGTGGCCGAGCGCGCCCTGCCGGGTGATCAGGTCGTCGTGCAGCTCGCGACGGCGGAAGACGACGGCTCCATGCCCGAGGGCAAGGAGTATCGGCTCGTCCTCGGCGGCGGCCAGGCGATTCCGGGAATCGAGGAGCTCATCATGGAGACGACACCGGGCGAGTCGACGGAGCGCCCCGTGAAGTGGCCCGAGGACTTCCCCGACGAAGCGCAGCGTGGCAAAACGAAGAAGGTGCGCGTCACTGTTACAGACGTGAAGCGCAAGTCACTCCCCGCGCTCGACGACGCGTTCGCACGCGAGGTCGGCGACTTCGACTCGCTCGACGCGCTCCACAGCACCGTGCGCGAGGATCTGTCGAAACATGCGGAACACGAGGCGGATTCGGAGATGCGGCAGAAGCTCATCGATGAGCTCCTCGCGGCGAATCCGTTCGACGTGCCGCCGAGCTGGGTCAATCAGCTGGTGCAGTCGTACGGCGAGGCGTATCAGATACCGGAGTCGGAGCGAGAGAAGTTCGCTTCCGAGTTTCGTCCCATGGCCGTGCGGCAGGTTCGTCGCGATCTCGTGATCGAGACGCTGGCCGCACGCGAAGGACTTGCGGCAACGGAAGCGGACATCGATGAGCGTGTCGCGGACGTGGCGGCGAAGCGCGGCGCAGAGCCCGGACAGGTCTACGCATCGCTGCAGAAGGCTGGGCGACTCAAGGAGCTCGAGCGGAGCATCACCGAGGATAAAGTGTTCGCCTGGCTGAGTGAGAAGAACCTGATCGAGCACGCGTAGCTTCGGAGCATTCCGGAACGACGCACCCTTTTCTCAAAGAACGGGAAACGCAGATGTCCATCTATCCCCCGTACGTCATCGAGCGGTCCAGCCGCGGCGAGCGCACGTACGACATCTTCTCGCGGCTCCTCATGGACCGCATCATTTTCCTCGGCACGCCGATCAACGATGATGTCGCCAACATCATCATTGCCCAGCTGCTCTTCCTCGATGCGGACAACCCCGAGCGCGACATCAATATCTACATCAACTCCCCGGGCGGCAGCGTGAGTGCGGGGATGGCGATCTACGACACCATGCAGTTCCTGAACGCGCCGATCCGCACGATCTGCATGGGGATGGCGGCGAGCATGGGCGCGTTTCTGCTCGCGGCGGGCGGCCCGGGCAAGCGCATGGCCCTTCCGCACGCGCGCATCATGATCCACCAGCCGTCCGGCGGCGCGCAGGGCACCGCGGCCGACATCGAGATTCAGGCGCGCGAGATTCTGTATCTGCGCGCGAAGATGAACGAGCTGATGGCGAAGCACACAGGCCGCGCCGTGGAGCAGATCGAACGGGACATCGATCGGGACCGCTTCATGAGTGCGGAGGAAGCGAAGGAATACGGGATCATCGACGCGGTGATCGCACAGGAACGCGCACTTGTAGCCACGGAGAAGAAGGCCGTCTTGTGAAATGATTCACAAGGCTGTCAAGTGGATTGACCGGCTCGCGGGAGGCGTGTTAACTAATAGCGCCTCCCCCGCGCCAAGCTCTGGCCCCGGCGCTCGAACACCCGCTCCCCCTCGCTTCAGCGGATGCCCATGAGTCACGATAAACACCTGCGTTGTTCTTTCTGCGGCAAGTCCAAGGACTCCGTGCGGAAGTTCATCTCGGGCCCTTCGGTCTACATCTGCAACGAGTGCATCTCCCTCTGCAATGAGATTCTCGCAGAGGATGAGGAGAGAGAGGTCGCGGAGGCGATCACGCAGGTCCCCACTCCGCAAGAAATCAAGGATGTGCTGGACCAGTACGTGATCGGACAGGAGCGCGCGAAGAAGGCGCTTGCAGTCGCCGTCTACAATCATTACAAGCGCATCAACTGCACGACGGGCCGCGACGACGACGTCGAGCTCGACAAGTCGAATATCCTGCTCATGGGCCCCACGGGGGTGGGCAAGACACTGCTGGCCCAGACGCTCGCGCGCATCCTCGACGTCCCCTTCACGATCGCGGACGCCACCACGCTCACCGAAGCGGGCTACGTCGGTGAAGACGTCGAGAACATCCTCGTGCGCCTGCTGCAGGCGGGCGAGTTCAACGTCGCCGAGTGCGAGCGCGGGATCGTCTACATCGATGAGATCGACAAGATCGCGCGCAAGAGCGAGAACCCGAGCATCACACGCGATGTCTCCGGCGAAGGGGTGCAGCAGGCGCTCCTCAAGATCCTCGAGGGCACCGTCGCCTCGGTTCCGCCGCAGGGCGGCCGCAAGCACCCGCAGCAGGAATACATCCAAATCAACACGAAGGACATTCTCTTCATCTGCGGTGGCGCCTTCGACGGCCTCGAGAAGATCATCGAGGCGCGCACGGGTCGCCGGCAGATCGGCTTCACCAAGGAAGAGCTGGCGAACGGCAAGGCGACGGATCTGGCGAAGAACCCGTTCGCCGACGTCGAGCCGGATGATCTCCTCCGCTACGGGCTCATCCCGGAGCTGGTGGGCCGTCTGCCCGTCACCGTCGCCCTCGAGGCGCTCGATGCGGACTCGCTCGTGCGCATCCTCAAGGAGCCCAAGAACGCGCTCACGAAGCAGTACACGAAACTGTTCGAGCTCGAAGAGGTGAAGATCACCTTCGACGAGGCGGCACTTCGCGGCGTCGCCCAGCGCGCGCTCAAGCGCGGCACGGGCGCTCGCGGCCTCCGCGCGATTCTCGAGGAGCTCATGACGGATGTCATGTTCGACCTCCCGAGCCGTGACGACATCACCGAGGTCAAAATCACGGAGTCGTGCGTGCTGAATGGCACACCGCCGCTTCTGGAGATCTCGCCCAAGCGACAGAAGAAGGAAGCCTGATTCAAGTATCTTGAATTCAAGAGAAAACGGGGACGCCGAATCGGCGTCCCCGTTTTACATCCGGTGCCGCGAACCGGCTCTACTGCACCATGTCGTGCGCCCCGACGCTCGCGATGTCGCGCTGCACATCGAGGCTCGTCGGATCCAGCTTCGGCCACTCGCCGACATCGTCCGGCATGAACGCCCCCGCCATCGACGCCATTCCACCCTGCTTCAGCGTGTGGCCAGTGGGATTGTAGTAGACGGCCACGACGCGATACCGGTGATGCGCGACGAGCGCCAGCCCTTCCTCGTGGAAGCCGAAGACGCGCTTGCCAAGCGCGATGAGATGGCCGTCTTCCGTCAGCTTCGTGTCGAGCTTCACGAGCACCTTCCCATTCTCTGCGTCTTCGAGCCGCACGGAGCGCGCGTAGTCGTGCACGTGCCCGCCCAGCGCGAGGAGCGCGCCACCCAATGGCATCGTGAACTCGGCGCTCTTCTCGGAACGGCCCGGGCGAACATCCCACGCGGAGGTGCCGCCGATCACAGAGTTCACGTCGGCGAAGAACGGCATGACGACGATCGGATTCGCGTGCCCCGCGGGGATCCACGGAAGGGTGACGATGACGTACGCGCGCTCGACGATCTGGCCATTCACATCGTGAAAGGCGGAGTAGAGCCCGAGCGTATCGCCGCTCGCGAGCGGTACGCCGACGTTGCCGGGGAGCGAGACGCGAGGCGTCTCCTTCCCCACCGCCATGAGGCGCTCGACCATCGGGTAGAGCAGCTCGCGGCGGCTGTAGTTCGCGAGGCCGACGTGGTGTACCATCCCCTGCGCGAGCGCCTTGCCGCCAGCGGCATCGCCGTCGCAGAGCTGCACATTATAGCCGCGCACCCATCCGCTCACCGGCCACGCGATACGCAGCACCGGCGTGTCCATCATCATCATCTCGTCCGATTCGTGCGCCATGGGCGCGATGCGGAAGGGACCGGCGACGATGCGGATCTCGTGACGCACACTGTCGACCTGAACCGCCGAGGCAGACGTCGCCATCGACATTCCGGGCATCGCATCGGCGGCGTGCGGCACGCTCGCGGTGAGCGCGGCACCGGCCGGACAGGGCCGCGAATGCGACTGGGCTGCTGCGCCCGATGCTGCGAGAACCATGAACATTGCAACGAGTCGGTGCATGCTTTTAACACCTTCTGGAACGAGGACACGACCATGTCGTGAAGGCCGGCCGACCCTCGTCCATGACGCATTCGGAAACATGCATGCGAGCGCGCGAAAATGTATCCATCCGTGTGCAGGGGGCGTGCATTGCCTTCTACGGGCTATATTGCGAGGGTGCCGATCACCCTGACCCGCGACGAAGAGAACTTCGAGCTCGATGAGCGCCTGCCGGTGCTCCCGCTTCGCGACGTCGTGATCTTCCCGTACATGGTGATGCCGCTCCTCGTCGGGCGCGCGGCATCGCTGGCGGCCGTGGAGGAGGCGCTTGCCGGAGACCGGTGGATTTTCCTGGTCGCGCAGCGCACCGCGGACACGCAGGACCCCACCGCCGGCGATCTCTTCCGCGTGGGCGTCGCGGGACGCGTGCTGCAGATCGCCCGTCTCGCCAATGGCACGACGAAGGTGCTCATCGAAGGTGTCGCGCGCGCGAAGGTGACCCGCTACGCACCAACCGAGAAGGTGCTGCGCGCGGTCATCACTCCCTTCCTCTTCGACGAGCCGTCCGGCGACGCCGACGATCGGGCGATGGCGCGACGCGTCGTCACGCTCTTCGAGGAATACGTCGCGCTGCATCGAAGGCTGCCGGCGGAAGTGGTCGCGCTCGTGCAGGGAACCGAGGCGCGGGAGAAGCAGGCGTTCGCGATCGCCGCGCACATGCTCGTGCGCCTCGACCAGCGGCAGGAGTATTTGCAGTCCGCGAGCATCAGCTCGCTCTTCGCGCAGCTCATGGATACGCTCACCTCCGAGATCGAGATCCTGCGCCTGGAGCGCAAGATCGAGGGAGAAGTACGTGGCTCGCTCTTCCAGAACCAGCGCGAGTTCTATCTGCAGGAGCAGCTCAAGGCGATCCACCGGGAGCTCGGGCAGGATGAGGGCGACGGCTTCGAGGAGCTCGCGACCGCGCTCGAAAAGAAGGAGCTGCCGCCGGCAGTGCGCGAGCGCGCCGATCGCGAAATGCGGAAGCTGCGCCGCACCGCGCCGCTCTCGCCGGAATCGACTGTCGCGCGCAACTATCTCGACTGGATCGTCGCGCTGCCGTGGACCGAACGCAGCGACGACGTCGTCGACGTCGCACGCGCGCAGGCCGTGCTCGACGAGGATCACTTCGGACTCACCGATGTGAAGGACCGCATCCTCGATTACATCGCGGTGCTCGCGCTCGTCGGAAAGCTCGAGGGGCCGATCCTTTGCCTCGTCGGCGCCCCCGGCGTCGGCAAGACCTCGCTCGGCCGTTCCATCGCGCGCGCGCTCGGCCGCACCTTCGTGCGCATGTCGCTCGGCGGCGTGCGCGACGAGGCGGAGATTCGCGGTCATCGCCGAACCTACATCGGCTCGCTGCCTGGGCGTGTGATTCAGGCGATGCGACGCGCCGGCGTCGTGAATCCGGTGATCCTGCTGGACGAAGTCGACAAGATGGGGCAGGACTGGCGCGGCGATCCGTCGAGCGCGCTGCTCGAGGTGCTCGACCCGGAGCAAAACACGGCATTCAACGATCACTATCTCGAGGTCGATTACGATCTCTCGCAGGTGCTCTTCGTCACGACGGCGAACTCGCTGGCGAACATTCCCGAGCCGCTGCGCGACCGGATGGAGATCATTCGTCTCCCCGGCTACGTCGACCACGAGAAGCACGCGATCGCGCGGCAATTCCTCGTGCCGCGCCAACTCGCGGCGCACGGGCTCGACCCGAAGCTGGTGTCGATCGATGCGGGCGTGATTCCCGCGGTGACGCGGCTGTATACGCGCGAGGCCGGCGTGCGCGATCTCGAACGGCGGATCGCGCGCATCGCGCGGAAGCTTGCGCGGCGCGCGGCGGCCGCGAAGCAGGTGATCCCCGAAGCGCAGCACGTGGGCGTTGCGGATCTCAAGGAGCTGCTCGGCGTTCCGCCGTTCGAGGCGGAGGAGCAGACGCTGGACGACAAGGTCGGCGTCGCGACGGGGCTCGCCTACACCTCGGTGGGCGGCGACCTCCTCGAGATCGAGGTCGCGGTCGTGCGCGGACGCGGACGGCTGCAGCTCACCGGCACGCTCGGCGACGTGCTCAAGGAATCGGCGAACGCCGCGATGACGTACGCGCGCTCGCGCGCGAGCATCCTCGGCATCGATCCGGAATTCCCGAAGACGCGCGACATCCACGTACATCTGCCGGCAGGAGCGACGCCGAAGGACGGGCCGAGTGCGGGGATCGCGATCGCGACGGCAGTCGTCAGCGCGCTCACCGGTGCGCCGGTGCGCGGGGACACCGCGATGACAGGGGAGATCACGCTGCGGGGTCGCGTGCTGCCCATCGGCGGGCTGAAGGAGAAGCTCGTCGCGGCGAGGCGCGCGGGGATCACGCACATCATCATCCCCGAGGGGAACGCGCGCGAGATCGAGGAGATCCCGGAGGACATCCGCGAGGGGCTGCTCTTCCACCCGGTGTCGACGATGGACCAGGTGCTCGCGCACGCGCTTCGTCCCAAGAGCGCGGCGGCGCAGGTGGAGATCGCGGCGATGGTCACGCATTGAGCGAAGTGGCGAAGGCCCTCGACCCATTGGTCATCCGCGACATCGAGTTCCTCGGTGGGATGGCCTCGCCCACCGGATGGCGCCCGCCCGATCTCACCCTTCCCGAGGTTGCGTTCAGCGGTCGATCGAACGTCGGGAAGTCGTCGCTGCTCAACGCGCTCGTGCGTCGCAAGGCGCTTGCGCGCGTCAGCAAGACGCCGGGAAAAACGCGCGAGATCAACTTCTTTCGCGTGAACCATCAGTTCGTGCTCGCGGATCTTCCGGGGTATGGTTTCGCTCGCGTCGCGAAGACGACGCGCGAGCAATGGCGTCCGCTGATCGAGGGCTATCTGCGCATCAGCGCGCCGTTGCGCGGCGTGGTACAGCTCATCGACTCGCGTCATCCGCCCACGCCCGATGATCTGCTGATGCTGGAGTTCCTCGCGGAGATCGGCGCGCCAACGGTGGTGGTGCTGACGAAGATCGACAAGCTGCGCACCACGGAGCTCAAGCAGCGGATCATCTCGCTGACGAGCGCGCTGGGGCTCGAGGAAGCGCAGGTGATACCGTTCAGCACCGTCGCCAAGGTAGGGCGCGACGAGCTGGCCGAGGCGGTGGTGGAGCTGGTTGGCGAGCCATCGTGGCGAGCGGCGACTCTCGTGGGTCCGGCACCCGGCGATGCTCCCGAAGAGGCGGCCGGCGCCGAGGTGTAAGCGGGCGTTTTCGCTGGTAGCTTTGGAGTGACCGTCGTTCGGGCCACCATCAACTCCTCAGCCGTCCATGGCCATCTATCCGCTTCGCAAGCTTCCGACGCAGTCCGGGCTCCCGGTGATCGATGCCTGGGTCGAGCAGCTCCGTCACGAGCTGTCCGCTCCGAACGCGGACCGCGCGGAGATCTGCCGGCGCACGCTGTGCGCGCTCACCTTCCCCGCCTATGCGGATTCGTGGGAGACGGCGGTGAACGATGCCGCACTTCCGCTCGCCACGCGCGCCTCGCTCATGGCGCTCGATCCGCGCAACGTGACGCTCGAGCCCGAGTACTACGCCGAGTGTGACGACGAGAAGTTCCAGCGCGTGAAGCCGTTGCTCTGGCTCTGGTACAGCTTTGATCGCACGGTGATGGGCGGGCAGAACGTAGAGGCGGGAGTGCGCCTTCGCCGCATGCTCGCGCAGCTGATCTTCAAGCGCTGCGGAGAGCGCTTCAAGGCATTCCAGAACGTCGAGTTCTCCTTCGGGTACAACATGGAGGTCGGTGACGACGTGGTCGTACACCGGAACGTTCTTCTCGACGATCGCGGCGGGGTCATTCTGGGGAACAAGGTGTCGATCTCGGACTATGCGAACATCTATTCGCACACGCACAGCATCGTCGATCAGCGCGACGTGACCGCCGCGCAGACGCAGCTGGAGGACGGCGTCCGCGTAACGTATCACGCGACGATCCTCGCGGGCGTGCACGTCGGCTGTGATGCGATGGTCGGCGCGATGGCCGTCGCGACGCGCGACGTGCGCCCGCACCATGTGTACGTGGGCATTCCTGCGAAGAGCGTGCGCGTAAAGCCGACCGCACCGACGCAGAACGATTGCCTCCCGACGGCCCGCGAACGGCAGAACGCGCCGTGAGCTCCGAATGAGCGCGATGCGGTGGCGCGCCGCGGCGCTGCTCGCACTCATCGCATGCATCGCGTGCCGCCGCGGCAATGCGCAGGAGATGCTGCAGCTGTCGATGTCGCGAGCATCGGTGGACCTCGCGGTCGGCGACACGACGACGCTGCGGGCACTGGTGGTGGTGTCGTCGCAGGAGACGCCGGTCACCGTGCTCTGGTCCAGCGACAACGAGTCGATCGCGCGCGTCGACAGAAGGGGCTTCGTCACTGCACGCGCACCGGGCGTCACGGGCATCAGCGCGCGCATCGGAATCGCGTTCGCCAGCACGCGGGTGAGCGTCTTCCGCGCGGGCGATGGCAGCGTGGCCGCCTCGCGCACTCCTGCGGTGCCGGCTCCTCAAACCACGGCGGCGCCCGCGCAATCGACGACCGCGCAACGGGCCACCCCCACGCCCGCTCTTCAGCGGGTCGAAGCCGTCGCGTCCGCGCCGCACTTTCAACCTGCGCGCGCGAGCGGGAAGCGCGCGGCGCGCTCGCCGCACTTCTCGCACATCAGCCTCTTCTACACCGACTTCTATTCGCGCTACGCCTCACCCTCGGACCAGCGCGCCACCATCGACTTTCTCGGCGCGCGCCTTGATGGCGTAATGAGCGGTCCGCGCGACCTCTGGAAGGCCGTCGATCCGACGATTCTCCACTTCCCCTACGCGCTGCAGTTCACGGTGCAGATGCCGGGACAGAAGGGATCGAGCGACAACATCGCCAGCGGCTACTTCACGGACATGCAGCGGTGGTACGCATCGCACCGGCAATTCGACATCGAGAACGCCTTCCTCCATCGCGGCGGACACGACGACGCGCATCGCGTGAAGGTGAAGATCTGGGATTCCATGCGCTTCGCGATCAACCCCGGCGATGCCGGACAGAGAGAATACCAGATGGACCGCTTGCGGCGCGTTGCGCAGGACGAGGACGGGGTCTTCCTCGACGAGTTCGGCGGCGGCATGAGCGGTATATCGAAGCCAACCGACGAGTTTGCGACGCCGGCGGCATACATGACGTCGGAGACGGAGCTCATCGCGAAGGTGCACGAGTCGATCAAGCCGCGCTTCCTGCTGATCAACATCGGCGAGTACTGGTCGCCCGCGGATTCCGCGATCGTCGTTGCCGGAGGCGGCGCGCATCTCGAGCGCACGAACTATCCATTCAACGAC
>JBDSHG010000138.1:0-16668 GCA_039918615.1 Gemmatimonadaceae bacterium | reverse complement strand
ACAGTACGTTTGACTAATCCAGCAGAGTGAGGGTCTTACGTGTTTCTTTGGGCTTGACGCGCTCCCCATTCAAGTAGGCAATCAACCGCTCCGCATCTGCCAGAATAAAAGATATGTCCTCGGATTGCGTGTACTTCTCCTGGACTTGCTCGCTGGCCGGTGGACGATGCCCCGAGTAGCGAAACTGGCTCCAACTGTCGAGACCGGCTTGGCGTAGGTAGAGCTGGTAGCTGTGCCTAAACGTATTCGAAGAGTGCTCGCCGTTCGACGCCTTCACAACTGCCGCATTGAACGTCTGGTACGACAGTGGTTCACCCGAGGCATTGTTTCTGACCGTTCCCGTTCCCGGTTTCCAATACGTGAAGCTGACCGGCTCCATAGAATTCGAAAGCTTGGGAATGTCGCGAACTCTCAACTCGTTCTTGGTGCCGTTGATCCGAAGGTGGGATTCAAAGATTTCGTAGCCCGCTACGTACTCGCCAGCGGACATTCCCGAATGAAGCATGGTGCGAGCGACCTTCTGCATTCGCTCTTCGGGCAGCTTCTCGATAAGTGCCAAGGCGTCGAAGTATCTCAATGCTTTGTTCTTTTTCTTCTTTCCGCCAACAATGCGATCCGACATTCCATGAATGTTTTTGACGGCATTCCAGAGTTCGGAATGTGAACCATCGGTGTTGCGCGCATAGGAAAGGCAAGCAGCCCTTAGTTTCCTGAAGGTGGCGGCATATCCTTTCTTCTCAGCATAGACTCGATACTCCCCTAGGGCCTCTGGGAGTTCGCGGTGTTTGGCTCCTGGGAAAATGTCAAAATCAATCAGGAGCTTCAGATATTGTTCATAGTCATGCCGAGTCCGAACACTTATCAGGGTACCGTTCTTTCGATTCCAGACGGGCAACAACCTATTCCATTTATCGGCGAGCAATTCACTCCCAACGATTGTGCTCGCTTCGTTGACCTTCTTGGTCTTCACCAGCTGGTAGGCATCTATCAGGGTCAGCTCCTTATTCGCTACTCTCGCCAATAAAGCTGCACCTGGCATTCCCCATTCTTCGGAGAGTTCATCCAGCTTCAATTCAATCTTCTTCGCCAACTCTTCCTTCTTGGTCTTTGTCGAGATGTTGAACGCTGGGATATTGAGGCCACAGAGCACCCCATATGATCGTTTGATGCGCCAGGTTCCGGTGGACTTATCGAGATATGGCATGAGTGGGATTGGCTTAGGCCCTTACCAAATCCTAACCGGAATGAGTATAAAACGACTTACATTCAGTTAGGATGGTTAGGGGCAAAAAGATATGAGTATAAGACTAATTACACTCATTTCAACATTTTAGCCCCCTGTATCGTCAATCTACCATTACGGACTAATATCAGCAATAATAACTTTTAATCCGTAGGTCCTGGGTTCGATTCCCAGTCGGATCATGGAGTTACAGGGTTCCCAGTAGCATTTGTGTGCGAATAGTTTGCCCACGCGAGCTCGAACAGAAAAGGGCATCCGCGAGGATGCCCTTTTTGTATTCGCAACAGTCGATGGCGGGATCCGCTACGCTCCGAACTGCCGCAGATGATGATCGAGGTGCTTGTACATCAGCACCGCCCACTCGTTCGCCGTCATCGGGCCGAAGAAACAGTGCGGATGCGTCGTGCATCCCTTGGGCCCGCCCGTCGCGAACCGAGCGATGATCTCCTGAAGACGTGCGCGCTCCTTCTCGAAGTCCGGATCGCCTTTCACCACCAGACTCGGCGCGGTCGGCGAATTCTTCTTCATCGGTGCGTCGTCGCGGAGCGCGAGCGGCTTGATGATCCGACCGAGCACGCGTCCGATGAACAATCTCGGCGGATTGTGGTCGCCAGTCGCCATCTCGGAGCCTATCGCGCAGTGCGCAACCATCTGCGTCGCGCTCATCGTTCCCCACCGCCGTTCGCTGTCGGGGCGCAGCGTTGCGAGCCGGCCCTTGATCTCCGCGACCCTTTCCGCATCAAACAGATTTTTCAATCCTCGTGCTCCCGGTGTAGATCAGAGATACGTCAGCCACCACGACCCCGTTCGCTTCACGGTCACGTACCAGCGACACGCAGAATACAACGCCGCGACCCGGAGCGCGAACTCAAAATAGTGCAGCGCCAAGCCCCACCATGCAGCCCGTGCCTTCCCGCCGTTCTCTGACGGTGACGGTCCGGTCTCGCGTGAAAACCACTTGCCGCGCGAGCGCCCCTGCGACGATACTCCTGGAATTCCCATCTCCGGAGATCCGTTCATGCGCCTCCTTTGTGCAGCGCTGACGCTCGCGTTCTCGATCGCGCTCCCAGTCGCAGCGGAGCCGACGGTTCGGCCTCCCGCTATCGATGCCTTCAATCGCGCCTTCGCCGACGCCACTCGGCGCATGGACACCGAAGCCATTCTTGCGCTCTGGGATGACGATGGCGTCAGCCTTCTTCCGTCCACCAGCCCCATTGCGGGGAAAGCGGCAATAACGAAATTCATGCACGACGTGATGTCCTCGATCCCCGGCGCTCGCATGACGAAATTCGAGAGCGAGTGCTTCGACATTCGGCAATCGGGCGACTGGGCCTTCGAGTGGTGTACCGAGCATCAGATCGTTGCTCTTCCGGCAGGGAAGCCGCCGTTCGACGGCTACGGGAAAATGCTGCTCGTGCTCCACCGCGGTGCTGACGGGAAGTGGCGACTGCACGACGAGATGTGGAATCAGGCGCTCGCTCCCGATTCCTCGAAACGCTAACGCACATGAACCGGACTCCCATCTTCGCCTCGCCCACCTCATGACATTCGACGCGAAACCCGCTCCCGCCGGCCTTCACATTCGTCGCGGCATTCCGGGCGACTCCGCCCTCCTCGCCAACCTCGGCGCCGAGACGTTCGTGGCGAGCTTCGGCGCGCAGAACACGCCGGAGAATCTCACGAAGCATCTCGCGAAGGCGTTCGGCGACGAGGTCCAGCAGCGCGAACTCGCGAACCCCGAGATCACGTATCTCATCGCCGAGCAGGACGGGCGCATCGCGGGCTACGCGCAGGTGCGGAAAGGCGGCGCACCCGCTTGCATCACCGGACCGTCGCCGGTGGAAGTGCTGCGCTTCTACGTGAAACAGGATTTTCACGGCAGCGGACTCGCGCAGGCGCTCATGGATGCCTGCGCGGACGAGGCGCGGCGGCGAGGCGGGCGCACTATCTGGCTCGGCGTGTGGGACCAGAATCCTCGGGCGATCCGCTTTTACACCAAGTGGGGCTACGAGGACGTCGGCGGTCAGACCTTCATGCTCGGCGACGACCCGCAGCAGGACCGCGTGCTCTCCAGATCGCTGGAGCCGAAGTAGCTAGGGGAGATACTCGTTCGCCATCCGTTGCGCGTAGTACAGCGCGACGCCGCTCCCCACGGCGCTCAGGCTCACGGCGGTGAAGATCCCGACGAACATCCCTATCCACCATCCGATCGCGCCTCCGACGGTCGTCGCGACCATCCAGATCATCGCTTTCATGCGCGCCTCGCGGGTCAGTGATGCCGAGCCGTCGCAGATACGCGGCGGCGCTGTGAAATAGACTCTCCGTACCTCTCTCTCGTTACGAGATCGACCGGGGAGAAACGACAAACACCCCGCATCTTTCGATGCGGGGTGCTGTCGCTTGTCATGCTGCAGGAGCCTCGTACACCTACCCGTGACTCACGGGTCGCAGGTGATGATACCGTCGAGGGTCGTCGCAGCAGCCTGGCTACCAAAGCCCGCGTAGCACTTCTTGGTCGTCGCGCTGTGGCTCGACGTGCCCTTCCACCCCTTTGCATCAGCGACCATACCCGTGATCGACACGCCCTGTGAGGTCGTGAAGTTCATTGCGCTCTGATCGGTCGTGTACGTCTGGAAGCCGGAGAAGTACGCCTCTTCCGACGTCGCCATGTTACGCAGATCCGACTTCTCGGACGCCAGATACGCCTTTTCCTTGGTGCTCGCAAACTTCGGAATCGCGATCGCAGCCAAAATACCGATGATCACGACGACGATCAGAAGCTCGATCAGCGTAAAGCCCTTGCGCATGCGCGACATGTTGAATCTCCTGTGCCGGTTGATAGCTGTGCTGCGTGCCCCACATTCGGGTGGGTGCCGTTTGCTTCACGGCGACCAGTAAGGCACGGCCGGTGCCGCGCGGGAGAGCACGTATAAGTCGTTTATTTACAATCGGTTACGGCTACTTATAATAATTGATCCACCCTCTTTTGCGTGGCATATTGCGGGGCCAATTGCAGATTCCGGCACGACTCCGGCACTTCATATCCGATCCTCGGTCAGCTCGTACCGGTTGCGTAGCCGAGCACCGCAAAGAAGTGACACAGGCTGCCCGCGGCCACGAAGAGATGCCAGATGGCGTGACCGTACCAGAGCCTGCGGTCAGTCGCGAAGAACACGATACCGCCGGTGTAGCACAATCCTCCCGCAACCAGCCACACGAGCCCCATGCGCGGCACGTTATGAAGCATTGGCTTGATTGCGACGACGGCCATCCACCCCATCGCCAGATAGATGACGGTGGACAGCTTCTGGAAGCGGAAGCCGATCGTCGCCTTCACCAGCACCCCCGCCGCAGCCAGCGTCCACGCCACCACCAGCAGCGACCACCCCCACGGCCCTCTCAGTGGCCCGAGCGCGAACGGCGTGTACGTTCCCGCGATGAGCAAGTAGATCGCCCCATGGTCCAGCACCCGAAACACCCGCTTCGCACGCCCCGGAGGAAACGAGTGGTAGAGCGTGCTCGCCGTATACAGCAGACAGAGGGTGATCCCGAATATCGTCGCACCGACGATCGTCGCATCATCGTGACTCCGCGACGCGGACCATATCAGCACGGGCAATGCGATGAGACTCGCGACCAGTCCGGCCCCGTGCGTGATCGCGTTCGCGATCTCTTCCCCCAGCGATGGATCGTGATCCGCCATGCCCGCTCCCTGTACATTGATTCCGCTCTCGCAAAGTACACACTCCCGCACCTGCGAAGATGACCACTCGACGTCTCCTCCTCCTCTCGAGCTCGCGCAACGCCGCCGGCGTCTACCTCCTTCATTCCTCGACGGCCATCCGGAACACACTCGGATCGTCTGTCGAGCGCGTGCTCTTTATTCCCTACGCGGGAGTCACGATCTCCCCCTCCGACTACGCCGCCAAAGCCGCCGTCCCCTTCGCCACACTCGGCTACCCCTCGCACTCGATTGACGATGCGGGGGACCCCGCCGCCGCAGTCGCGAACGCGCAGGCGATAGTGATCGGGGGAGGGAACACCTTTCGGCTCCTCGAAACGCTTCAGAAGAACGGTCTCGTCGATGCGATCCGTGCGCGCGTTCACGGCGGCATGCCGTACATCGGATGGAGCGCCGGCGCTGTCGTCACCGCGCCGACGATCGCCACCACCAACGACATGCCGATCGTCTGGCCGCACTCCTTGCGAGCACTCGATCTCATCCCCTTTCAGATCAACGCGCACTACACCGATTTTCAGCAGCCCAATCATCAGGGAGAGACGCGCGCAGAACGACTCGAGGAATACATCGAAGCCAACCGCACGACGCGCGTGCTTGGACTGCGTGAAGGCTGTTCACTAAGCATCGTCGACGACGAGATATCGCTAAACGGAGACGGCACTGCCCCCGTATTCGCCTACGGCTCGCCGCGCATCGACTACGTTGCGACTGATGACATCTCGTTCCTGCTACGCGACTAATTGGCACGCACTGTGACGATTATCACGGCACCAGCGGCCTCAGCACGCTTTCTTCTAGGCTAACGGCATGTTAGCGTTCGTTCTTCTTTCGAGTTCAGGAGCCACATGATGTCACGCGCGCCCATCTACCTTCTTCTGGGCCTCACGCTCGTCGCCTGCGAAAAAATCGGCTCTGGTGGAAGCAGTTCAGCCTCCGCTCCAGACTCCGTCGCGGTGCTCAGCGGCCAGCTCGCGCAGGCGCGCGCGGTCTCGGCGCAGCAGGATTCGCTGATGCAGGGCTTCCAGCAGACCACGCAACTCCTCGCCGACATGGACAAGGAGCTGTCGAAGGTGAAGGGACTTCAGTCGCACGTGCCGCTCGATGTGAAGGGCGAGGCCGGTGGCGATCCCCAGGCCGCGTATCGCGCCAGCCTTCTCGGCAAGGTGCAGGAAGTCACCGCGCTGCTCAACAAGAGCCGAGCGCGCGTGGCAGCGATGGGCGAGAAGAACTCGTCGCTCGGCAGCCAGGTGGCGGATTATCAGGCGACGATCACGAATCTCCAGGCGATGCTCGAGCAGAACAAGCTCGACCTCGCCGCACTCAACATGCGCGTCGACTCGCTCACCACCGTGAACACCGGGCTCGCATCGGCCAACGCCGCGATCGCCGATACGGTCACCGATCTTCGCAAAGCCGCCAACACCGTGTATTACGTGGTCGGCACGAAGGACGATCTGAAGGCGCGCGGAATCATCGTCGAGGAGGGATCGAAGTTCCTCTTCTTCGGACACAAGGCGCTCGTGCCGGCACGCAAGCTCGATGCGTCCGCGTTTACCGCGATCAACAAGTGGGACGACACGCCGATTGCGCTGCACATCACCGACAAGCCGTACAAGGTCGTCTCACGCCAGGATCCGTCGCTGATCGAACAGGCGCAGGGCTCCGACGGCAAGCTTACGGGCGACCTGCACATTTCGCAGCCGGCCGAGTTCTGGGGCCCGTCGAAGTATCTGATCATAGTGGAAGGCGCCTAACGCTATTTGAGCCGCGAAAAAAGTAGGGCCGACCGAAGAAAACTTCGGTCGGCCCTTTTTTTCATTGCCATTACAGTTATCCGTTTGATCCGTTCCGATCCGTTCAATCGATTTTCAACGTAGCAAACGGTTCTGTCTCAACGCTCATCACCTTTGGAGAGCACGATCACTAAAGACGAAAAACGCAGAAAAGCAAATTGAACGGATAGAACGGATTGAACGGATAACTGCGACTGCGTTAGTCCCCTCGCGGCGCGTGGGCGAGGGTGCTCGGCTCTTCCGGCTCCCGCTTCGAGCGCTTTTCCTCGTACATGAGCGTGTCCGCGCGCGCGAGGAGGTCGTCGAGTGCCGTCGGGAAGTCCGGATCGTAGTACGCGACACCCATGCTCACGGACAGCGAGTACGCGCGATTCGGTCGCCGGTTGCGCGCCGTGATGTTGTCCTGGACGCGCTGCTGCCACGTGTCCTCGAGCACTCCGGCCGCATTGTCCATCGCGAGCACGACGAACTCGTCGCCACCGATGCGCGCGATGATGTCGGACTCGCGGAAGGTTTCCTTCAACATCTCGGCGCTCTCCACGAGTGCCTGATCGCCGATGCGATGCCCGAGCGTGTCGTTGATGCGCTTGAGCCCATCGAGGTCCACGAAGATGTGCGAGACGCGCTTGCGCAGCCGGTCCGCCATCTTGAGCTGCTGGCGCGCGAGCGTCAGGAAGCCACGGCGGTTGTAGAGCCCAGTCAGATCATCGATGAGCGACATCGCGTGCAGCGCCATCTGGAGCTGGTGACGCTCGATGGCGTAGCGAATCGCGCGCGTGAGCAGGTTGCCGTCGATCTGCCCCTTCACGAGCGAGTCCTGAGCGCCGGCCTTGAGCGCGCGCACGGCGAGCGTCTCGTCCTCCATGCTCGTGAGGACGATGATCGGCACATCGGGCGCGTGCTCGTGCATGCGCCAGAGCGGCTCGAGCGGATGCGTGTGCGCGACGGCGAGATCGAGCAGGATCGCGTCGAAGCGAACGTCGCTCAACCGGCGCACGGCGGCGCCGACGTCGAGCACGTGCGTGAGCTCCACGTGGCTCGCGCCCGGCACAGAAACCACACCCTGTAGCCGACGCACATCGCGCTCGGTGGGCGTGATCAGAAGAACCTTGATCGGATTACTCGTCATACTGCCCTGCCGACATGCAAACCTGACCGATCGAGGAGAAACTCCGGGCACCACAACGCCCGGAGCATTGTACGCTCACTCGGCCCTGTCGGTTCCCACTGTCGTGAGACCGTACTCTCGCATCTTGCGCGCCAACGTCGGCCGGGAGATGCCGAGGATTCGTGAAGCTGCACTGCGATTGCCACGAGTGATCTCGAGCGTTGCAGATACTGCCTCCTTTTCGATCATGTCGAGCGACTTGCCTTCCGGCGGAATCTGGATCTCGCGCATCGCGCCATCGGTGCGCGCGGCGGAGTGCGATCGGCGCTGCTGGATCATGAGATGCGAGGCGCTGATCACTTCGCCCTCGCACAGAATCGCCGCATGCTCGATTACGTTTTTGAGCTCGCGAATGTTGCCTGGCCAGTTGTGCGCGCGCAATGCCGCGACCGCACTCGCATCGAGTGACTTCGGCTCGAGCTCCTGCTGATGCGCGAGCTCCTTGAGGAAGTACGCTCCGAGCAGCTCGACGTCACCATCCCGATCGCGAAGCGGCGGAAGCGCCACGCGGAAAACGTTCAGCCGGTAGTACAGATCCTCGCGGAACTCGAGGCGGGCGACCGCATCATGCAGCGAGCTGTTGGCCGCGGCAATGATGCGACAGGTGATGTCGACTTCCTGAAGGCCGCCGAGGCGGCGGACGCGGCGCTCTTCGAGCGCGCGCAGGAGCTTCGGCTGCAGCCGCGGCGGCATCTCTCCGATCTCATCGAGGAAGAGCGTCCCCTGGCCCGCGAGCTCCATCAGCCCTCGTTTCAGCGACCGCGCGTCCGTGAAGGCGCCGCGCTCGTGGCCGAACAGCTCGGATTCGAGCAGCGCCTCCGGGATCGCCGCGCAGTTGACGGCCACGAAGGGCTCGCCGCGCGCAGGACCCGAATAGTGGATGCCGCGGGCAATCAGCTCCTTCCCGGTTCCGGTCTCGCCGACGATGAGCACCGTCGTCATCCGGCTCGCGGCAACCTTGCGCGCCCGATCCAGCGCATCCCGCAGCGATTCACTCTGGCCGACAATGCTCTCCAGCCCGAACTCGGCGCCGGGAGCAGGCTTGGGCTCCGTCGAAGCGACATCGGCGGGTGAGCGCTGATAGCTCGTGACTGCGGGATTGACCGTCCGGCGGGCCTGCGAATTTTGCGACATAGAATGGCGGACTCTGCGCAGCTTGGGTTAGCGCCGAAAGCAGACGCGGACATCGCGGACAGGATTCCTCTCAAGCAACGCCTGTGCCCGCTGTAACCCATTGTTACACAACGTGTTCTAATTTGGCCCTGCCATGAGATATCGCTTTTCGCACAACATTTCGTTGCAGAATGGAAACTTTTTTGCGAAGCGCACACCCAATGCCGCTGTGCCCGCCATCACGATTTTGGCGCATCTCCAACGGCATGGGTGTATATCATCCTCGAAATGTCGGCGATGAGCTTCTCGGCTGTCGGCTCGTCCGGAATTCCCTTCGTGAGGATCACGAGCACGTAAGTTGGCCCCTTCTGCGGATACACGATCGCGGCGTCGTGCGCCACGCCCGTGATCGATCCTGTCTTATGGGCCACCTTCGTCCCGGCCGGAAGCTCGGCCGGAATGCCGGTGTTGAACTCCTGCCCGAGCAGGATGTCGCGCATCGTGGCGCAGCTCTTCGCCGATGCGGCCCTGTTCTCCTGGATCGCCTCGAGGATGATCGACAGGTCGCGCGCAGTGGTCGTGTTGTTGAGCCCCTGATCGAATGCCTTCTGGTCCTCTACGCCCCGCAAAACGCGGATGTTCATGGCGCCGAGCGAGCGCATCGTCGACTCGGCCTGCGCCGCGTTCGCGAGCGAGACGAGCGAGTTCGTCGCGAGGTTGCTCGACCGCGTGATCATATGTGTGATGAGATCACGAACGGGCACGCGCGTGCCGACGAGCTGGTACAGCGAGCTGTCGGAATCGACGGACTCCTCCAGCGAGTAGGGCGACCCGTCGACGATCGAGCCGAACTGGTTCACCAGGAGCAGCGGGTAATCCAGCGATAGCCCTCCCGCGTCGACGCGGCGAAAGAGCTGGACCATGATCGGCACCTTCATCGTGCTCGCGGCGTGGAAACTCGCGTCCGAGTTCAGGTAGAGCGTGTCGCTCGAGCCGAGCCTGTGGTAGGCGACCCCGACCTCGGCGCCAGGGAGTTGCGCGATGCGCGACTGGATCCGTGCCGCGAGGGAATCGTTCGCACTGGAAGGAATCGTCGCCGCCAGAGCGAGCGTTGCAATGAAAGTGATCATGTCGCGAATATGTTCGGCGCCGCACAGAGACGCCAGCGCGTTGCTTTCCGCACGGTTATTCGTGATACGGATGCCGGCACTACCGAGCGCCGACGCCACTACGACGCTCCCAATACAATGCCGGACCACCCCCTGATGTCGCCGATGACGACCTCCCCGCAGGAGCTGCAGCAGCACCGACAACGGTTGCGCTTCAGCGACTTCAAATTCCATCGCACGCCCGGTGGCCGCTGCACAGCGGAAGTCGAGCTCGAGTGGATCGAGGGGATCAAGGTGCGCGGCTCTGCATCAGGGCAGTCGAGCCCGACGGTTGACCTTCGTGTGGCGGCCGAAGCCGCGCTCCGTGCGATCGAGCGCTTTTCGGACAACGTGCTCCAATTCGATCTCGCCGGTGTAAAATCCATCCGTGCGTTCGACGCCAACGTCATTATCGTCTCGATCACCAATCGTGCGGACGGGCCGCTCAAGCTGCTGGGCTCGTGTCTCGTCGAAGATGACCAGGTGCGCGGCGCCGTGATCGCAGTGCTCGGGGCGACCAACCGCGTGCTCGGCAATTTCATCGCGATGCGCTGAGGGCTCAGCCCTTCGCATCACCACGGAGCGACAATGATCGAATCCCGACTTGTGCAGACGCCCGGCCGAGCCGCGCGAGGATGTTGGTGAGGGCGACGGTCGCAGCCGTGACGCTGGCGGTGCTCCTCACCGCGTGTCACGGCTCGAAGCCCGATACGGCACCAATGCCCGTGTCTGCCACCAATGTTTCCAAAGACACACTCGCCTCGCTCGCCAACCTTCCGCTCGACAGCGGACGTCCCGACACCGTGCACGTCGCACAGCGCGACCTTACGCACGAGGCCGTGAAGATCTTCGGCGATTCGGTGGCGACTGCTCCACCGGCGGCGGCCGAGCCGACGTGGGATATCGATGTTCGGTCGTTCGAGACGCACGATCGCGTCGTGTACTTCGTCGGACGCTTCACAGGGCCGTCGAGCGATCGCTTCGTGCAGGAGCTCGCGCGTGGGGGGCGCTATGAGCCGATCATCCGTCGCAAGCTGCATGCGGCGGGGATGCCGGAAGACATGACGTATCTCGCGCTGATCGAGAGCGGTTACAATCCGCACGCGTACTCGAGTGCTGCCGCCGTCGGGCTCTGGCAGTTCATGGCGAGCACCGCGCGCGGTACCGGGCTGCGTGTGGACTGGTGGATCGACGAGCGTCGCGATCCGGTTCGCTCGACGGATGGCGCGATCAAGTTTCTCGGCTGGCTCAAGGATCAGTTCGGGTCGTACTATCTCGCGGCCGCGGCGTACAACGGCGGTGCGGGGCGCGTGTCGCGCGGGCTCAAGCGCTACGCCGATGAGGTGGAGGGCGAGAGCGGCGACAGCGCGTTCTTCTCGATGGCGGCCGCTGGGAACTATCTGCGCGCGGAGACGCGCGACTACGTGCCGAAGCTCATCGCTGCGGCGCTCGTGGCGAAGGAGCCTGCGAAGTACGGGCTGAAGGTGAGCTACCTCCCAGAGTATTCGTACGACACCGTCCTCGTCGGAGGCGCAACTCCACTCGTCGCGATCGCGAAGGCATCCGACGCGACGCTCGCCGATATTCAGGATCTCAATCCCGAAGTGCTGCGAGGGATCACGCCGCCGGATCAGCGATTCGTCGTGCGCGTGCCGAAGGGGCACGCCGACGGATTCGACAGCGCGTACGCGCAGCTTGCGTCGTCCGACCGTGCGGCGTTCACGAGATCGACGGTGAAGAAGGGCGAGACAATGTCCTCGCTCGCGCAGCGCGCGGGCCTGACTGCGCGGACACTCGCGTGGTACAACCGCGGTCTCAAGCCGACGAAGCGCGGACGTCTGCCGAGTGGCGAGCCGGTTTTGCTACCGTCATCAGCGGTGGTGGCGGGTGCGCTCGACGTGCCGGATCCGAGCGTGGAGAAGTGGGGCTCGTCGAAGCGCGGCTCGACGACGACGCACGTGGTCGTCAAGGGCGAGACGCTTGGGCGCATCGCGGTGCGCTATGGGACGACGGTGACGGGACTCATGCGGCTGAACGGAATGAGCGGCAGCCGGCTGATTCCGGGACAGGTGCTGATCGTGAAGACGGCGCCGAAGCGAGGTGGGAAGAAGAAGTCAAAGGCGACGAATTAGGAGTCGCGCTGGAACACAATTGTTAGCGCTTCCAAGCGCGCGGAGCTCGCCAGAAATTCGAACTTCGATTGATGCAAAAAGGGCTCACCGGTCAATTCACCGGCGAGCCCTTTTCGTTTGGAGCTTCAGTCAACGATCAGTCGACAGTACCCTTGCCGTTGTAGCCGCGGGTGACTGCTGCTTCGTAGCCGTTGCGCGGGTCGAGGCCGAGGGCGCGGAGGCTTTCGACTGCGACCGGGCCGCGGTTGTACACGAGCAGCGCGAGCTTTATGTCGCCATGATATTCGCTGATCAGCCCGCGAAGGTAGCGGAAGCCGATCTGCAGGTTCGTCTTGCGATCGTAGAGCTGCTCGTGCGTGATCCCCGGGACGAAATCCTTCGCTGTGGCCGGCATCACCTGGGTGAGGCCGAGGGCGCCGACGGGACTCGTCGCGCGCTCCTTGAATTCGCTCTCGACGCGCACGAGGCGGAAGCCCAGGTCGGGCTCGATGCCTTCGGCGAGTGCCACATCGTAAATCGATCCGGCGATGTCGGCGCTGACCTTGTATCGCGTCGAGTACTGAATCACCGCATTGGCGCGCTCGAGCTGCGCCTGTGCGAGTGTCAGCTGACCCTTGGTGGCGTCGAGCTCGGCATGCATCCGTCGCGCGTCGGCGATCCCGAAGGGAAAGGCCGAGGACGCCGTGTTGGACGCTTCGGCGACCCGGGCGCGCTCACGTGGCAGGATAGCCACGACAACGAGCAGCCCTGCCACGATCAAACCCTTCCGTATTCTATCGATGCGGCGGAGACGCTCGCCCCGGTGCGCATAATCGGACTTGGTATAGCTCATTCAGACTCCGTCTGCTGAAGGATCCAGACGTGCGATCGAGAAAGATTAGAAAGCTCGACCCACACTGTCATAAGGCAACGGTCATGCCCCGACGGACCGTTTCCAACTCCCGCTTCTCCCTCCGGTCTTCTCCTGTAAACATATGTCACATATCGACATATCCCGGTCGATCGCCTTTGCCATATCGTAAATAGTGACCAGGCTTACAGCTACGGCCGAGATGGCCTCCATCTCAACGCCCGTCTGGGCGATCGTTCTTGCCGTGGCCTCGCAGCGGACCCCCGGCAGCTCCTTATCGAGCGTCAATTCCACCTGGATGTCACTGAGAGGAAGAGAGTGACAAAGGGGGATCAGCTCCGCCGTTCGCTTGGCCGCCATGATTCCGGCGACTCGGGCTACAGATAGTACGTCTCCTTTGGCGAGTGAGTTCCTGCTAATTGCCTCGAGAGTTTCGGGCT
Organism: Gemmatimonadaceae bacterium; assembly: GCA_039918615.1. GTDB lineage: Bacteria > Gemmatimonadota > Gemmatimonadetes > Gemmatimonadales > Gemmatimonadaceae > FEN-1250. Next base: position 3,039 of record JBDSHG010000138.1, on the reverse strand, counting down.
TCATTCGGATGCTGCCGGTTGCTCGTGCGTATCGAGCCGTAACGGCCTTTTCGGACACATCCACCATCTTTGCCTTGCCACTGGAATCTGCATGACTAAGCTCTGGCATACTAGAGCTCGCTCACGGCACGAATCATTGCACTCGCAATCAATTGCGGGTTGACGTTGCCACTTGCGCGCAATTTTGCCCCCTCGACGAGATCGATTGCCCGGCCGGCCGCCTCCCCCGCGCGAGAGTTCCCCGCGATCGATGCGTCCCGAATGCGACCGTGAAGCGCGACGGTCAGCGCATCGAGCAGCTCCGAGAACCCGCCCCGTGCCCCTGCTGATGAGAGCGCGAAAGCCGCGCGAATCCGGTCAGCGCGCGCGCCCGTCGCGGCGGAGAGGATGCTTTTCGCGACCTTGATCGCCTCGCCACTCGCGGTTACCCCGAGCAGCGTGCCGGGTGCGCCGGCAGCAAGCGCTAGGCGCTCTTCGTCGGATGCCGGGAGATCGAGCTCACCGAGTGCCTTCTGGACGTGTGCATCGTGGAGGAAGGCGGCGATCGCGGTGTTGGGCAGCGGAGCGACGCGCAGCGAGACGACGCGCGACCGGATCGTCGGGAGCAGCGAGCCCGGCTCGCTCGACGTCAAAATGATCGTCGTGTCGGCGGGCGGCTCTTCGAGGAGCTTGAGAAATGCGTTCGCCGCCTGGTCGGCGCCTTCCTGCGGCACCATGCGCTCGGCGTCGCCTACGATGATGATCTTCCGCTTGGCGACGCTCGGACTGTATGCCGCGAACTGTACGAGCGCCCGCACCGTCGCGACGAAGATCGCATCGCTGCCGCTCGGCGGCGCGTAGAGCCCGAAAGCGGCGACCCGCGCGCGCACGGCCTCGGCCTGATCCTCGAGAATTTCCTGCGCAGCCGGATCCGCGTTCGCCTGGCGCGGGCGCGGGAAGAACCAGCGGAGGTCGGGGTGCACGAGCTCGGCCGAGTAGCGGCAGCTGATACACTTGCCGCACGGACGCTCGTCTGCGCCCGTGCAGAGGAGAAGCTGCCCGAGCCAGATCGCGAGGCGCTGTTTGCCGATGCCGCGGCGCCCCTCGATGAGCAGACTGCCGGGGAGAGCGGAACGCGATGCGCTGTCTGTCAGCCGGCGGCGAAGCGCGTCATGGCCGAAAAGAGGGACGAGGGGCACGCGTGGAATATCGGATGCGCGCGCCCCGCCCGCTAGCGAAGGATCACCCCGCTATGGTCAGTCCCCCGAGTACGGAGAGGACTTCGCCGGAGACGTAGCTGGAGTCTGCTTCCGATGCGAAGTAGACGTAGGCGGGAGCGAGCTCCTCGGGCTGCGCGGCGCGCTTCATCGGAACTTCGCTGCCGTGCTTCGCGACGTTCTCCGCGGACTTGTCGACGACGTTGAGCGGCGTCCACACTGGGCCGGGTGCGACGCAGTTCACGCGGATCCCTTTCGCGACGAGATTCTGCGCGAGCGACTTCGTGAAGGCGTGAATCGCGCCCTTCGTCGAGGCGTAGTCGATTACCTCCTTGCTCCCTTCGAGCCCGGTGATCGATCCCGTGTTGATGATCGTGCCGCCGCGCTCGAGATGCTTGAGCGCCGCGCGCGCCATGTAGAAGTAGCCGAAGATGTTGGTGCGGAAGGTGAGCTCGAGCTGCTCGTCCGAGATATCCTCGAGCGAAGTCTGGTGCTGTTGGAAGGCCGCGTTGTTCACGAGGATGTCGAAGCGGCCGTAGCGTTTCTTCGTCAGCTCGGCCGCCGAGGTGCAGAAGGCGGAGTCGGTGACGTCGCCGGGGATGAGCAGGCAGCGCTGGCCGACGCTCTCGATGGCGCGCTGCGTCTCCTCGGCGTCGATCTGCTCCTCGGAGAGATAGACGATCGCGATGTCGGCGCCCTCGCGCGCGAAGAAGAACGCGACTGCGCGGCCGATTCCCGAGTCGCCTCCGGTGATGAGCGCGGCTTTTCCCTGAAGCTTGCCGGCGGCCATATAGGCGCGCCCTTCGTAGCGCGGGCGCGGCGTGATCTCCGCCTCGATGCCGGGGTGCGACTGGTGCTGCTTCGGGTAGGGAGGCACGGGCTCGTTCATCGCCGCCGGCTGCTGCGCTTTCGTCGGCTCCCTCTTCGCCTTCACCTTTCGGTCGTTGGCATCCGCATGGCGCTGAGCCGCAACGAAGGTGGCGCGCGTGCTCGCTCGCGTCTTCGACTTCCTGGTGCCATTTTTCTTTCGCGTGGCCATACGGACTCCAAAGGTGATTAGCGTTGCAAATGCAAGCGTTGGACCCCGGAAGCGAGCGGCACCGAAACTGCCAGCATAGATTTCCGAGTATCGCGCGCGCCGAAGTCCGCGCAGCGCCTCAAACCGGAAGAGGATGATCATGACGCTACCGCTCGAGCAGGTGAAGGTCGCCTTCCTGTGCGCCGATGGTGTGGAGCAGATCGAGCTCGAGGCGCCCCTCAACGCGGTGCGACAGGCCGGCGCGACGACGAGCATCGCGTCGATCGAGGCCGGATCGATCGGGTCCGTGGAGAGTCGGGACGACGCCGATTCGTTCACCGTCGATTCGCTCGTGAGCGACATCGAGGCGCGCGAGTTCGCTGCGCTGGTGCTTCCGGGCGGGACGAAGAGTCTGGGCGCACTGGCGAGTGATGACGGCGCGAAGGCGCTGATCACCGCATTCTGTGAGCTCGACCGCACGGTGGCGGCGATCGGTACGGCCTGCTCGCTGCTGATCGAGGCGAAGGTGGTACGCGGTCGTACGCTCGCGGTGCCACCCGAGATGCGCGGGGCACTGGAGGCGGCGGGCGGGATATACACCGACCGCGTGGTGAATCGCGACCAGCAACTCATCACGTGCCGGTCCGCCGAGAATTTGCCGGCCTTTTGCGGCGTGCTGATCGAGCAGCTCGCGCAGCTGTCGAGCAATGCGCGCGTCGACGAGGCGTCGGAGGAGTCATTTCCCGCGAGCGACGCGCCGGCGTGGGGGCCGTCGTCGATCGGCGCGCGGCGCGGGAAGAAGGAAGGGCGCGCGAACGGAGACTG
>JBDSHG010000137.1:0-9480 GCA_039918615.1 Gemmatimonadaceae bacterium | reverse complement strand
CGTCGACTCGACCCGAATCCGGAGCGCGCGAATGGCAGAGTTGAAGACGGGGCTCACGGGAGCGAGCGTGAGTGCGTTCATCAAGGCGATCCCCGACGCGACGGTGAGCAAGGACGCCGCGGTGCTCTCGAAGATGCTGAACGAGGCGACGGGCGCGAAGGCGGAGATGTGGGGGAGGGCCATCGTTGGCTTCGGCAGGACGCCGTACGTGGGCTCGGACAAGAAGGAGAACGACTCGATGACGATGAGAAGCTCAATGGCGGCTGTTTGCACATCAAGAAGCTCGAGGACGTCGATCTGCCGACGCTGAAGAAGGTGCTCGCGGCGGCGTACAAAGCGAGGAAGGCAAGCTAGACCCTGTAGATCGTCACCATCGTGTCGTCGAAGGCGCGCGAGCTCGCGCCGCGCGGGAGCTCGTGGGTGATCGAGTGTTCGACGATGAGGATCCGCGAGAAGTGGCTGACGTGCCAGCTCGAGATCACGCGATCCAGCTGCCGCGAGCCATAGGGCGGATCGGCGAACGCGATGTCGTAGCTCGCGGGGCCGAGCATGGCGGCATAGGGGATCGCGTCGCGCTTGAAGATTCGCGTCGAGTCGCGCAGCCGGAACGCGGCGATGTTGGCGCGGAGCGCGTGGAGGCTGTCGGGGCGGAACTCGACGAAGTCGGCGCTCTTCGCGCCGCGCGAGATGGCCTCGATGCCGATGGCGCCGGTGCCGGCGAAGAGCTCGAGCACGCGCGCGTCGGGGAGCTCGTCGCGCACGAGGTCGAGCATGGCGGCGCGCACGTGCTCGGCTGTGGGGCGTACGCGACGGTCCTGCGGGGAGACGAGATCTCGGCCGGCGTGCTTGCCGGCTACGATTCTCACGAGGTTGGGGCGAGCGGCATGGCGCAAATCTAGCGGATGCGGTTCTTTGACTCCGCGGAGAGGATCGGCACGCGGAATGCTTGCCTCTATAGCGGCAGTTAATTCCCGGCGCCGAAGTCGCATTCTCACCTGGTTCGCGCGGCACGCACTGGCCGTTTTTATACCGAACACCTCGTGATCCCCCTGGCCGACAACGCAGCCGCCCGCCCATCCGCCGCCTCGGCCCCCGCCCCCGCCTCGCGCACTCCAGACGCGGTCACGGCCGCGGCCGCGACCATGGACGGCATGAGGATGTACAAGCTGATCGTCGACCGGGTGCGCGACTACGCCATCTTCGCGCTCGACACCACGGGACACATACTCAGCTGGAACGACGGCGCCCACCGGCTCAAGGGCTATTTCGCCAGCGACATCATCGGCCGCCACTTCTCCACCTTCTATCCGCCCGAGGACATCTCGAGCGGGAAGCCGACGTTCGAGCTGGAAGAAGCGCTTCGCGAAGGGCGCCTCGAGGATGAAGGGTGGCGCATCCGGAAGGATGGCTCACGCTTCTGGGCCAATGTCGTGATCACCGCGCTGCACGACGACTCCGGCACGCACGTCGGCTTCGCGAAGGTCACGCGCGATCTGACCGAGCGGCGCGAGGCCGAAGAGGTTTTGCGCGACAGCGAGGAGCGATTCCGGCTTCTCGTTCAGGGAGTGAAGGACTACGCCATCTTCATGCTCGATCCAAACGGCATTGTCGCGAGCTGGAACGAGGGCGCCGAGTGCATCAAGGGCTACCGCGCCAACGAGATCATTGGACGGCACTTCTCGACGTTCTATTCCTCCGAAGACAACGCGAACGGAAAGCCGGCGTGGGAGCTCCGAGTCGCGCGCGCACAGGGGAGCTTCGAGGACGAAGGGTGGCGTATCCGGAAGGACGGAACGCAACTGTGGGCGAACGTCGTCATCACCGCGCTTTACAACGAGCCGGGTGAGCTCATCGGCTTCGCGAAGGTCACGCGCGACCTCACCAAGCGGCGTGCCTCGCAGGAGCGCGCGATCGCCGACGCGCGACGCATCGCCGAGTCCGAGGTCGCCAATCGAACGAAGAGCGAGTTTCTCGCCGCGATGTCGCACGAGCTGCGCACGCCGCTCAACGCAATCGGGGGCTATGCCGAGCTTCTCGAGATGGAGATTGGCGGCCCCGTTACCGGGCAGCAGAAGAGCTATCTCGCGCGCATCCGCGGGAGCCAGCAACACCTGCTCGGCATTATCACCGATCTGCTCAACTACAGCAGGATCGAGGCGGGGCAGATGACGTACGACGTCGCCGCCGTGCCCGTGCAGGAGATTCTCGATACCGTGCTGCCGCTCGTCGAGCCGCAGGCGATCGCGAAGAACATCATCTTCAGGAGCGAGGAGTGTCCGGCTGAGCTGGTGCTCCGCGCGGATCAGCTGAAGGTGGAGCAGGTCGTGCTCAACCTCGTCTTCAATGCGGTGAAGTTTACGCAGGCGGGTGGCAGCGTGACGGTGCGTTGCTCGCGCGACGGCGATCGCGTGGCGATCGATGTGGAGGACACGGGACCCGGAATTCCGCTCGCGAAGCGTGACGCCATTTTCGAGCCCTTCGTGCAGCTCGGCCGCACGCGTACGAGCCAGCACGAGGGCACGGGACTCGGCCTCGCGATCAGCCGCGATCTCGCGCGCGCGATGCACGGCGACATCACGATCGAGAGCACGGTCGATGTGGGAAGCACCTTTACGCTCACACTTCCACGCGAGCCCATGTGACGACGGCGAACGACGCTTAGCGAGTGATCTAGAACTTCGTCAGCGTGGCGTCGTGGTGAAATCGAGCGCCAGATCGAGCGCCGGCACCGAGTGCGTGAGCGCACCCACCGAGATCCAGTCCACCCCCGATTCCGCGACCGCGCGCACCGTGGTGAGCGTGATGCCTCCCGACGCTTCGACGATCGCGGCACCGTGCACGAGATCGACGCACACCCGCATCTCGGCAGGCGTCATGTTGTCGAGCAGGATCACGTCGGCCCCCGCGGCAACTGCGCGCGCGACCTGGTCCCGATGGTCGCACTCCACCTCGACCTGAATGCCAGCCGGCGCTTCGCTCCGCGCGCGGCGCACGGCGAGCGCGATGTCGCCGCCGAGCGTGGCGAGATGATTGTCCTTGATCAGCACCGCGGCGGCGAGATCCGCGCGATGGTTGGTTCCTCCGCCGCATCGCACCGCGTACTTCTCCAGTGCGCGAAAGCCGGGCGTCGTCTTCCGCGTGTCGAGAATCTTCGCGCGTGTGCCGCGCACCGCGCTCACGTAGCGCGCGGTGAGCGTCGCGACGCCCGACAGTCGCTGCGCGAAGTTGAGCGCCACGCGCTCCGCCGACAACAATGCGCGCGCGCTCCCCGAGAGCTCGAGCACCGGCGTGCTCTCCGCGACATGGGCACCATCGTGTACGAGCGCGCGACATTCCGTATCCGTTGCCAAAAGCTCGAACGCCGCGATCGCGAGCGGCAGCCCGGCGATCACGCCAGCCGAGCGCGCGACCATCACCGCGGTGGCCCGCGCCTGCAAGGGAACGACAGCGAGAGTTGTGACATCGTCGAAGGCGCGGTCCTCCTCGAGCGCCGCGCGAACGAGTTTCGCGCTTTCGCCCGCCGACAGCGGAAAGTCGAGCGGATCGCTCACTCGCCCATCGCGAACGCGGGGGCCATCGCCGGCGTGCCGCCGATCGCGATCATGCGCTCGATCGCCAGTCGCGCGCGGTTCGCGATGTCGTCGGGCACCGTGATCCGATACTCCATCGCCGTCAGCGAATGCTTCACCTTTGCGAGCGTCGTCATCTTCATGTACTGGCACGACGCGCGCTCGTCGGCGGGGAAGAAGCGCTTCTCGGGATTCGCCTTACGCAGGCGATGCAGAATCCCGACCTCGGTCGCCACGATGAATTCGCTCGCGTCGCTCTCGGCCGGACGGCGGATCATCCCCTCCGTCGACAGAATGTGCAGATCGATCGGGTCGATGTCGCCTGCCGAAACGCCTTCGAGGACGCTCGTCGAGCAGCCGCACTCCGGATGCACGAGCAGCTCGGCCCCCGGATGCGCGCTGCGCATTGCCGTGAGCGATTCCGGCGAGATCGCCGCGTGCACGTGACACTCGCCCATCCAGACGTGCATGTTCGTGCGCCCCGTCATCCGGCGCACGTGCGCGCCGAGGAACATGTCGGGGCCGAAGAGAATCTCCTGCTCCGCGGGAATCGAGTTGACGATCTCCACCGCATTCCCCGATGTGCAGCAGTAGTCGGTCTCGGCCTTTACCGCCGCCGTCGTGTTCACGTACGACACGACGACCGCGCCCGGATGCTCCGCCTTCCACGCGCGCAGCTGATCGGCCGTCATCGCCTCGGCCAGCGAGCAGCCGGCGCCGAGGTCGGGGAGGAGAACTGTTTTCTGCGGGGAGAGGATCGCGGCCGTCTCCGCCATGAAGTGCACGCCGCAGAAGACGATGACGTCCGCCTTCGTGCGCGCGGCCTCACGCGAGAGGCCGAGCGAGTCGCCGACGACATCGGCCACATCCTGCACTTCGGGGCGTTCGTAGTTGTGCGCGAGGATGACCGCGTTGCGCTCTCGCGCGAGCGCGCGGATCTCGCCCCGCAGCTGCTGGTCAGCGACTGACGTGCTCATGACGCGCTCCTTCCGGCGCCAGCGCCGAAGCGGACGTGACGATCGGCCCACATGCTGCGGGGCAGTGGGAAGTCGGAACGATAGTGGCCACCGCGCGACTCCTCGCGCATCAGCGCCGATTCGGCGATGAGGTGCGCGGTGAGCGCGAGGTTGAGCTCCTCGGTGGCGCCGGGTGGAAGCTCGGCTATGATGGTGTCGAGCCCCGCGAGACACGTTCGCAGCCCGACGGCGGTGCGCTCGATCCCCGCGTACTCCCACATGAGTTTGCGAATGCGGTCCGCCGCGTGGCGCGCGACGGCACGCGGCGGCGCCGGCGGAACCTGCCACGCGACTGCGGGCGGCTCGTGCGCGAGCGGCGCAAGCTGGACAACATCGTTCGCCACGCGCTCGGCGAAGACGAGCCCTTCGAGCAGCGAATTCGACGCGAGCCGGTTCGCGCCGTGCACGCCTGTGCGCGCGACCTCGCCGACGGCCGAGAGCCGCGGAATCGAGGAGCGCCCGACGAGATCGACGACGATGCCGCCCATCGTGTAGTGCGCGGCGGGGGTGACGGGGATCGGCTGGACGCGCGGGTCGATGCCGCGCTCCATGCACACGGCGAAGATGCCGGGGAAGCGCGTGGCGAAACCCGAACCAAGTTTGGTGGCGTCGAGTGTCACACTTCCGGTGTCCTGCTGCGCCTTCACCACCGCGCGAGCGACGATGTCGCGTGGCGCGAGCTCGGCGAGCGGATCGACGGCGGGCATGAAGCGCACGCCGTTTCCGTCGAGGAGCACGGCGCCTTCGCCGCGCACGGCCTCGCTGATGAGTGCGAGTGGGGTTTCGGGCGTGTCGAGCGCGGTGGGGTGGAACTGGATGAACTCCATGTCGGCGAGCTCGGCGCCCGCGCGGTGCGCGAGCGCGTAGCCATCGCCCGTGGCGACCGGGGGATTCGTGGTGCGGAGATAGACCTGCCCGGCGCCGCCGGTTGCGAGGACCGTGGCATCGGCGATCACGTCGACCGGCCGTCCGCGCTCGCTCACGCGCGCGCCGACACATTCGCCATTCTCGATGATGAGCGAGAGCGCGCGCGCGTGCTCGACGATCGAGATCCGATCGTCGGCGCGCACCTGCTCGACGAGCATGCGCACGACCTCGGCGCCCGTGCGATCGCCGCTGGCGTGCACGATGCGACGCTCGGAGTGCGCGGCCTCGCGGCCGAGCAGGAACTCGCCATGCGGTCCGACGTCGAAGTGGACGCCGGCGTCGGAGAGATCGCGCACGCGGCGCGGGCCTTCCGTCACGAGCACGTCGACGGCGGCGCTGTCGCAGAGAATGCCGCCGGCGGCGAGCGTGTCCTGGCGGTGCAGGGCAGGCGAGTCGCCGGCGCCGAGCGCGGCGGCGATGCCGCCCTGTGCGTAGTTGGTCGCGCTGTCGAAGAGCGAGCGCTTGGTGAGCAGCACGACGCTGCCGGGCTCCGTGCACTGCTGCGCGGTGCGGACGGCCGTGTGGAGTCCCGCGATGCCGCTACCGATTACCAATACCCGCGCGCGGATGCGGCGGGGTGTAGACGAATGCGGGGAAGCCGAGGGCTCGCGATTATCGCGTGCGAGCGAAGACACTGCGGCCGGCTGGCGGGTGGACATCTCGTTCTCCCATTGGTGACTTGGTTCCTCGCTGAGGGGCCGGTTGGGAAACGCCTTGGTTCGTCGGATGCGACGAACCCTCCCAGCGAGTCGAGCTACATCGATTTTGTTCGTACTTCGTACACTGTAACACTAACAAGGGTGCGCGTCGCGTAGTTCCTGGTGAGGACACGCGGCACCGAACGTGCCCCCACTAATAGCGAATCACAAGGGAGACAGGCATGCAGATCAAGCGAATTGGCTCACAACCGTCCGCTGAGGGGCCCGCCGACTGGTTCACGGGCACGGTGCGGATCGACGCGCTGTTCGCTGCGCCGTCGCCAGCGCGGGTGGCAGGCGCCGCGGTGACGTTCGAGCCGAGCGCGCGAACAGCGTGGCACACCCATCCACTCGGCCAGACGCTCATCGTCACAGTCGGAGCCGGACTCGTGCAGCGCGACGGGGGGCCCATAGAGGAGATTCACCCGGGCGACGTCGTCTGGTTCGAGCCCGGCGAGAAACACTGGCACGGAGCGGCGCCGACGACGGCGATGACGCACATCGCCGTTCAGGAGTCGCTCGATGGGAAGGTGGTGGAGTGGCTGGAACACGTCAGCGACGAGCAGTATTTGTCGAAGACGGCACGCACTCTTTAACTCTTTTATCGCACATGTTGACGACCCGTGTACTCGGCACGCTCGAAGGCGGCGGGCGGATCAACGGCGGGATGATGCGCGCGGGGCTCATCGAGGCGGTAGTCTGCTAATTTACTTTCATGAGAAAACGGGAGGAGAAGAACGGGACAGGTGAGATGGGATCGCAATTCGCCTCCTTCGACCTCGATCCGCGCGTGCTCGCCGAGCTCGCCGCCCTGGGCTACGAGGAGCCGACGCCCGTACAGCGCGAAGCGATCCCGCCGCTCCTTGCCGGGCGTGACCTCCTCGGTCAGGCGGCGACGGGCACGGGGAAGACAGCCGCATTTGCGCTGCCGCTGCTGCAGCTCCTCACCCCTGATGCACTCCCGCGCGAACGGACGGTGGCGCTCATCCTCGTTCCCACGCGCGAGCTCGCGATGCAGGTCGCCGAGGCGGTGCACCGCTATGGACGCGGGCTCGGCGTCCAGGTGCTGCCGATCTATGGCGGTGCGCCGATGGAGACGCAACTCCGCGCGCTCAAGCGTGGTGTCGACGTGGTGGTGGCTACTCCCGGTCGCGCGCTCGACCACATCCGCCGCAAAACGCTGCGGCTCGGAAGCGTGCGGATGCTGGTGCTCGACGAGGCCGATGAGATGCTCGACATGGGCTTCGCCGAGGATCTCGAGGCGATCATCGGCGCCACGCCGGTGGAGCGGCAGACTGTGCTCTTCTCGGCAACGCTTCCCCCGCGCATCACCGACATCGCCGCGGCGCACCTGCGCGACCCGGTGCATGTGCGCATCGACCGCGAGGTTGTGGCAGCGGGCGATGCCCCGAAAGTACGGCAGGTGGCGTACATCGTGTCGCGCGCGAACAAGAAGGCGACGCTCGGGCGCATCCTCGACGTCGAGAGTCCCGTCGCCACAATCGTGTTCTGCCGCACGCGGACGGAGGTGGATGAGCTGACGGAGATGCTCAACGGCCGCGGTCTGCGCGCGGAAGCGCTGCACGGCGGACTGTCGCAGGATCAGCGCGACCGCGTGATGAAGCGCTTCCGCGCCCACACCACCGATCTCCTCATTGCTACCGACGTGGCGGCGCGCGGGCTCGACGTACCGCACGTGTCGCACGTGATCAATTATGGTGTGCCGTCGGCGGCCGAAGCGTACGTGCATCGCATCGGGCGCACGGGACGCGCGGGGCGGGAAGGCGTGGCGATTACGCTCGCCGAGCCGCGCGAGCGCGGACTGCTCCGCAACATCGAGCGGCTGACCAGGCAGCCGATCGAGATCGCCACCGTGCCGACGGCGGCAGATCTTCTTACTCACCGGCTCGAACAAAGTCGAGCCGAGCTCCGTGCCACGATCCTGGCGGGCGATCTCGATGCCTATCGCGCCGTGGCCGAGTCGCTGACCGCGGAGTTCGACCCGCTCGATATCGCTGCGGCCGCGCTCAAGCAGGGTGGAGGGCGCGATGGAGTGTTGCTGGAGGAGGAGATCCCCACGGCAGCTACACGAGAGGTACGCGGGACACGGGACGCGAAGCCCGAGAGCCGGAGTTCCCGACGGCGGAAGGATCGTACCGAATCGCGAATTTTGACTTCCGAGTCCAACGTCTCAACTTCGATCGCGCGGCTGTACATCGGCGCGGGGCGCAAGGCGAAGATACGGCCGGGAGATCTGGTGGGGGCGATCGTCAATGAGGCAGGGATCGACGCCGGCACGATCGGCGCCGTGCGGATCAGCGATCGCTACTCACTGGTGGAGGTGCCGGAGACGATCGCCGACGACGTGATCGCGGCGCTCCAGGCCACGAGCATCAGGGGGAAGCGCTACGAGGTGAGGCGGGACCGCGACGAGCGCTAAGCTGGCGTGCGACGCCGGAGTTGCGCCAGCGCCCAGGCGGCATGCTCGCGTACGATCGTCTCGTCGTGCGAGAGCGCGGCTTCGACTGCCGGCACGTCTTCCGCCGTCCCGACATTGCCTAACGCAACCGCGGCACTGCGCGCCAGCCCACGTCGCTTTGCCCGCTTCATCGGTGAGCTCTTGAACGCAGCGCTGAACTCGGACTGCGACATGGCGAGCAGCTCGCGGGCAAGCGTCCGCGTGTCCTTGACGCGGCCGCCGGTTCCTAACGCGAGCCGTACAGCGAATGCGGACTCCTTCAGTGATTTCGAGAACTTGATGTTGAATGGACACACGTCCTGGCAAATGTCGCATCCGTAAATCAGCTCGCCGATCTGCTCCCTGAACTCGAGCGGGATCTCTCCCTTCGCCTCGATCGTGAGGTACGAGATGCATCGCGTCGCGTCGAGCACGCGCGGCTCGACGATCGCCTGGGTCGGGCACGCGTCTATGCACCGCGTGCAGGTGCCGCAGTGATCGCTTTCGAACGGCGCATCCGGTACGAGCTCGAGCTCGATTAGTAGCGCGCCGAGAAAAAAGAACGAGCCGAGGTGCGGGTTGAGCAGATTCGTGTTCTTGCCGAACCAGCCGAGCCCTGCGCGCTGCGCGAGGTCGCGCTCGAGGAGCGGGCCCGTGTCGACGTAAGCGCGCCCGCGCACGTCGCGGCCGAGCTCTGCGGCGATCCATGCGTGCAGCTCGCGCAGCTTCGCGTCGAGAACCTCGTGGTAATCATCGCCGCGCGCGTATCGCGCGATCGGGCCAGACGGTTCAGTGCCGCCGTAGTTCAGCGC
>JBDSHG010000136.1:0-19625 GCA_039918615.1 Gemmatimonadaceae bacterium | reverse complement strand
ACCCTGAATACTCGCTCGCCTACAATCAGCTCGGCTTCGCCTATCGCGCGGTGAACAGGCTCGACTCGGCCGAGTCAGTGTTTCGCCGGTACATCGCGCTCGTGCCAAACGATCCGAATCCGTACGACTCGTACGCCGAGTTGTTGATGAAGATGGGACGCTTCGACGAGTCGATCACGCAGTATCGCAAGGCGCTCTCGATCGATCCGCACTTCGGCGGCTCGTTCGTCGGCATCGGTGCGGATCAGATGTACTCGGGTCGATACGCCGCGGCGAGCGACGAGCTGCAGCAGTACTACAAGTCCGCGCGCGACGACAGCGAGCGCAGGACGGCGTTGCTCAACCTCGCGATGATCGACGTCGATAATCACGCGACCGATGCCGCGATTGGCGAGATGGAGCGAAGCTTCGGCATCGCGAGCGCAACTGGCGATACAACCAGCATGTCCGCCGATGGAATCGTCGCCGCCGACATCCTCCTCGCCGCGGGGCGCATCGACTCCGCGAGCAGCCGATATCGCAGGGCGCACGACCTCGTCGCCGCGTCGAGCGCATCCGCCGCCGTGAAGCAGGACAACGAGCTCGCACGGCACTACGACATGTCGCGCGTGGCGCTCGCGAAGCACGACGTGAGAACCGCACGTGCCGAGGCCGCTGCCTATCTCACCGGCGCGACCGGAGCGCGCAACGATGCGCGGGTGCGGCAGGCGCGAGAGTTGAATGGACTGGTGGCGCTGGAGGCGAAGGAGTACGCCATTAGCCGCACGGAGCTGGCGCTCGCCGATCAGGACAATCCGGCGGTGATCTACGCGATGTCGCACGCGTATGCAGGGGAGGGCAACGCAGCGAAGGCAAGGAAGCTCGCTGGGGAGGCGCTACACATGAACATCCTGCCGTCGCTCCCCTACGTGGTCACCCGCGCAGCGCTTGCCTCCGCCACTGGCTTGGCGACTGCTGGAACGCTTCCCTGAAGGCAGCATTGAAGCGGCGCAGGCTCTGAAAGCCGCTGTCGTATGCGACCTGAATGATCGGGGCGCGCGTGTCGATGAGGAGGCGCGTGGCAGTGAGTAGTCGTTGCGCGAGCGCGAGATCGAATGGCGACGAGCCGGTCTCGCGCTCGAGCGCGCGCCGCACGTGGCGCTCGCTCATCCCGAGCTCCGCCGCGAGCGCGCGCACGCTACCGCCGTTGAGCGCACCGGCGGAGATGCGCTGCGCGGCCCTTTGCGCGAGGCGAGGAACGGCGTCGAGCGGCGTCTCGCCGGGCGCGAGCTCGGGGCGGCAGCGGCGGCACGCGCGATATCCCGATTCCTCGGCCGCTGCGCGGGAAGGGAAGAAGCGGCGGTTCTCCCGCCTCGCGATCCGTGAGGGGCAGACGGGTCTGCAGTAGATCCGCGTGGACGTGATCGCGACGAAGAAGACGCCGTCGAAGGACCGGTCGCGCTTGTCGACTGCACGGTGCAGGGCGGCGATCGGAATGTCGGCCACGGTTGGCTCGCTGGAATCGAAGATGTCTCAATATATCCGTGCGCGACGTCGGGGCAGGACGGAATCGGACTCCGATATGCAACACGTCGACTCATGATTCGATGACGTTTGCGACCCCGGGATCGCCCGAGCGCGCCGGTTGAAATCTCGACAGTGAGCGCGCATACTGGGGCGTGCCACGCGCTCTCGCGTGCCAACGCAGCCTTCTCTCGCCCAGCAACCTCGTGCGTCGCTACGTCACAGTCACGCTGCTCACCATCGCCTTCGTCGCCACCGCGGCGATGTCTTCGCGCTCGTATCAGGTCGGCCGCATCCGCACGCCGATGGGGGAGATTCGCTTCGTTCTCTTCGATCAGACGCCGCACCACAGGGACAGCTTCGTCAAGCTCGCCGGCAGCCATTATTGGGACTCGCTGACGTTCAATCGCGTCATCAAGAACTTCGTGGCGCAGGGCGGCTGCCCCGATACGCCGGCGGGATTCTCAGGGTCGCCGTATCTGCTCGAGCCCGAGTTCAACGACAGCCTCAAGCACGTGTACGGCGCCGTCGGCGCGGGGCGCGACGACAATCCCGGGCAGCTCTCGGCGGGGTGCCAGTTCTACATCGTCGCGAACAAGGATGGCCTCCCCAAGCTCGACAACCACTACACGGTGTATGGGCAGGTCTTCAAGGGAATGGATGTCGTCGAGACGATCGTGTCGGTGCCGAAGGACTCGACGAACAAGCCGTACACGCCGATCACCCTCCACATCGATGTGGTCGAGATGTCGGCGGACCAACTGAGGAAGGACGGCTACGTGCCAAAGTAGACGAGTGCGCCACTCGGACGTTGCGCTGCGCGCCACGCTTCCCGCCGATCGTCGCGGGGAGCGTTTTACATCGATCCACGGAGCTTTCGCGAAGGAAATCCCTCAAGTAACGTCGGATGCGCGAGCCACGTCTCGGCGCGCGACCCGCACTCGATGAGCCCGACCGGGGTGCAGTTCGGCGTCGCGCCGAAGCTCAGCAAGGACGTCGAGTATCAGCCGAACGTCATCGTGATGGAGCAGGGGGACAAGGCGATCAAGTCGATCGTCAGCGACGGGCTCAACATCACCTTCGACGCGAACGCTCCGCGCGTCAGCGAGTTCGAGGTGGGGAAGATCGTCTTCGCCACGGGACGCGCAGTGGGGATGGTGAACGTCCTCAAAAAGGAGGGATCGACCGTCACGGTCATTCTCACCCCGGTCCCGCTCGAGGCACTCATCAAGAACGGACGATTCGTCATGAATGAGGAGGTCGACCCGAACAAGATGATCTCCTACGTGGCGCCGGACTATCCCGGTGCGAACGACACGACCGGGATGTACACGACGAGCATGGGCGGCCCCGCCGCGGAGCATCGCTCGACGATCGAGGTCTCGCTGCCGGAGCACGGGGCATGGGTGCCGACCGCGATGACTTCGCTCGACCACGGCCGCCGCGCGAGCACCCGCTCGCGCCATCTCCCGCGCTGGGCGCGCCGAAACTTCGCCGCCGCCGCTTCCCAACCTGCTTTCTCCTGAGCGCCGCGCGCTCGCGACCGCCGCCGGCTTCGTGTCGCTTCACCGGCCGATAATCCGCTGCGTGCTCACCTTCACGCACGGGCATCAGGACATCGATAGCGCGGGGCTCGACATCAAGGGCGCGGCCGGAATCCGGCTGCGGCTCGATGGGCACAGCGCCGTCGACAAGGTCATCAATCTCCCCCTGTCTTAGTTCGTCCCGATCAACATCAGCATCCCGCTCGGCGGCCCGGTCCCGCTCTCTCTCACCTTCGCGACCTTCTTCAACATCAACACCGGCTTCAGCGCAAAGGCGTCGATGATGGTGGCTGAGGGCGAGTATACGTTCGAGGGCGGCGTTTGGGCGAGGCGCGCCGGTGGGCGATGGCACGTCGCCACGCCAGCGAAATTCACCGCCGTGAAGAGCCTCGGCAGCTCCGTCGCGTGGCTCTATCTAAGCATCAACTCCTTAGCGAGGACGTGTCGGTACCAAATGGGTGCGCAACGGCCAAGTCCGGTTAGCCGTGAAAGGCGGCGACTCGCCTGCCGCACGCTCATTCCCGATTTTGAATTTGCCGCTGTGTTTGCGAAACTTCGAGATTCCACAAGGGTCTCGAGGGCTCAGCGAATGGCTTCCACTACGCTTCAACGCAACAACGTTCACGTCTCTGGTCGCGGCACGCAGCCGATGCTCTTCGCGCACGGCTTCGGCTGCGACCAGAACATGTGGCGCTTCGTGACGCCGGCGTTCGAGGACGACTACCGCATCGTCCTCTTCGACTACGTCGGCTCGGGCAAGTCCGACCTGAGCGCGTACGACGCGGAGCGTTATTCGACGCTCGGGGGATACACGCAGGATGTGCTCGACGTCTGCCACGCGCTCGACCTGAGAGACATAATCTTCGTCGGGCATTCGGTTAGCAGCATGGTGGGCGTGCTCGCAGCCAATCGCGAGCCCGATCTCTTCTCGCGCCTCCTGCTGATCGGTCCCTCGCCGCGCTACATCAACGAGGCGCCGGATTATTTTGGCGGATTCGAGCGCTCCGACATCGAGGGGCTGCTCGAGACGATGGAGAAGAACTACATCGGGTGGGCGAACTTCCTCGCGCCGGCGATCATGAGGAATTCGGAGCGTCCGGAGCTGAGCAGCGAGCTCGAGGCGAGCTTCTGCTCGACGGATCCGGTGATCGCGAAGCGATTCGCCGAGGCCACCTTTTTCGCGGACAACCGCGCGGATCTCGCGGCGGTGACGGTGCCGTCGCTCATCATGCAGTGCTCCGACGACATGATCGCCCCGAGCCCTGTCGGTGAATACCTCAGGCGCGAGCTTCCCGGCAGCACGTTGAGAACGCTCGAGGCGACGGGCCACTGCCCGCACATGAGCCATCCCGACGAGACCATCGAGGTCATGCGCGAATATCTCGGAACTCCGATCGCCACGCCATCAGTGGCGCTGATCGCGGAATGAGAGCTCTTTCGCCGCGCGGTCCATGACGACAGGCGCGGACGCGATCGACCCGCTACTCGACGCCGAGCCGTGCGGATTCGTCTCCTTCTCCGATGATGGCGCGGTGCGCGTCGCCAATCAGACGCTGCTCGACATGCTCGGCTACGCGCGTGCGGAGATTGTGGGGAAGCACATCGAGACGATCCTGACCGTCGGCAGCCGCATCTTCTATCAGACGCACCTCTTCCCGCTGTTGCGGTTGCACGGAAGTGCGGAGGAGATCTTCCTGCTGCTGCGCGCGAAGGGGGGCGAGGATGTTGCGGTGCTCGCGAACGCCATCCGTCGCGAGCGGAGCGGCGAGTGGATCACCGACGCGGTTCTGCTGCGCCTCATCGAGCGTCGGAAATTCGAGGATGCGCTGCTCGAGGCGAAGCGCGCGGCGGAGGAGGCGACGGCGAGCGCGAACTCGCACCGCGCCAAGGTGCAGGGTGCGAACGAGCAGCTGGAGCAGCAAGCGCTGGAGCTGGAGCTGAGCCAGGAGCAGCTATTGGCGCAGACGGTGGAGCTGGAGCGCCAGCGCTCGCTCGCAGATGATGCGAACCGCGCAAAGAGCTCGTTTCTCGCAATGATGAGCCACGAGCTCCGCACGCCGCTCAACGCGATCGGCGGCTACGTGCAGCTGCTGGAGATGGGCGTGCACGGCCCGGTGACGAGTGCGCAGGCCGAGGCACTGGGACGCGTCACGCGAAGCCAGCAGCATCTGCTCCGGCTGATCAACGATCTGCTGAACCTCGCCCGCATCGAGTCGGGGCGCGTCGACTACGACGTGCAGTCGATCTCGCTCAACGATGTGGTGCAGGCAACGGTGCCGATGATCGAGCCGCAGCTCGCCACGCGTGCACTGCGCCTCGAAGTGGACGTTCCGCTCGGCCTCCTGGCTGCCGTGGATCGCGAGAAGGTCGAACAGATTCTGCTCAACCTATTGTCGAACGCGGTCAAGTTCACGACGCCGAGCGGCTGCGTGAGCGTTGATGCGGCGCCCGCGAGCGACGATGACGAGATGGTCGAGCTGCGCGTGCGCGATACCGGCGTCGGCATCCCGGCCAATCGACTCGAGGCGATCTTCGAGCCGTTCGTGCAGGTGGAGAACAGCAAGGCTGCGCGCGTCGAAGGGAGTGGGCTCGGACTTTCGATCAGCCGCGAGATGGCGCGCGGCATGGGCGGCGACATTTCGGCCGAGAGCACGCTGGGCGTGGGGAGCACGTTCACGATTCGTCTGCGTCGGGGGTAGGCGAGCTGGTTACGGGTCATTTGGCACCTTCCGAGCCCCGGTACGCTTGTCAGCTTTACGGAGTGTTCCGCGTCACTCACCAGCACCACACTCGAGAGATCGCCGTGATCCTCCGCCCGTTCCTCGCATCGTCTCATGCGCTCGCCGCCTGCACTGGCGTCCTCGCGCTGCTACTGCTGCCTCTCGCGCCACCGCCGGCGCGCCAGCTCCCGATGCCTCGCGCGGTCGCGCGCGCGTATCTGAATGGCACGCGATCTCCCGACGGGAAGCCTGGCCCGCACTACTGGCAGAACCGTGGTCGTTACGCGATTACTATTACGGCGCTCCCTCCATCACGCCTGATCACCGGCACGGAGGAGATCACCTACTTCAACAACAGTCCGGACACGCTTCACAGCACCAACATGAAGCTGTTCATGAACGTCCATCGCCCCGATGCCCCGCGCGAGGACGCGACGAGCCTCGCCTATCTCACCAACGGCGTGACGGTCGACTCCTTCGCTGTAAACGGCGTCGCGCAGAAGTGGGTGAACGATCCGCACGTCTTCACCAACAAGCGCATCACGCTGCCCACGCCGCTCGCACCCCACGACTCGGTGCGGATGTCCATCAGCTGGCAGTACGAGCTCTCCCGCGAGGCCGGCCGCGAGGGAATGCTCGACTCCAGCACCTATTATCTCGCGTACTTCTATCCCCGCGTCGCCGTCTACGACGACTACAACGGATGGGATGAGATGACGTTCACGGACGATCAGGAGTTCTACAGCGACTTCAACGACTACGACGTCACCGTGCGCGCGCCCGCGAACTTCGTCGTCTACGGAACGGGAACGCTGCGCAATCCGGCCGAGGTGCTGCAGCCGGAGGTCGCAAAGCGCTTCGAGTCGTCGCTCACGTCGGACGACGTGATCCACGTCGCGAGCCCGGCGGACTTCGCCGCGAAGCGCGTGACATCGCGCAATGCCGTGAACAACTGGCACTTCACGGCGGCCAACATCCCCGACATGACCTTCGCCCTCAGCGATCACTACGTGTGGGATGCATCCAGCGTCGTCGTCGACGATCGCGACCATCGGCGCGCCTCCGTGCAGTCCGCGTACAACGATTCCGCCGCCGACTTCCACTACATGGTGCAGTTCGGTCGCCACGCCCTCGACTGGTTCTCGCACAACTGGCCCGGCGTGCCGTATCCGTACGAGAAGACGACGATCGTGCAGGGAAGCGCCGACATGGAATACCCCATGATGGTGAACGACGGCTCCAGCGCCGACACCGCCGAATCGCGCTTCGTGGCCGAGCACGAAATCGCGCACACGTACTTCCCGTTCTACATGGGGATCAACGAAACGCGCTACGGCTTCATGGACGAGGGGTGGGCGACGACCTTCGAGTATCTCATCGGAATCGCCGACGTAGGGAAGGCGAAGGAAGATTCGTTCTACAGGGACTTCCGCGTGCGGTCGTGGATCACGAGCCCGTCGCCGGTGGAGCTCGTGCCGATCATCACTCCGGAAGACATGCTCGTGCGTCCCGCCTACGGCCACAACGCCTACGGCAAGGCATCGCTCGGCTATCTCGCCGCCAAGGACATGCTCGGCGACGCGGTATTCAAGAAGTCGCTGCAGACGTACATGGAACGGTGGCACGGCAAGCATCCGACGCCGTGGGATTTCTTCAACTCGATGAACGATGCGTCGGGGAAGAATCTCAACTGGTTCTGGCGCGCCTGGTACTTCACGAGCAGCAACATCGACATCGCGCTGTCTGGCGTGACAAGGTCGTCGAGGGGGTATTCGGTATCACTCGAGAATCTCGGCGGCATGCCGGCGCCGGTCGACTTGCGCATCGGCTACTCCGATGGCAGCTCCGATACGGTGCACGAGACGTCGCAGATCTGGGCCGCGAATCAGGAGCGCGCAGTGGTGACGCTGCCTGCGCGCAAGGCGATCGCGTTTGTGAAGCTCGAACACGGGATCTGGATGGACGCGGATGCGACGAATGATGTGTGGAGCTCCGGAGCTCGCGCCCGCGCGCACTGAGCTACGTGGGCGTCGGCGACGGCCCCCCATGGTCGCAATTCGGCGCGTGAATGGATATGGCCAAGGGGACGCTGCCAGCCGAGCTTCCACCGTCGCCAACGAAGGGATGAACGATGTACGCAACTGATCGCGCATGGCGGCTCGCGCGTACACGAGTCGCGCTCCTGGCGCTCGCCCTCACGACTCTCCCCGTCATCGCGCGTGCGCAGCAGGCGCACGATAGCACGGCCGCGCACGCACGCCAGCTTACCGACGACGCCTGGTGGACGGGACCAATGCTCGCCGCGTCGCCCAACACGCTCCCGCCCGGGCACTTCCTCGTCGAGCCCTACCTCTACGACGTGCGCACGCCGCACGCGAATGGCCTGGGGTCGCTCACGTACATCAACTACGGCGTCTTCAACAACTTCACCATCGGGCTGATTCCGACCGTCGGCTTCAACATCATGAGCGAAGGCACGAACAGCTCGGGAGTCGGCGTTGGCGATCTCACGCTGCTCACGCAGTATCGGCTCTCGCAGTTCCACACGGGTAGCCGCATGCCGACTACCGCGATCGTGCTGCAGGAAGCGCTACCCATCGGGAAATACGACAGGCTCGGCTCTCGCCCGAGCGACGGCTTTGGCGGCGGAGCGTACACGACGACGCTGTCGCTCTACTCGCAGACGTATTTCTGGATGCCCAACGGGCGCATCCTGCGCACGCGTCTCGACGTCTCACAGGCGTTCTCGAACAGCGTGAGCATCGAGGATGTGAGCGTCTACGGAACGGAGGATGGCTTCCGAGGGCACGCCGATCCCGGCAACTCACTCTTCGCGGATGCCGCCGGCGAGTACAGCGTTACCCAGCGATGGGTGCTCGCCCTCGATCTCTTCTATCGCCACGGCGGCAACACGCGAGTCCGCGGCGAGCAGCCCGTGGGGCCGGCGCTCAGCGGCGGATCGTCCAACGTCGCGTTCGAGACCGGGTCGAGTGATGCGTTCGGCTTCGCGCCGGGGCTCGAGTACAACTGGAGCCCGCGATTCGGAGTGCTTCTGGCCACACGCATCATTCTCTCCGGTCACAACACGTCGTCGTCGATCACGCCGGCGGTGGCGCTCAATATGTTCTACTGAGCGCTACTGCTTCCCGACGAAGGACGCGGACTTTGCCACCGCCCACTGCAACATGTCGTCCGCGATTCCTTCCCAGCCCGCCTCGCCGATCGTCCAGTGCGTGCGCTCCGGATATTCCTTGAGCTCCGTGATCGCGTTCGACTTCGCGAACAGCTTGTAGTTTGCCTTCGCCACTACCGCGGGCACGACGTGATCTTTTCCTCCGGCCACGATGAGCAGCGGCGCACGATCGTCGTTCGCAAAGTCGACCGTCGTCGCCGCATGCGGATTGAAGTTCGCGAGGCTCGCCTGGAAGAGCACGTGGTTCGGTTCCGGCACCGCGGGAGCTGACCGCTAGCGCTTGTCGATAAACGTTTTCCGCCGCGCCCACGCGAAGTCGACGCGCGCATCGCGGTAGCCGGGCACCACCACCCAACTGGTCTGAGCGCCGTGAGCGACGAAGTCGGCCGGGACGAAGACGTAGCCGAGCGCGTTCGAGGTGAGGCTCATCATGTTGGGAAAGCCACCGCTGTTCCGCGCCTCGATGCGTAGCGTCACGTTGGCGATTGGCTGATGCGTGGTGGCATCGAGGAGCTTGAGCGGATGCGGCGCGGGATCGGTGCCCGTCTCAGGAAAGAGGTCGAGCGTCCAGCCGCCACCGGCGGCCGGAGACGCATCGCCGGCGAGATCACCGTGGTACGACGCGCTCGTGATACTGGCCGTCGTGTTGAGCGCGCTGCGCGGGATGACGATCTCTCCCTTCGCGTCGGACTCTCCCTTCCAGCTCTTCCCGTCCGTAGGGCAGGGCGCCTTGATGCAGCGGATTCCGTTGTCCGAGGTGAGCTCGAAGTCGGTGCTCGCGATCGGCTTCGCGGTCGTTACGTCGTAGAGACGCACGCGCACGGAGTCGCCCTTGGCGGCCAGAATCGACTGCTCCGTGCCCGCCGGTACCTGCGCATGCGCGCACGCGAGGGCGGAAAGGGCGCAGAAGACAAGGATCAGACGCGGACGGACGAACGACACGGCTTTGCCCCCCTTGGTTGACTGGCCTCTCCAGCGCAGTCTAGGTGTCGCGCGGAGCGGCCGCCAGTGAACGGGCGGCGTTGTCATCGCGCGCCTCATTCGTCGTTCTGTGCGGGAGCACGACTCACCGAAACGCCGATTCACCTTCGCGACCGGAGCCCCGATGCATCGCCACCACGGAACCACGGGAACATCGCGATGACTACTCGACTGTTTCGCCGCGCGGTCGCCTTCGCCATGCTCGCGCTTCCCGTATCGCTTCCCGTATCGCTGCCCGCACAGGCCGCGAGCCACGGACAAGCTCCCGGCGCCGACACCGCCGCCGCGATTCCCATCAGCCATCACGATCGGGTGTACGCGGCCGAGCAGTTCTCCAACACCGTCTCCGTCACCGATCCCTTCGACAACACCCTCCTCGGCGTCATCCGCCTGGGCGATCCGCAGCCGGCGAATCTGAGCCCGCTCTACAGGGGACAGCTCCTCGTTCACGGACTCGGCTTCTCCCCCGATCACAAGACGCTCGCCGTCGTGTCGATCGGGAGCAACTCGGTGACGTTCATTGCGACGGCGAATAACGCGGTGCAGCACGTGTCGTACGTGCGCCGCTCGCCGCACGAGGTGTTCTATACACCGGACGGCACCGAGATCTGGATCACCGTGCGCGGCGAGGACTACATCCAGGTGCTCGACGCCACGTCGTATCAGGAGAAGACGATCATCAGGGTGGCGCCCGGCCCAGGAATGCAGATCTTCTCGCCGGACGGAACATACGCGTACATCTGCTCGTCGTTCACGCCGCAGACCACCGTCATCAAGGTGGCCGATCACACGATCGCGGCGACGGTGAAACAGGAGAGCCCCTTCTGTCCGAACATCGCAGCGACGCCGGATGGAAAGCAGGTGTGGTTCACCCTCAAGGACATCGGCCACGTGCAGGTGTTCGACGCGCATCCGCCCTTCAAGATCCTCAAGACGCTCGATACCGGCCCGCTCACCAATCACGTCAATTTCGCGAGCAACGCCAACGGCACCTTCGCCTACGTCACCGTCGGCGGGCTCAATCAGGTGCAGGTGTTCAAGACGAGCGACTTCTCCAAGGTCGCGACGATACCCACGGGCAAGCTTCCGCACGGCATTTGGCCATCCGGCGACGGCACCATGATCTACGTCGGGCTCGAGAACGGAGATGGGCTGTCCGCGATCAACACGATCTCGAACAAGGTGATCGCCACCATCCCGATCGGGCAGGCGCCGCAGGCGGTCGTCTACGTGCCGAACGCCGTGCCGGCGGGGAGCGGGAAGGGGAATCTCCAGCCGCTCGAGAATGCGGGACACGCGGTGCATCTCTCGCTCGACGCCATCGCCACTGGAAAGCCCAAGGTCGCCGACGCCGGCCCCACGAGCGTGTCGCTCTTCGATCAGGGGCTCACGCAGATCGTGCAGGCGTCGGTGTCGGGTCTCAAGCCGAAGACGCGGTACGTACTCGCGCTCTCGACCATGGCGAATGGACACGGCGACCTGCAGGCGCTCGCAGAGTTCACGACGAACCTCGCGGGCGCAGCGGTGGTGAATGCCGTGGGCCCGATCCGTCAGCTCCTGCAGGGAGAAGGGAAGCTGCCGCGGCGCTATCTCGTGATCGCCACGGGCACCGGCGATGCTCCGGGCGCGCCGGTGCAGGTGCAGGGGCCGTAAAGGATTTGCTCGGCCCTCCCGCGCTCCAGCGGCAGGAGACATGTTATAGGAGATGAACACCCTGCAGTCACGCCTCTCTTCGGCACTTACCGGCCGCTACACGCTTGGGCGCGAGCTGGGCCAGGGAGGGATGGCGGTCGTCTTTCTGGCGCGCGATCTCCGGCATGATCGAGAGGTGGCACTCAAGGTATTGCGTCCTGAAATCTCCGCAGAGATCGGCGCAGAGCGATTTCTCCGGGAAATCAAGATGGCGGCCGGCCTCACGCATCCGCACATCCTTCCAGTGTTCGACTCGGGCGAGGCAGACGGCCTTCTGTTCTACGTGATGCCGAGCATGGAGGGGCGCTCGCTGCGAGAACGTCTCGACACGGAACGCCAGCTCTCGCTGCCGGAAGCGCTACGCCTCGCCAGTGAGGTGGCATCCGCTCTCGACTACGCGCACCGCCACAACGTGGTCCATCGCGACATCAAGCCCGAGAACATCCTGCTGCACGAGGGCGCCGCGATGGTTGCGGACTTCGGCATCGGAAAGGCGATGTCCGACAAGGGGCAGTCGCTGACGCAAACGGGCCTCGCGATCGGCACGCCCGCGTACATGAGTCCGGAGCAGTCGGCAGGCGACCTGACTACTGACGGGCGCAGCGATCTGTATTCGCTCGGCTGCGTCCTCTATGAGATGCTGACGGGAGAGCCGCCTTTCACCGGCGTGTCCGCGCAGGCGATCATCGCCAAGCGCTTCGTCTCGCCGATCCCGGCCGTGCGCACGACGCGCGATGTACCCGAGGCCGTCGATGCTGCCGTGACTCGCGCGCTCGCCCGCACGCCCGTCGACCGCTTTCCCACCGCTGGCGAGTTCGCGGCGGCGCTCATCGCGCTCAACAACGGCGGCGGAAACTCGCCCAGTCGCGCGACCGTTGCCACGAGCAGGTCGGTCCCGCACTCGATCGCCGTGCTGCCGCTGAAGAACGTCAGCGCGGATCCGGAGAATGAGTACTTCTCTGATGGAATGACCGAGGAAATCATCATTGCTCTTGGCAAGCTTCCGGGCGTGCACGTCGCGTCGCGCACGAGCTCCTTCGCGTTCAAGGGCAAGGAGGTCGACGTTCGACAGATCGGCGAGACGCTTGGCGTTGCAACCGTTCTCGAGGGAAGTGTGCGGAAGGTCGGCAACAGGATCCGCATCACCGCCCAGTTGATCAACGTCGAAAGCGGATACCATCTCTGGAACGAGACCTATGATCGCCAGCTCGAGGATGTCTTTGCCATCCAGGACGAGATTTCGCGCGCGATCGTCGAGGCGCTGAAGATTCGACTCGGCAGCGAGCAAGGGCAGGTCGTCGCGCCGACGAAGAATCTCGAGGCGTACACACTGTATCTCAAAGGACGTTTTTTCTTCGCAAAGCTCTCCGAGCCCGCGCTTCGTCGCTCGCTCGATCTGTTCCAGCAATCGCTGTTGCTCGACCCTTCGCTCGCGCGAGCGTACGCGGGCATCGCCGACGCGTGGTGCAATCTCGCCGACGACTGGGTGGCACCCGACGACGCCTACCCGCGCGCGAAGGGTGCCTCGGAGCGCGCGCTGCAGCGCGATCCGGAGCTCGCCGAGGCGATCACCTCGCTTGGCAAAGTGCTGGGATGGCACGAGTGGAAGTTCACCGCCGCCGAGGCGCAGCTGTCGCGCGCCGTGTCGCTTGCTCCGAACTACGCCGAAGCTCACTATGTGTACGGCACGATCCTCCCTGCCGTGGGACGGCTCCACGATGCGATCGACACCATCCGCAAGGCGCTGATGCTCGATCCGCTGTCGGTGCACTACAGCGAATGGCTAACCCGCTTTCTTCTCTACGATCGTGACTACGACGCAACGATCGCGCAGGCGGAGCGCACGATGGAGATGGATGAGATCTGTCATCGCGCGCAGCACTACATGGGCTCGGCGCTCCTCGCGAAGGGCGATGCAAAGGGCGCGCTCTCGTGGTATCGGCGCGCGCAAGAGCTCGAGCGGGCGCCGAGGGCATGGGACGCAATGATCGTTCGCGCACTGGCGGCGCTCGGTCAAAAGGACGAGGGCGAGGCGATCATGATTCGGCTCGAGGAGGAATCGCATCGCCAGTATTTGCGCGGCGAGATTCTCGCGACGGGATACGCCGCGATCGGAAATCTCGATCAGGCGTTCGCGCTGCTCGAACGCGCGTACCAGGCTCGATCGGCGGGGTTGTTATACCTGCGCGCAGACCCTGCCTACGATCCACTTCGAAACGACCCTCGCTACTCAGATCTTGTTTCGCGAATCGGCCTGAGCTAGCACGAGTGTTTCCATGGACGATGCCTGTCGAAGAGCGTACCTTCCTTCCGTCGTTCCTGTTCCCCCACCCCGAAAGACCTCATAAATGGTAGATGCTCCAGACCGCCTGGTCGCCGCGCTGGCCGATCGCTATCGACTCGAGGGCGTGCTCGGCTCCGGCGGCATGGCCACCGTCTACCTCGCGCAGGATCTGCGACACGATCGCCCCGTCGCGGTAAAGGTCCTGAGGCAGGAGCTCGCTGCGGTGATCGGCGCCGAGCGGTTTTTGGCGGAGATCAAGATGACGGCGGCGCTGCAGCATCCGCACATTCTGCCGCTCTTCGACTCGGGGCAGGCGGACGGCTTCCTCTTCTACGTAATGCCGGTGATCGAGGGCGAGTCGCTGCGCGACCGCCTCAATCGCGAGCATCAGCTTCCCGTCGAGGATGCGGTGCGGCTGACGAAGGAGATCGGCTCCGCGCTCGACTACGCGCATCGCCATGGCGTCATCCATCGCGACATCAAGCCCGAGAACATCCTCCTGCACGACGGCTCGGCGCTCGTCGCCGACTTCGGCATTGCGCTCGCGGTAAGCCATGCCGGCGGCAATCGCATGACGGAGACCGGCCTCTCGCTCGGCACGCCGGGATACATGAGTCCCGAGCAGGCGACGGGCGAGCGCGGTCTCGACGCGCGCTCCGATGTCTACTCGCTGGGATGTCTCCTCTACGAGATGCTCGCGGGTGAGCCGCCGCACACGGGGCCGACGGTGCAAGCGGTGATCGCGGCAGTGGTGACGAAGGAGCCGGTGCGACTCTCGGAACGCCGGCGCACGGTGCCGCTCAACATCGACTTCGCGGTGCACAAGGCGCTCGCGAAGCTACCGGCGGATCGCTACGCGAGCGCCGAGGCGTTCGTGCGCGCGCTGAGCGAGCCGGCGACGGGCGCGACGTATGCGGCGATGACGGGTGCGATGCCGGCGACGCAGCCCGCATCGTCGAAGGCGCGCACGATCGCGCTGGTTGCCGCATTGCTGCTCCTCGCGGCACTCGCCGCGTGGGGATGGCTGCGTCCGCGCGACGTGGGGCACTTCAATCGCTACGCACTCTTTCTCCGCCCCGGCGAAACCGTCTCCTCCGGCGCGAACGGAAACCACGTCGCGATTTCGCATGATGGACGCCGCATAATCTATGTCGGCCGAGGGGAAACGGGACTACGACTCATGCTCAAGAGCGCGGATCAGCTGTATCCCAGTGTGTTGCAGGGGTCCGAGGGCGGGACGAGTCCGTTCTTCTCCCCGGACGATCGCCAGGTGGGCTTCATCAAGGATGGACGTAAAGTCCTCGTCACTTCGCTCGAGGGAGGCTCGCCGCTCACGCTCACCGAAGCCGCGAACTCGACGGCTGGCGACTGGGGGAGCGACGGCTACCTGTACTTCGAGACGGACTCGGGGCTGGCACGGATTCGATCTTCCGGCGGTCATGTGGAGCCCGTGTTCACCTTTCCCAAAGGTGGGAAGTACATCGGAGCCGAGTGGCCCGTCGTTCTACCGGGCGCCCACGGGCTCCTCTTTCGCCGCAGGCTCGAGGGACAGGGCGCGACCGACTACGAGATCATGGCAATGCCGCTCCCCACCGGAGAGGCGCACGTCCTCACGCGCGGCATCTTCGCGACGTATGCTCGGAGCGGACATCTCCTCGTCGTCACGGCGGACGGCAAGTTGCTCGCGATTCCCTTCGACGTCGGCAAGATGGCGATTACGGGTCCACCCGTCGCGATGTACGAGGGACTCGAGATCAATCCGTTCTCCGCGGGAATCTCGATCTCCAACGCCGGCACGCTCGTGTATCCCACCGCGAGCCAGTCGTCGACGCGTGAAGTCGTCTGGGTGACGCGCGAAGGCGTCGCGAGCCGGGTGGACTCCGCGTGGAAGGTGGGTGGGACGATCACCGCTCTCTCGATGTCGCCGAACGGTCGTTCGCTTGCGATCACGCTGCTCCACAACGGCAACACCGACATCTGGGTCAAACAGCTCCCAGCCGGACCGTTCTCGCGGCTCACCTTCGGCGATACATCCTTCATGCGGCCGACGTGGACGAAGGATGGCAGCCACCTTCTCTACCTCGGCGACAGGGGGGACGGGTCCGGCAACATCTACACGAAGCGCGCGGATGGAGTAGGCGAGGCGAAACAAATCCTCAAGCCGCGGTTGGGAATGTCGCAGGTGTTCGAATCGCCGGACGCGCAGTGGATCATCCTGCGAAGCGCGGTGGCAACCGAGGGTAACGCTGACATCTTCGCGGTGAAGGCGGGCGATACCACGCTCGTTCCGCTCGTGACCACGCCGGCACGCGATGGCTTTCCCGCTCTATCGCCGGACGGCAAGTGGTTGGCCTATGCGTCGGACGAGTCGGGATCGTTCGAGATCTACGTGCGGCCGTTCCCGAACGTTGGAGACTCGCGCTTTCAGGTGTCGACGGCCGGAGGAGGCAGCCCCCTGTGGGCGCACAGCGGCAAGGAGCTGTTCTTCCGCAACAACCACAACGATCTCGTTGCCGCACAGATCTCGCCGTCGCCGTCGTTCACCGTCACGTCGCAGAAGGTGCTCTTCCCGCTCGCGGGCATGGCCTTTGGCGCCGAGGTACAACCGTATGTCGTCGGGCTCGACGATAGACGCTTCCTGATGATGCGCGAAACGGTAGCGGCGGAGGCGGGGCTGATCGTGATCAATGAGAATTGGTTCGACGAGATCAGAGCAAAGGCGATCAAGTAGCGCCCACCCGGGCGTCGAGTCAGCGCGGAGGCAGCTGCGCCAGTGCGCGCGCGAGCTCGGACACGACCCGCTCGGCGTCCGCCACGGTGAATGGCATCGGGGGACGGATCTTCACGACATTGTGATACGGCCCGTCGGTGCCGAGCAGAATGCCACGCTCGCGCATGCGATTCGCCACGAACGAAGCCTCCGCGCCTGCCGGCTCGAGCGTCTCGCGGTCGCGCACGAGCTCCACCCCCCAGAAGAGCCCCGAGCCGCGCACATCGCCCACGATGGGGAAGCGATCCATGAGCGCGCGTAGCTGCGGGCCAAGCGCTTCGCCGACTACTCGCGCGTGCTGTTGCAGCTTCTCGTCGCGCACGACATCGAGCACCGCTATCCCCACGGCGCACGACACGGTGTTGCCGCCGAAGGTGCTGAAGAACTCCATCCCGTTGTTGAAGTCGCCGGCGATCTCGCGCGTCGTCGCCACCGCGCCAATGGGATGACCGTTGCCGAGCGGTTTCCCCATCACGACGATGTCCGGGACGACGCGCTGCTCCTCGAACGCCCAGAAGTGCGTGCCCATGCGACCGAGCCCGGTCTGCACCTCGTCGGCGATGCACACACCGCCTGCCGCGCGCACGAGCTCGTACACGTACTTGAGATATTCGGGGGGGAAGATGAGCTGCCCGCCCACACTCGGACACGTCTCGGCGATGAACGCCGCGATATCGCGGCCTTCGGCGTGCACACGGTCGATCGCGTCGCCCAGTAGCGCCGAGTACTTCAATCCCGCCTCGGGATCGTCCGCCTTGTACTCGCCGCGATAGACATCCGGAAGCGGGGCAACCTGCACCCACTCCGGCGCGCCCGTTCCGCCCGGACCAGCGTGCTTGTACGGACTGATGTCGATCAGCGACGTCGTGTTGCCATGATACGCGGCGTCGAGCACGACCATGTCCCGGCGCCCGGTGTGTGCGCGCGCGAGCCGGAGCGCGAGCTCGTTCGCCTCGCTCGCCGAATTCACGATGTAGCAGATATCCAGCGGTGCCGGCATCGTCTCGATCAACCGGCTCGCGTACTCGGAGAGCAGATCGTTCAGATAGCGGGTGTTCGTGTTGAGCACGCGCATCTGCCGCACCGCCGCGTCGACGACGCGCGGATGGCAGTGTCCCACGTGCGGCACGTTGTTGTACGCGTCGAGGTACCGGCGCCCTTCGTCGTCGTACAGATACTGCATCCATCCGCGCTCGACCCGTAACGGCGTTCGGTATGCGATGCTGAGACTTCCGCCTATCACCTCACGCCGCTTTGCGAGCGAGAGCAGCGTGGTCCCCGACCACTTCGGGAATCGCTCCGACGGAACGCGCGCGATGAGATTCGGATCGGGGCAGAGATTGAGCCAGGCGTTGCGCTGTGATGCAGGGGCAACACCGGGAAAGTCGGCGCCAAGCTCCAACATGTCCATGGTGATCTGAAAGTGCAGATGCGGCGTCCATCCGCCGTTCACCTCCGCTGGACCGAGGCTGCCGACCTTCTCGCCCGCCTTCACGATCGATCCCGGCGCGCGATCATCGAGCGACTTGCGACTCAGATGCCCGTACAACGTGAAGAATTCGGTTTCGTCGTCCGTCTCGTGGCGCAGCACGATCACCGGGCCGTAGTCCTGTGGCGCGCGGTTGTCGGCGCTCGCATGCACGACGCCGTCGAACGGCGCGAACACCGGCGTGCCGACGGGGGCGAACAGGTCGAGTCCAATGTGGATGGCACGGTGTTCGCCCGGTGAGCCGGCGATGGCGAACTCCGGCGCCAGGTAGATCAGCCGCGCCTCATCCCACTGGCCGATCGCGAGCGAGGCGCCCGCGCGTTTCATGGTGTCGTGCACGCGAGCGGTGAGCTGCGGCTCCGTGTTCTCGCGCGGATCTCCAGAAATCAGATCGCTCGCGACACCGAGATCGAGCACGATACTCGGCGCCAGTTGCGGATTGATGCCAAGGATGGGTGGGATCTCGAGCTGCCGAGCCAGGAAAGCGACAACGCGCTTGGTCGCGAGCACGGGATCTCGAAATGCCGCGTCGCGGAAGACCGCCTCGGCAAGCGCAAAGGGGATTGCCGCGAGAACTGGAAGCGTACGCGCGATCGCGCGCTGGCTCACGCCGAGATACTCGTTGTCCGGACGCTGCCGCTGCTGATCGGCGGCGATGCATGCACTCGTGCACAACCGCAGCGCGACCAGGCCGAAGAGCGCGCATAGCTCCTCATTACTGGGTGGGACGCGCTCACAGTATCCGCTAATCACGGCCGATGCCGCGGCGAGCGGATTACCGTCGCCGAGCACGATGTACGCGATGGCGACCGCAAGGTCGGCGATGCGATAGCTATGCGTCATGTCGCCGAAGTCGACGATGCCGGTAACGCGCTGATCGCGCGACTCGACCTCACCATCACCCGTGCCACCGCCAACGAGCACGTTGTAGTCGTTCGGATCTCCGTGCACCGCACCGCGTGACAGCTCGGCGAGGAGCGGCGCGGTGTGGCGATCGAAGCTCTCCATGAGGCGATCGATCGCTTTACCCACTTCCGCGTCGTCCACCATCTCGCGGAAGCGCGCGACGATGTCGCGCCCGTTCGCGAGGTCCCAGTAGAAATCGCGATGGATCGCAGGGGTATCGAAGTCGGCGAAGGCGAGGCGGAGCTCACCGACCTGGCGGCCGAAGTCAGCGAGCAGTGTGGGCGACGTCCACGTGCCAAGCGCGAGGGGGCGCCCCTCCAGCCACGAGATCGCCCAGGCGAGATGCTCGGTGCCGTCCGCGGCGACCACCGTCGCGATCGTCGCGCCCGCAACCGTGCGCAGCACGTGCGGGGTGATCTTGATATTCGACGCGATGTGCGAGAGCGCCGCCTGTTGCGCCTCGAGCATCGCGCGCTCCTCCCGCGCGTTGGCGATCTTGAGCACGAAGCGCGAGCCGTCTGCCGCCTCGATGCGAAAATTCTG
>JBDSHG010000135.1:0-9162 GCA_039918615.1 Gemmatimonadaceae bacterium | reverse complement strand
CCAGCGAGATCACCTGCGGTCACGACGCCATCCAGAAATCACTCGCCCCGCTCGGCCCCGGCGCGCTCACGTGGGCGCCGCGCGTCGCCGACGCCGCGCCGTCCGGCGATCTCGCCTTCACCTCGGGGGACGCCATCATCAAGGACGGCAGCGACGTCTCGTACAGCAACTATCTCACAGTCTGGAAGCGTCAGGCGGATGGCACATGGCGCTTCGTCGCCGACGGCGGAAACTCATCGCCGAGGCCCGTGAATCTCTCGCAGTAGAACTGAGACTCGGTTGACGTGCCTACGGACGTGACGCAGGAATCGGAGAAATAACGCCTCCTCCAACTCGAAAGCCCGTCACGCATTTGTCTCCAACGGGCATCTGATTCGAACTACAATGCCAGAGACGTAGTGCGATGCGAGATCGCGCGCCAACCCGCCCATTAACTGAGACGACTTGCGGGATGTGACCGACTAATCGCGCGCGAAGCTTTATGGGATGCGCCGGCAGTCCTCGGAGGCGAAAAAAGCCACCGAACTGCGTGAGTGTCACGAGTGGCATCCCGCCTTTTCTTTCCATCCAGACGACTACGCCTTCCAGCTCCACCCCCGAGTGAGCATCGACGACTATTCCGCGAATCTCACCGGCCGGAATAGATGAATCGATCGCGACCGTCGTCTCCACGATCACAGTCGTATCCTGCGCAGACTCGGTGGAGTGCGGAATCGTGTTTCGCACAATTTGAGCGCGTGAAGAGCAACAAATCGTACTCGAGATTGTCAGCATGGTCGCGAGGTCGATCATTCGCCGACCACGATCCGCAACGCGCATCGCTCGCCTCCGGCTTCGCGGAACCATTCCCCCCGAACCAGCGTTTCGTGCGCAGGTCGCTACCGTTCGACATGCTATGCGTACATATATTATAGACCCGTCGGGCGCATGCCTTGCAAAGGTGAGACGTACCAGGCGCTGTCCTCGCGCCCCTTTCGACTCACCGATCAGGAGTTCTTCCCATGGCAAACATACTCACCGGCAAGCGCGTCGCGATCCTCGCGACCGATGGTGTCGAGCAGATCGAGCTCATCGAGCCCCGCAAGGCACTCGATGCCGCCGGCGCGAATACAAAAGTCGTCTCGCTGAAGTCAGGCACCATCCAGGGCATGAACCACGACAAGCCGGGCGACATGATCACCGTGGACACCGTACTCGGCAGCACGAGCGCCGACGACTATGATGCCCTTCTCCTCCCCGGCGGCGTCGCGAATCCCGACAAACTCCGCATGGATGAGAACGCCGTCAGCTTCGTCCGCGCCTTCTTCGAAGCCGGCAAGCCCGTCGCCGCCATCTGCCACGGTCCCTGGCTCCTCATCGAAGCCAATGTCGTCAACGGCCGCAACATCACCTCGTGGCCATCGCTCAAGACCGACCTCAAAAACGCCGGCGCCCATTGGACCGACGAGCAGGTGGTCACCGACCACGGACTCGTCACGAGCCGCAAGCCCGACGACATCCCCGCCTTCAACAAGAAGATGATCGAGGAGTTCGCCGAAGGTTTCCACGAAGCACAACGCGACTCCGTCCACGCCGGCGCCGCATCTTGATCGAACAGCACTCGCAATGACGACGTGCGCCCGGAGCCACACGCGGCCCCGGGCGCACATTCGTTTTGTTCACGCCCGCCAACGGTAACGAATGCAACATCGGAAACTCGGCACGCAGGGACTGGACACATCCGCCATGGGGCTCGGCTGCATGGGGATGTCGGAGTTCTACGGCGATCGTAGCGATCTGGGCGAGTCGATCGCGACGATCCATCGTGCGCTCGAGCTCGGAGTCAATTTCCTCGACACCGCGGACATGTACGGCCCGCACACCAACGAGCAGCTCGTCGGCAAGGCGATCAAGGGGAATCGTGACGCGTACATCATTGCGACCAAGTTCGGCATCGTGCGCGATGCGAACGATCCGCTCAAACGCGGCATCAACGGCCGCCCCGAATACGTCCGCGCCTCGGTCGAGGGCTCACTCAAACGCCTCGACATCGAGACGATCGATCTCTACTATCAGCATCGTGTCGACACCAACACCCCGATCGAGGAAACGGTCGGCGCGCTCGCTGAGCTCGTGCGCGAAGGAAAGATCAGATACATCGGACTTTCCGAAGCGGGACCGGAGACGCTCCGTCGCGCGTACGCTGTGCACCCGGTCTCCGCGCTGCAGACCGAGTACTCACTCTGGAGCCGCGAGCCCGAGGACGAGATCATCCCCACCTGCCGCTCGCTCGGCATCGGCTTCGTCCCGTACTCGCCGCTCGGCCGGGGTTTCCTCACGGGCGCGTACAAGAGCATCGAGGACTTTCGCTCCGATGACTTTCGCCGCAACTCGCCGCGCTTCCAGGGCGAGAACTTCGAGAAGAATCTCGAGCTCGTGCGCCACATCGGCACGGTTGCGGCCGAGAAGGGGTGCACGCCGTCGCAGCTCGCGCTGGCGTGGGTGCTCGCACAGGGAAACGACATGGTGCCGATCCCCGGCACGAAGCGCCGCGAGTTCCTCGAGGAGAACGTGGGCGCGATCAACGTTATGCTCACTCCCGCGGATCTCGCGCGCATCGACGAGATCGCTCCGAAGGGCGCGGCCGCCGGCGATCGCTACGCACCCGAATCAATGAAAACGCTCGGTCGATGATCGAGCATCGCACGCAACACCACCTGTCCGGAGAACGCCGAATGTCCCGTCCGATCGCATCACTGCTCGCCATCGCATCCGCCTTCGTTCTCATCGCAGCGCCCACCGCGTGCGCGCCGAAGGACGCCGCGAAGACCGCGTCGCAGGCGCCGCAGCGCATCGCCGTCGTC
Source organism: Gemmatimonadaceae bacterium (assembly GCA_039918615.1). Lineage (GTDB taxonomy): Bacteria > Gemmatimonadota > Gemmatimonadetes > Gemmatimonadales > Gemmatimonadaceae > FEN-1250. Next base: position 6,319 of record JBDSHG010000135.1, on the reverse strand, counting down.
GACGGGCTCTCGCAGCCCGAGGCGCTGTCGTTCGACCCCGCGCAGAACGTCTACTTCATCAGCAATGTGAACGGCTCGCCGGGCGTGAAGGACGGCAACGGCTTCATCTCACGCATCTCCGCCGATGGCGTCATGGATTCGCTCCACTTCATTCAGGGCGGACGCGACAGCGTGCTGCTCGATGCGCCGATGGGCTCGCGCGTGCAGGGCGACACGCTCTGGGTGCTCGATGTCGACAAGCTCCGCGGCTTCGACACGAAGAGCGGCAAGCCGTACATCACGATCGATCTCTCGCCGTTGAAGGCGCTCTTCCTCAACGACCTCGCGTTCGATTCGACGGGCGAGATCTACATCACCGACACCGGCGTTCAAATCGGCGCGGACGGCAAGATGAATCATCCGGGGCCGGACCGGATTCTCAAGGTCGCGCACGATCGCAGCATCAGCGTCGGCGCGTCCAGCGCACTCTTTTCGGAGCCCGACGGCATCGGATGGGACCCGCGCGCGAAGCGATTCGTGGTCGCGCCGTTCGCCGGCCCCTCCGTGCAGGAATGGAGGGTCGGCGATCCCGGCCCGAAGGACATCGCGCCAGGCAAGGGGATGTTCGACGGCGTCGAGATCGAGCCCAACGGTGCGATTCTCATCACCAGTTGGAACGACTCGAGCGTCTCCACCCTCGAAGGACTGAAGCTCGTTCCGCGCATCACGAAGCTGTCGTATCAGCCCGCCGATGTGAGCATGGATGTCGGGCGCTCGCGCGTCGGTATCGTCTCGCTCGTCGCCAACAAATTCGAGCTCTGGGAATGGCCGTCCAAGTGATTCGCGCTCGAGCACCTTTACAGTCGAGGAGTACAGCAGTCATGCATGCATACAGCACCCGCTTCACACACGCGCTCGCGATCGGCGCCGCACTCTTCGCCGTCGCCTGCGCAAAGGGTGACAAGCCCGCCGCCGCCGACAGTACCGCGAAGGGCGCCGTCGCCGCCGCAGAAAGCTGCGCCGACAACAACGGCGAACTCACCCTCCCCACCGGCTTCTGCGCCACCATCTTCGCAGACTCGCTCGGCCACGTCCGCCATATGGTCGTCGCGGCCAATGGCGATCTGTACGCGAACACGTGGAGCGGCAAATACTATCCGGACGGCAGCACGCCGCCGGCGCCGTTCATCGTCGCGCTGCGCGACACGAAGCACGCCGGCAAAGCGGACATGATCTCCCGCTTCGGCGACTCGCTCGCCAACGGCGGCGCGGGCGGCACCGGTATCGCGCTCTACAAGGGCGGGCTCTTCGTCGAGACGAAGGACAAAATTGTGCGCTACGCATTGGACTCGGGCTTCACGCCAAAGGGCGCGCCCACGACAGTCGTCAGCGGACTTCCGCTCGAAGGCGACCACCCGATGCACCCGTTCGCCATCGACAGCACCGGGCAACTCTTCCTCGACGTCGGCTCGAAGACCAATTCGTGCCAGGTGAAGAACCGCACGCTCAAATCCCCCGGCATCAATCCGTGCAAGGAGCTCGAGACGCGCGGCGGCATCTGGACGTACGATGCGAACAAGACCGGGCAGACCTTCTCCCCCTCCGGCCGCTACGCCACCGGAATCCGCAACGCCGTCGGCATCGCGTTCGACGCATCGGGACAGCTCTACGCCACGCAGCACGGCCGCGACCAGCTCGGCGACAACTGGGGCAGTCTCTACACCATGCAGCAGAGCGCCGATCTGCCGGCAGAAGAGCTGCTCAAGATCGTGAAGGGCGGCGACTACGGCTGGCCGAAGTGCTACTTCGACTCCACGCAGAAGAAGCTCGTGCTCGCACCCGAGTACGGCGACGACGGCGGCAAGGCGATCGGCGACTGCGACAAGAAGATCGAGCCGGTCAAATATTTTCCGGCGCACTGGGCGCCGGACGCGCTCGTGTTCTACGACGGCTCGCAGTTTCCCGCGGCGTACAAGGGCGGCGCCTTCATCGCCTTCCACGGCTCGTGGAATCGTGCGCCGGAGCCGCAGGGAGGGTATCGCGTCGTCTTCGTCCCCTTCTCTGGCGGATCACCGAAGGGCGACTACGAGACCTTCGCGAACGGCTTCGCGGGCTCACCAACTCCGCAACCGACCACGGCGAAGTATCGCCCCTCCGGCCTCGCCGTCGCTCCCGACGGCTCGCTCTACATCTCGGACGATGCACACGGCCGCATCTGGCACGTCACCTACAAGGGCGCCACGAAATAACTATCTTGAATTCAAGATAAAAAAACAGCGTGTAGAACAGTCAACCGCTCTTGAAAAACGATTGAACGGATTGAACGGACAACAGAGACGGACAACTACCCCCGCTGGGGTAGTTGTGAACTTGACCCGCTTTTGTGGACACCTCACTGTACCTGATACGGAGGTGTGCAATGAAACCATCGAGTGGGAGTGCGACGGGACGACGCACCAAGCGGACCTTCAGTGCGGAGTTTAAGAGAGAGGCCGTGGCATTGATGCGGGATCGGCGGCGTGATGGGATGAGTGTGTCGCAAGTCGCGCGAGAGTTGGACATCGGCGCGGGGCTGCTGTGGGGCTGGGAGAAGCAGCTCGACGGCGAGGGCGAGCGTGACGCCAGGCGCTTCCCGGGGGAGACGCTGGAAGCGGAAAACCGGCGCCTGCGCCGCGAGAACGCGATCTTGCGCGAGGAGCGGGCGTTCGCAAAAAAAGCATTGGTGTTCTTCGCGAAAGAGTCGCCGTGAGGTACGCCTGTATCGCTCGCCACGAGGGCGAGCATGATCTGCGACTCATGTGTCGGGTGCTCGAGGTCTCGTCCTCCGGGTTTGACGCCTGGCGCAAGCGCGAGCCCAGTGTCCGCGCAAAGGCCGACGAGGCGCTGTTGGTCCGGATCCGCGACCTCTTTGACGCGAGCGGGGAGACCTATGGCGCGCCCCGGATCCATCGGGACTTGCAGGCCGCGGGCGTGCACGTGGGGCAGAAGCGAGTGGCCCGCCTGATGCGTGCGGAGGGCCTGGTCGCGCGCGCGCCGCAGGCCGCCTGGGTGCACACCACGGACTCGGCACACGCCGATCCGATCGCGGAGAACCTGCTCGACCGTGCATTTGCCGTCGCGGCGGTGCCCGACGTCGATCGCGTGTGGGTCAGCGACATCACGTACGTGCCCACGCGGCTCGGCTTTCTCTATCTCGCAGTGGTGATCGATCTCGCCTCCCGGCGACTGGTGGGATGGGCGATGCGCGACGATCTGTCGGCGGAGCTCGCCCTCGGCGCCCTCCGCATGGCGCTCACGGCGCGGCGTCCGGCCCCCGGGCTCGTGCATCATTCCGATCGGGGCGTGCAGTACGCGTGTGGCGCGTATCGCGAGCTGCTCACCGCGCACGGCCTGCGCGCGAGCATGAGTCGCAAAGGCAACTGCTGGGACAATGCCGTCGCGGAAAGCTTCTTCGCGACGCTCGAGTGGGAGTGCATCGGCCGGCGGAAATGGAAGACCCAAGCGGAGGCGCGCCACGCGATCTTCGCGTACATCGAAACGTGGTACAATCCCCGCCGGCGGCACTCGACTCTCGGCTATCTCAGTCCCGTGCAGTACGAAACCCAGCTCCACACCAATGCGGCATAATCGTTCGTAACCCTGTGTCCACAAAACCGGGTCAAGACCATTGTCCGTCTTTGTCCGTGCCCCTCGCCGTTTTTGTCCGTATCTTCAACTGTTGATGCTTGTGTTCAAGCGCGACTACCTCGCGCCCGCCGCCAGATGCGACTCGAGATAGCGCGTCAGCAGCGAGTAGAGATGCAGCCTCGTCCCCTCGCCCTCGCAAATGCAGTGCGAGCGATTCGGGTAGACCATCATCGTGAACGGACGGTCCGCCGCCACGAGCGCGTCGACCAGCCGCTCCGTCCCCTGATAGTGCACGTTGTCATCCGCACTTCCATGCACCACGAGCAGGTCGCCCCGCAAATTCGCGGCATACGTCAACGGCGAGCCGCGCCTGTAGCCATCCGCATTCTCCTCCGGCAGCCCCATGTAGCGCTCCTGGTAGATCGTGTCGTAGAGCCGCTGATCCGGCACCGGCGCCACCGACATCCCAACCTTGTACAGCTCCGGCGACCGGAACATCAGGTTGAGCGTCTGCGACCCGCCCCCGCTCCACCCCCACACGCCGATACGCGTCGAGTCCACGTACGGCAACGCCTTCGCGAGCGCACGCGCGCCGTCCGCCTGATCCTGGCTCGACAGCACACCGATCGCTCCATAAATACTCCTCCGCCACGCGCGCCCGCGCGGCGCCGGCGTTCCTCGATTATCGATGCTCGCCACGATGTAGCCCTGCTGCGTCAGCATCAGATGCCAGAGATAGTCCCCGCCCCACTCATCCAGCACCGTCTGCGCCGCCGGCTCCCCGTAGATGTCGAAGAGCACCGGATACTTCTTCTTCGGATCGAACCCCGGCGGCGTCATCACCCACGCATCGAGCAGCGTCCCGTCGCGCGCGGGGACGCGCAGGAATTGCACCTTGCCGCGATCGAGCGTCGCGACCTTTGCGCGCAACGCCGCATTGTCCACCAACGTCCGGATCACCGCATGGCTCGGCAGCTTCACCAGCTCGTACACCACCGGCGTAGTGAACGTCGAATAGCGATGCAGCGCGAACCGCCCACCCGGCGCCACCGTGTATTCGTGCACCCCCATCTGCCCCGCCGGCGTCACACGCTCCGCCTTCCCCGTGCCATCGAGCCGCGAGCGAAAGAGGTAGAGCTGCGTCGGCGCATCGGGCGACGCCGTGAAGTAGATCCACCCCGCCGCGCTGTCGACGCCGACGACATAGGGCTCCCCGAACGCCGCGCTCGGATTCTGCAGATCGAACGCGCCCGTCGTGATCGGATGGATCGACGACCCATCGCGTGACACGCGGTACAGCTTTCGCCATCCATCGCGCTCACTCACCCAGGTGAAGCGCTTGCCACCGTCGAGCCAGCGCAGGTCATCGACGACATCCACCCACGTGCTGTCCTTCTCCGTGAGCACGGTGTGCACCGCCCCCGTGCGCGCGTCGCCGAGCATGACGAGAATGGTGTGCTGGCGCCGGTCGAGCTGCTGCAGCACGACCTCGTCCGAGCTCGCGGCCCACTCGAGCCGCGCGATGTAGTGCTCGCGCGGCTCCCCCGGCACCGCGAGCCACTGCGTCGCCCCGCCACTCGCACTCACGACCCCGACGCGCCCCGCAGAGTTCGTGGTCCCCGCCTTCGGATACTGGACCGGGATGGTGAACGAGTAGAGCGAGTCCGTGTCGTCGATCAGCAGGAAGTCGCGCACGCCCTCGTCGTTCAGCTGCCAGTACGCGATCCGTTTTCCGTCCGGGCTCCAGCGGAAGCCGTCGCGCAGACTGAGCTCCTCCTCGTACACCCAGTCGAAGGTGCCGTTGATCACGGTGCGCGAGCCGTCGGTCGTGAGCGGCGTGATCGCGCCGCTGGTCACGTCCTCCACATACAGATTGTTCGCGCGCACGTACGCGACGCGCCCGCCGTCCGGTGAGAACTTCGCGAACATGAGCGTCGAAGGCGCGGCGCCGGCACCGCCGAGCTTGCGGGGAGCGCCCGGTGCGACGTCGATCACCCAGTACTCGCCGCGAGTATTCTCCCGCCACACGCGCTTGGAATTCGTGAAGATCAGCACGCGCTTGCCGTCCGGCGATAGCTGATAGTCCTCGATCACCAGCGAGTCGCCACTGACGGATGCTACGAGGCGATTACCGCGAACCACCACGTCGCGCCGCCCGGTGGCTGCGTCGTAGCGCACGATGTCGCGCTCCGCGCTCCCGACGGACGACGGCTCGAGCATCGTGTAGCCTTTGCCGTCCTCCGTCCAACGGAGCGACGGTCTGCCGCGCGCCCTGAGCTCACTCGAGCCGAAGATCCGCTCGAGGGTCAGCCGACCTCCGCCCGGCGCTTGCGTCGTCCTTTGCGCGCGCGCCGTCGGAGGTATCGCGATCACCATCATCGCGAGCGATGAAAGCACGAGCGGGAGTCTGGACATGCGCCAACTATCATTCATCACGCGAGGCTATCGCCGGTGTGCGCCCGGCGCAACCGATTCGCGCGAGAATTTCTTTATCGGAACGTCCCCGGGCTCACCTCGTACTGTATGTGGTACGCGCCCACCTCTTCATCGGGCCGCCAGAAGCCGAGCTGTTCCGCCCAGCGCACTGTCTGCAGGCGCCGTCCGCCGAGCGTCAGAAAGCCCGCCGCGCGCGTAGTAACGACACCCATCGCGCGCAGATCCGCGAGCCCGCGAATCGCAGTGGAGATGCGCTCCGTCAGGAAGATCCGCACGA
>JBDSHG010000134.1:0-2992 GCA_039918615.1 Gemmatimonadaceae bacterium | reverse complement strand
TCGCGGAGGGGCTGACGGGGCTCGTGCTCGATGTGAAGCGCGGGTCGGGGTCGTTTCTGACGACGCGCGAGCGCGGTGTCGAGCTCGCGGAGACGATGATCGCGCTCGGCGCTGCGCACGGATGTCCGGTGGTCGCGCTGCTCACCGCAATGGACCGTCCGCTCGGGCGCGCGTGCGGGAATGCGCTCGAGATGGAGGAGGCGATCCAGGCGCTGCGCGGCGAAGGCCCCGCGGATCTGATGGAGGTGACGTACGCGCTGGGTGCGGAGATGATGCTGCTCGGCGGGCTCGCGGCGGAACGCGCGGAAGCGGTTGAGATTCTGCGCGGCGCGATTGCGTCTGGTGCGGCGGCGGAGAAGCTGAAGCGGGTGATCGAGGCGCAGGGGGGGAATCCGGCGGTCGTCGACGATCCGGCGCTGTTGCCTCAGGCGGAGGCGATCGAGCTCTTTCGCGCGCAGCGACGGGGGTTCATCGCGCAGATCGAGCCGAGGGCGGTGGGGCGGGGGATCATCGCGCTCGGCGGCGGGCGCACGACGATGGAAGATCGCATTGATCCGGGCGTGGGCTTCGTGATCACGGCGAAGCCGGGGGATTGGGTGGAGGCCGGAGAGCCCATCGCGAGTGTCTTCGCGAGGGATGAGGCGGGGCTGCGCGCGGGGGCGAGCGCGTTGCGCGACGCGATTCGAATTGGGGATGAGGCGGAGCCGCCGCTGGCGCTCGTCTCGCATCGAGTGACGGAGAAGGGAGTGGAGGCGTATGCGAGCTAACGGCGTGTTCGGTCGATCGCGTCTGGCGATTGGTGTCATCGCGCTCGCGCTTCCGTGCGCATTCTTCGTTCGCAGCGTCGCGGCGAGCGACGACCCCCGGATCGTGCGGATTCGTGCATGGTTCGCGGCGACCGAGAATGCGCTGCCGAAGGATCGCGTCGTGCGCAAGGAGCTCGCGGAGTTTTCGTCGGAGGGCGGGGCGCTCACGGCGTACTTCGCCGGCGACTCGCTGGCGAAGATGGACGCCAATCTGTACGTGGAGAACGGGCGCGTGACGTACGACTTCTACGTGCACGATGACTCGACGTACTTCGTGTCGCACATCATCGGGAAATATTCACTCTCGATGGATGGCCGCATCATCCACCGTGTGCAGTACCGCATGTACTTCGATCACGATACGCTCATCAAGTGGATCGACACCACGGGAAAGGCGCTGTCGGTGACGGGGCACGTGGCGGCTGACGAGGCGGCGAAGGCGCTGACGATGGGCCGCGTATTGGTGGCGTGCGCGAAGATGGCGGGGCCGAGTGTGTCGTGTCTGGCGCCGAGCAACGACTCGACGCCGCAGCTGGCGCAGTAGTGGCTGAGGATGCGCCGACCGTGACGATTCCACCCTCACCAGTCTTACAAACAGCGCAGAGCAAGCGCTTGGTCTACCGAGCCGCATCCGCGCTCGCCGCCGTCTTCGTGATCGGTGTCGCCCTGGTACAGCTCGAGCTGCACGGCGCGTCCGGGCTCGAGGACGCTAGTTTTGTAGGATTCGAGATCGCGGTGGGGCTGATCGCCTTTCGCAGCGGGATGGTGATCGCGAGGGGGTACGAGATGCTGTCGCGCTCGAGGCGTGAACGACGCGGCAATAATTCGTGAGCACCGTTTCCATACTCTGACGAGACAATGACCAAAGTTTTCTTCGACGTCGCGATGTCACTGGATGGTTACATCGCAGGCCCCAACCGCGGGCCAAAGAACCCGCTCGGCGACGGCGGCATCGACATGCATACCTGGATGTTCAACACTGCGACGTTCCGGGAGATGCTGCATCTTGGCGAGGGCGGCGGTACGGGCGGCGACGACGATCTCGTCAAGCGCGTCTTCGCGCGCGCGGGCGCGCACGTGATGGGGCGGCACATGTTCGAGGAGGGCGAAGTGAGCTGGCCGGAGGATGCGCCGTTTCATTCACCCGTGTTCGTGCTCACACACGACAAGCGCGCACCGTGGGAGCGAAAGGGCGGCACGACCTTCTACTTCGTCACCGATGGCATCGAGAGCGCGCTCGAGCAGGCCAAGGCGGCCGCGAAGGGAAGGGACGTGCGCATCTCGGGCGGCGCATACACGATCAAGGAGTACATCCAGGCGGGGCTCATCGACGAGTTCACCCTTCACATCGCGCCGATGCTCCTCGGTGAGGGTGTGCGGCTGCTGGATCGCTTCAGTAGGGACAAGCTGAAGATCGAGCAGATCGAGGCGACGGGCTCGGAGCTGGTGACGCACATCAGTTATCGCGTGGTGCGGTGACGCGGGTCGTGCACTCACGGCAATCAAAGAGGCAGCCCGACGATCTTCGTCGAGCTGCCTCTTTTGCTGGTCAAAAAGAATCTTGAATTCTAAATATCCAGATTCCGCACGAACTTCGCGTTCTTCTCGATGAAGGCCCTGCGCGGCTCCACCTCATCTCCCATGAGCATCTGGAAGATCCGGTCCGCCTCCACCGCATCATCGATGTCTACCTTCAGCAGCGTGCGCACGTTCGGATCCATCGTCGTCTTCCACAGCTGCTCGGGATTCATCTCGCCGAGTCCCTTGTAGCGCTGGATGTTGATGCTCTTCGTCTCGTTGCCCCCGAGCCGATTGATGTATTCGACACGCTCGTCCTCATCGTACGCGTAGAACTCCTCCTTCCCCTTCGCGACGCGATAGAGCGGCGGCTGCGCGATGTAGATGAAGCCGGCCTCGATCAGCTCCGGCATCTGGCGGAAGAAGAACGTCAGCAGCAGCGTGCGAATGTGCGCGCCGTCGACGTCGGCATCCGTCATGATGATGATCTTGTGATAGCGCGCATTCTCGATCGAGAAGTCTTCCTTGATCCCCGAGCCGATCGCCGTGATGATCGTCCGGATTTCCTCGTTCGATAGCACCTTGTCGATGCGCGCCTTCTCGACGTTGATGATCTTGCCGCGTAGCGGGAGGATCGCCTGGAACTGGCGGTCGCGCCCCTGCTTCGC
>JBDSHG010000133.1:0-35975 GCA_039918615.1 Gemmatimonadaceae bacterium | reverse complement strand
GCAATCGCTTGCGCCGCGCTTCGCAGGTCGCCGCGCATGAGCACCACGTCCGCCGCGTCCGCAGCGATATCGGTGCCCGTTCCCATCGCCATTCCGACGTCGGCCTGCGCGAGCGCGGGCGCATCGTTAATGCCGTCGCCGACCATGGCGACGACTTTCCCTTCCGCTTGCAGGCGCTTGATCTCGGCCACCTTCCCCTCGGGGAGAACCTCGGCGACTACGCGTTCGATTCCCGCCTGGCGCGCAATCGCGTCGGCAGTGCGCTGATTGTCGCCCGTCAACATCACGACCTCGAGCCCGAGCGCACGCAACTGCGAGATCGCGGCTCGAGAGGATTCCCGAATCGGATCGGCTACTGCAAGCAACCCAACGAGCGCTCCATTCGCGGCGACGAACATGGGAGTCTTGCCTTCGGCCGCAAGCCGCTCGGCATCCTTCTGGAGTGAGAGCACCTTGATTGAGTAATCGGCCATCAGCGCCGCGTTGCCGACAGCCATTGCTACTCCGTCCACCACACCGACGGCGCCACGCCCCGTCACCGAATCGAAGGACTCCGCATGTGAGAGTGCGAGCCCGCGATCCTTCGCGTGCCGCACGATGGAGTCGGCGAGTGGATGTTCACTGGAGCTCTCGACGGATGCGACGAGGCGCAGCAGCTCGGATTCGTTTATCGCACCGTCGCCCGGAACGAGCACGACATCCGTGACCGTCGGCCGTCCTTCGGTGACCGTTCCCGTCTTGTCGAGTACTACCGTCTGCACATCACCTGCACGTTGCAGCGCTTCACCACCTTTGATCAGCACTCCGAGTTCCGCGCCCTTACCGGTGCTCACCATGACGGCCGTCGGGACGGCGAGACCCATGGCGCACGGACAGGCGATGATGAGCACCGCAACGGCTGCCGCGAACGCGCGGACGCCGGGCGCGCTTCCCGCGGCCACGAACCACACGACGAAGGTCGCGATGGCGAGCGAGAGCACTACCGGGACGAAAATACCGCTGATGCGATCGGCCAGACGCTGGATAGGTGCGCGCGAGCCCTGCGCATCGCGCATCAACTTCACGATTTGCGCGAGCATGCTCTCGCTGCCGAGCGTCGTGGCGCGGTAACGGAAAGCGCCCGTGCGGTTGATCGTGCCGCCGATAACGCGATCGCCGGGCGCTTTCTTCACTGGGAGCGACTCCCCAGTCAGCATGCTCTCGTCGACGGCACTCTCGCCGGATGTCAGTTCGCCATCGACGGGGATGCGTTCACCGGGGCGCACAACCACGACCTCGCCACTGGCAACGCTTTCCACGGGGACATCCGCTTCCGTATCACCACGGACCACGCGTGCCGTCTTTGGTTGAAGCTTGACGAGCGAGCGAAGTGCCGCCGACGTCTGCTTCTTCGCGCGCGCCTCGAAGGCGTTGCCTGTGAGAATGAGCGCGATGATGATGACGACCGCCTCGTAGTACACATCGGGAGCAACGCCACGGCGTAAAAAGAAATCGGGCGCGACGGTCGCTACGACGGAATAGATGAACGCGGCGCTGGTTCCTACCGCAACGAGGGTGTTCATGTCCGCCGAGTGGTGCCGGAACGCGGCCCACGCCCGTACGTAGAAATGACGGCCCGCCCAACCCATGATGCCGAGGGTGAGCGCGAGGAGCGCGTACGAGGCTATCGTGGGCGGAATCGCGTACAGCCATGGCGCCACGCTCCGCAATGCGGGCGCGAGCGAATCCATCGCCCACCGCATGAACGGGTCGATCACTATCCCATGCATGCTTTGATCGCGTGCGGTCATGAGCGGCATCGAAAGAATCATCGCGATGATGCCGACGACAGCACTAACGATCGCCTTGAGGCGAAAATCGTTGAACTCATGCTGCTGCGCGTGATCGCGGGCTTCCTGTTCTTCGAACGCGGACTGATCGGGAGAAGCCAGCTCCGCTCCGTAGCCGGTCTCGCGAATGGCCTCGACGAGGCGATTCGGCGCTATTACAGCGGGATCGAAGGTAATCGTCGCGCTTTTCATCATCAGGTTGACGGACGCGTCGACCACGCCTGGCTGTTTCTGCAGCGTACGCTGAATGCCGGCCTGGCATGCAGCGCACGTCATCCCGGTCACTGGAATACGAATGGTCTCTCGATCGCTCCCGCTCGCAGGCGCGCCGCTGTCCAGTGACTTGGGCTCATGAAGCCCGGATTCCGGTAGTGTTGTCGCCACGATCTGTCTACTCCTCGGCGATGACTGTGCCGCGCAACATGCTCATCCCGCACATGAATTCGTATCGACCCGCAGCGGGCGGCGTGATCTCGATCGTCGTTATTTTCCCCGTGGGGAGAAATCGGCGAATCTTGAAATCAGGGAACACGACTTCTTCGGAGCAGGCCGAGGTGTCCTGTCGGTCGAAGAGCAGGCGCACCGGCTGCCGCGCCTTGACGCGGATCGAGGAGGGGCTATAGCCTCCGTTCACCACGATGGTGACCTCGGGGATCGCGGACGCGGGGGATCGAGTACCGGCGCCCGCGCTTTCACTAGTGCTCATAGCGCTGCCGCCCGGCGCAACCGGTCCGACCGTCGCCGAGACGATTTCGCGCTGGGCAAGAAAGAAGTACCAGTTCACCCAGGCAATCGCTGCAATTCCGCCAAGGATGACGATCCAGTCCGTTCCCATCATGCGCTTCTCCTTGCTTCGTGATGTGTGAATCAGGCGGAGGATCTAGTGCGCCCCAGCGGCGACGGTGTACCCCTGCCCTTCGACCGCTTTGGCGATCAGCGATTCTGACGTTTTGGCCGGATCATAGGCGACGGTCGCCTCGCCGACCTTCACCTGCTCAACCTGAACGCCGTCGACGCTCTCGAGCGCTTTCGTGACGCGACCGACGCAATGCCCGCAGCTCATGCCGCCGATACCCAAGGTCATGTGTTCCATCGTGTGCTCCTCGCGACGTGCGCGCCAAAGATAAGATCTGTCTAATACCCTCTGCCGGTATAAATATAGATACCCCCTCCTCCTATGTCAATGGCAAGAGCGGGAAGATGTGCAGCTGCAGTACGGCTGAGAGCGTTCGCTTTTTACGCCGCGTAGAATCTGAGCATGAAACAGAGTATGCTATTGGCCATACCTGAACCCATCGTCTGCCTTTCACAGAGCCCACCATGATTCTTCAGCCTATCGACTACGTGGTGTATCTCTGGCTCGCGGTCGCGCTCGTCTCGGCAGCGTATGTGGCCTACGACCAATTTCGGCACAACCCCGAGGCGACGGTCATGAAATGGGGCTTTGTGCTCGTAACGTTGTATCTGGGCCCCATCGGGCTGCTCCTGTATGTCCTGGCGGACAAGGAACCGCGACCCAATACGCACGAGGCGTTTGTTGCGCCGCTCTGGAAGCAAGGGGTTGGCTCTACCGTGCATTGCGTCGCGGGAGACGCGACTGGAATCATCCTCGCTGCCATCGCGACTGCCGTTCTCGGCCTCCCCATGTGGGCGGACTTGCTGATCGAGTACGTCGCCGGTTTTCTCTTCGGTCTCCTCATTTTTCAGGCGCTGTTCATGCGCGCGATCATGGGTGGCACGTATGCGGAGAATGTGCGCCGAAGTTTCATCCCCGAGCTCGTATCGATGAACGCGATGATGTCCGGGATGGCGCCAGTCATGATCACGCTCATGATGGGTCGTGACATGCGGGCAATGTGGCCCGGTGAGCCGCTCTTCTGGTTCGTGATGTCAATGGGCGTGATCGTCGGCTTCGCGATCGCCTACCCTGTCAACGTCTGGCTGGTGGCGCGCAAGCTCAAGCACGGCTTGATGACGGTGCGCAGTGTCCAATCGCCCGAGGGGCACGGAACTGCCGATGCGAACAGCGACATGGGCCGGATGGCGGGGATGGCGGGAATGGGCGGCTCCGCGGGAGAGCATGCCGGGCGCGAGGAGAAGCCGGGAACTCCTCCTCTGGTCACGCGCGCACAGCTCACCGCGGTGACCGCCTTTACGCTCCTGATGCTCGTCGCGGGGATGTATGGCCCGGCGATCTTCTTCAACCTGCGCCTCAGCGCCGAGTCGGTGGGACGCTCGATCATGCCGCCGGGAATGATCACGACCACGGAAACTCCCGCGGACGCGATGCGCGATATGGCCGCTGCGGATCCGAGGCTGGTGACCTACCACGCCCCGGCCGCCGCGCGGGGAGACCAACCGCTCACGCCGCGTATGGAAAATGGAGTGAAGGTGTTCAACTTCGAGGCATCGGTTATCCAGTGGAACATCCTCCCCAACAAAACCGTCACCGCATACGCGGTCAACGGTCAAGTCCCGGGCCCGCGACTCGACCTCACCCAGGGCGATCGCATTCGTATCAACTACACGAATCACCTGCCGGAATCGACCACCATGCACTGGCATGGACTCATCGTGCCGAACGCGATGGACGGACCCGCGAATATCACGCAGCGACCCATCGCGCCCGGCGAGACGTTCGTGTACGAATTCACGGTCGGGCAATCGGGGACGTACTTCTATCACTCGCACGACAAGCCTGACAGGCAGCAGGCGTTTGGACTCTATGGCGCGTTGATCATTCGCCCACACGATTCCACCGCGGAACCGCACGCCGACCTCGAGTACGTCGTTCAACTACAGGAGTGGCTCAATCGCGATGGCTTGACCTACCCCGCGATGCTCATGGAAGGCGGGCTTCCCAACTACTTCACGATCAATGGCAAGGCATATCCGGCTACCGACACCCTTCACATGCACGTCGGGCAGACGATGAAGTTTCGCTTCATCGGCACGAACAACAACTTCATTCATCCGATGCACATGCACGGTGGACCGTTCACGGTTGTCGCGCGGGACGGGGTCGTCCTCGCGCCCGGCGCACGTTTCGATGCCGACGTGATCAACGTCGGGCCAGGGCAACGCTACGATGTGATCTGGCGAGCGCGCGAGCCGGGAAAGTGGATCATGCACTGCCACATTCCACATCACACGCTCAACAACAACGTCGAGACGAATGGCGCCGGCGGTCTGACGCTGCTAGTCGAAGTCGACCCATGACGGTCCAGCCGCCCCGGCCAGCATGACGTTCAAGCGAGCGACATGTCCGATCGTAGCCTGAACAGGGCTGTCACGGCGCAGGCGAGTGCGTTGCGCTTGGCGAAAGCGGTGCCATCCCCGGCATGCCTGTCGTCGCATGCCCGGCAGGAGCGGTCGTGGACATTCCCGCCATGTGCATGCGGCTCGGGCGGAAGCGAAGGAAGACGGTGAAGCCGCCCGGCGTGCGCGTGCCGTACGCCGGCTCGAGTGATCTCGGTATCAGATCGAGCGAGCCGCGCGCGCCGAGGCCGATCGAACCGCCGCTGAATTTACTGATTTCACGGATATAGCCGAGCACGAGCGAGCCCACGTTGTACGTGGTCGACGGCGGCACTTCATCGACCATCAGATCACCCGCCGACTTCTGCGCGAATTCTGCGCGGCCGAAAATTGTGTTTGTGCCATCGAGATCCAGATTGGTCTCGGCGAGCACGCTGTTCGAGAGTCCGCTCACCCCCGAGTACTTGTTCGCGCCCCAGATCAGGGAGGTTGCGAAATTACCGTTCTTGCGATACGCGTGCTCATTCAGCACGGAGGCAGATACGCGATGTTGCGACTCCTCGGGGTGTAGCTCTTCGGGACTGGCGAGATAGCCATAGGAGCCGGTGAGACTCCAATGTGAATCCGGGTTGACGGTGAGGCGCCCAGAGTACGAGTCGAGACTCCGGCCGGCGTAGTCGAAGTTCGTTCGAATAGCGTCCGGCTCACGGCCGTTGAAGATCGAACCCTCGAGCCTCCACATCCGGGAGTATATCCCGGCCGTGATCACGCCGAAGGAAATATGCGTCGCGTCCTGCCAGTGATGTCCCAAGGGCGCAAGCGGATCGCCAGCGGCCGAAGGGCGATGCGGAAATGCGACGGGTCCCAGCGCGGGTTCACCTACGGGAGCCAGATACAGGGATAGTCCGAGATTCTGCGCGACGGGTCGCTCGTACTGCGCCGCCAGCTCCATGAAGAGGTCGTGGGGGTGTTGCCGATCGTGGAGCGGCTGCCCGCGATAGCTCTCTCCACTCTGCAGAAGGAGCGGGTAGCCCTTTGCGGTGACGGTGAAGGGCTCCAGACTCATCATATCGCGCAGTGTGAGGAGGCCACCGCCAAGCGAATGGCGAGCCATGAGCATGCCCCAGTTGATGCTGCCGAATTGTTCGTCGCCACGCGTGGTGAACTGTTTGTCGAACTGGATGAATGCCACGCCGTGCAGCATGAACTCCCAGCCGCCCGTCTGGAAGTGCTGCGCGTGCATGGGGGCATCATCGGGGACCCAGGACGTTCCCGAGCCCATTCGGCTCGTGGGAATGCCGAGCGGCCCTGCCATGGCACCGTGCAGACTCATGGCCATCGTGTCCGCGAGTGCGCTGTCGGGGGCGGGCGAGAGCTGGTGCTCGTGCTGCGCGGCGCTCGTGACGGGCGCGAGAAGCAGCATGAATATGAGTGCGACGTTCGCGCGACGGGCCAGACGTGACATTCGCTAGATGAGGACGAAGGTACGCGAGTAGATTTTATGTAGCGTAAAATCTAAACCTACGAAAGCGGATAGACAATGCTCGCTCTTGAACCTCCGGGGCGACACGAGGAAGGCGAGTCGCACGCGCTCAGCCATTGTGCCCGTGCTCTGACGAAATCGGACAGAGCAGGTGCATGACAACGGGAGCGCAGTGCCGCTCGCAGTGATCCTCCCCCTGCGCGAGATTTGCGGCGGTCGGCAGCGGGTGCAACATCATGATACCAGATATCCAGACGAGGACGAGTGCTGTCCCCGCGTAGGCGAGCGATCGTCGCGTCAGGTGAGTACCGATCGGCGCTTCCTCACCCGCGAGCCGACGAATGCGGCGGTCGAGCAGGTCGAGGTGCTGGAACGCCACTACCGTTGTAGGTATTTCCATTGCATCAGACGATGCGCGCCAACTTGCCAACGAGAGAATGGCGGACGCCAGCACGAGCGGGTGCTGTCTCGCCGCAGCGTCGTCGGCCCGCACTTCCGCTTCGTCAGCTACATCGTCGGCCAGCCTGCGGAGCGCGGGAATCCACCACAGCACGAGCGCGAAACCACGGAGGAGCGACTGCACGAGCGGATCGCGTTGCCGCACGTGCGCCGCCTCGTGTGCCAGCACGGCAACGAGCTCGTCTGGCGCGAGTAGCTGCTCGAGGCCGCGTGCGACGTACACGCGAGGTCGGATCCAACCAGCGGTGAACGCCGGCACAGGAAGACCGTCTACCACCACGACGTTCGCAGGCGAAAGTCCAGCTTGCAGCGCACCAGTCCAATACCCGTCTCCCGCTTTTGGCGTCGCTCCCTCGACGAGTGCGAGCCAGCGGCGTGCGTTCCTCCAGGCGCGTGCGCGATCCCAGGCTGCGTAGGCAACACCGCTGATGAGCAACGCATGGAAGAGCAGATGCACGGGAGAGAGAATCTGGTGCGCAGCCACGAGACAGATCACCCAGAGATGATCTTTCCCAACGAGCAGCGCGTCAGCTCGTCCCGCCACGTGATGTCCGAATACCGGACTGGTACCCAGGATCAGCAATGTCGAGATGCCCAGCAGCAGCACACGACGATGTGACTGCTCGTTCTTGCGAACGGGAGAAGCGAGATAGCTTCGTTGCTCGGGCAGCTTCATCCGCTATTTCTCCCCGACCTGTTTAAGCTTGCGCCGAATGAGGCGTCCCAGCTCTTCGAGCCGCTTCGGATCCTGCTCCGCCAACACATCCACGAAGGATGCGGCAACTGCATCAGGCCCAAATGAGAGTACCCCCTCGACCACGCGGCGAGACACGATAGCCAGAAATGCCTCCTCGCTCAGTAGTGCTCGATAGTGGAAAAGCTCATCCTGCTTCTCGCGCGCAAGGATCTTCTTCGCAACGAGCTTGTTGAGCACGGTGATCACAGTCAGCGGTGACACACCGTGCCGCTTTGCGACCCGCGCATGCACGACGCGAGCCGAGGCTGGTTTGCCCAGAGCCCACATGGTCTGAAGCACACGTGCTTCCAAATCCCCAAGGACTTTCGCCATACCGTTTGCAGAGAGGCGCACGGTTCCATGTAGCTGGGGTTCGTTACCTGCCGCTCGGGTCGTCTTTCGAGCTTTCGTCACGCAGTGGCCCTTGAGCGGAGAATGCGTACAAGCCAGCAGGAATTTTTATGCACCGTAAAGTCGTCGTCCAATCGGGGTATCGCCAGGTCTCAAGTACTGCCGTCTGCCTCCACGCGAGGCCGCTCACTTGGATACCGCATGCGCACTCTGTCTGCATCACATTGGTGACTTCACGCGGGAAATCGATGGAAAAGAAGCGCTCTATTGGCAGTGCCGGATCGAGCACCTGGGAGGCGTTAACCGGTGTTACGTAGCCGCTGGCGGTGATGCTCGCCGATTCTGACTATTCGCGATTTTTGGTTCCGGAAGGCGAGATGTCCTGTCCACCCTTCAGATGATTCAGCCTTCACGAAACCGTGGTCGGCGGTTGTCGTTGCCCATCGTCGACGGGGAGAGCCCATATTCCACGCTCCCGCTCGAGGGGGTTACGTCAAAACAACAAGAAAAGACGAGACGCTCTCCGTCAAAGAGCCTGCGTCCACTCTCACTTCTTCTTCATGAGGTTGACCGCGAGAAGCACGATCAACACCACGACCACGATGGTGCCCACGAGACCCCACCCCTGCATCATTCCCCAACCCTGACCGTTTCCCATCATGTTCCGGTCTTGGCCACCGGCCATTTGGGCACCTGCCGTTGCGGCCGGCCACACCAACGCTGTCGTCGTTGCAAGTAAGCTCCTTCTCATGGCGTCCTCCGGTTTCCTGGGCCAGCCCCGCGTTCTGTCCGATCTCACCTGGGCGCTTGGATGGGCCGGCCTACCGTGCGCAAGCAACACCGTTGCCGCCCGCAGCGCCAGTCTCCGCCTGCTGTGAGCCCCAGTTCGCGAGACAGATTGGGCGATCCAATCAGGCTAATTCTGAGACCTCTCGACGGTACTGCTCCGCCGACCGATACCCGAGTGCGAAATGCGGCGCCACGCATTGTAATCCGCGATCCAGCCCGGCGCGCCTGGTCGACACAAATCACTCAGGGGACTGACCCATGGCACTCGTACTCGCGGTCGCTCACGCCCTCGGGATGTCGTTCGCGATGTTCTGGCAGATCCTCTGGCCGCTGATCCTCGGTTTTACGATCTCGGCCGTGATTCAGGCCAGCGTGTCGAAGGAAAAGATCGTTCGCCTGCTGGGCGACCACCGGCCGGCCACCCTCCTCAAGGCATGCGGACTGGGTGCGGCGTCGTCCTCGTGTTCGTATGCGGCGGTGGCCATCGCGCGCTCGATCTTCCGCAAGGGGGCCGACTTCACGGCCGCCATGACGTTCGAGATCGCGTCCACGAACGTCGTGCTCGAGTTGACGATCATCATGATCGTCTTCCTCGGCTGGCAGTTCGCGCTCGCAGAGGTGGTGGGCGCCGTCGCCATGGTGACCATACTCGCGCTCCTGTTCCGCTGGCGGCTCACGCCGAAGCTGCTCGCCGGCGCGACCGCGCAGGCGAATGAGGGCCTCGCCGGGCGCATGGAAGGACATGCCGACATGCACATGCCCGCGCCGGCCGGCGGTGGACTGCTCGCGAGGATCCGTTCTCCCGGCGGAAGGACCACCATCTCCCACTACTTCGTGATGGATTGGGCGTCGGTCTGGATCGACATCGCTGGCGGCCTGCTGATCGCGGGCGCGCTCGCGGCGTGGGTTCCACGCGAGTGGTGGGCGAGCGTCTTCCTGGTCTCGCACCCGCTGCTGGCGAAGTTCTGGGGCCCCGTGATCGGGCCGTTGATCGCTATCCTCTCGTTCGTTTGTTCGGTCGGGAACATTCCGCTCGCGGCCGTGCTCTGGAATGGCGGGATCAGCTTCGGAGGCGTGATCGCCTTCATTTTCGCGGACCTGATCGTGCTGCCGATCCTCGACATCTACCGCCGCTACTACGGATCGCGCATGGCGTGGGTAATCTTCAGCAGCTTCTACGCCGCGATGGTGGGCGCGGCGCTGATCGTGGAATTCCTGTTCCAGGCACTCGGGCTGACGCCGGCGGCTGGCGGCGCCCGTGCCACGGCCACCATGATCACGCTGAATTACACGACCGTGCTCAATCTGGTCTTCCTGGCGCTGGCCGGCATCCTCCTGCGTCGATTCTTCAAGACCGGCGGGCCCGCGATGTTGCGCATGATGCGCATGCCGAGCGATTCGTCCGGTGATTGACACGCGCATGGAAGCGGACACCCATCGGCGATGCGAGCATTGCAACGCCGAACCGGTCGTCCTCTCCCTCCCTTCCGACATCTGCTCCAGGCGAGGACCCTTCGGGGTTTGCCCGTCGGCAGGGTATTTCCCCGGACACTTACCATGACTCCCAACGCCTCCCTCGCGCCGGGCACGATGTACTACATCCACATGGGCGGCGGCATGAAGGATATCAGCGGCACGACCATCAACTATGGCGCATGCCCCGGCATGGGCGGCCAGTCGGCCACGAGCACTATGATGGGCGGGATGATGGGTGGGATGTCCGGCGAGAGGGGCGGCGACTGGTTGGGCACCGACGGCAACTA
The DNA here is from genome assembly GCA_039918615.1 of Gemmatimonadaceae bacterium. GTDB lineage: Bacteria > Gemmatimonadota > Gemmatimonadetes > Gemmatimonadales > Gemmatimonadaceae > FEN-1250. Next base: position 25,307 of record JBDSHG010000133.1, on the reverse strand, counting down.
CGGGATGGTGTTCAGCTTCACGACGGCGTAGCCGAGACGTCCCGGATCGCCGACGGCCAAGCGGGATCGTCAGCGCGTCCAGTAGATGCTCGCCGACAGGACGGCTATGCTGACAACTGCGACGCGCGCTCGCTGCAGTAGAGGTACTCGGTGCCGCTCCGACTCACTCTGACCAGCGGAGCGGGACATCTCCGCCTGCATGGCGGAGTGGTCCGTTGTTAGCCGGGTGGCATCGGCGGAGTGGTCCGAGTGCGCGGCTCCTGGCCGTACGGTGATCATCCCGTGTTTCAGCTGGTGCGCCACGAGCCACCAGTTCATGGGATACGCCAGGACGAATCCGGCGATGATCGCCATGTCCATCACGAACCAGAACGGCAGACCAGGCGGTTCGACCGCGCCCGGTATCCGCGCCATCAGCAGGCGCATTGTGACGATCATGCCTGCCATAAGCAGATTCATCGAGACGAATTCGGGGAAGAGGGTCAGCCGGAGCGAACGCCGGTAGGAGCCGGCCATCTCTCGCATAGCAAATGCCTGGAAGAAGGCCCAGCCGAAGCCGAATCCGAGCCCATACTCGAGCGCCAGATCCCCCCAACGAGGCAGGCGCCAATAGGCGGCGAGGGCAGCGCCCGCAATGATCCCCAGCCCATCGCCCGCCGCGCAGTGCATCGTGGATCCCAGCACCTGGCGCCAGCGCGCGGCGACGAACTGCTCGTGGGTTGCCTGAAGAGGCTCGCGACAACCAAGCACGTAGAAGAATGCGCCGAGCGGGCCGGTGAAGAACGTCAGAATGACGAACGCCCACTTCAGGACCGGATGCACCGGCATCCGGCGAATGTCGACGGCCACGAAGATGAGCGACAAGCCCGTGAGCCCGAACCAGACGATCATGCGTGCGAGGCTCGCTGCTGCCGGCGTCTTCTCAGCGGTGGCTGATAGTGTAGACGTACGCGGAGACCGCGCACACCTGTGTTCCGGTCAACGCCGTCCCGCCCTGTGGTGGCATGGGCGCCGCGTACTGTTTCGGCTTCGGGACGCCGGTGCGCACCAGGGTCGCGATCGAGGCGTAGGACCCGGTGATGTTCAGCCACTGCGTATCGGTGAGGTTGGGGGCCAGCGCCGTGCCCGTCGCCTTGGCTCCGTGGCAAGCGAAGCAGTTGCCCGTCGAGCTGAAGACCGCGCGCCCCTGATCGACGAGCCGCTGATCCACCGGCGGACAGTTCGCAGCCGCAGCGGCGCGCGAAGCGCGCGGCTTGGGGGCGGCGCCAGTGTCAGCGGAAGCAGCGCCCATCATTGGCATCAATCCCTTGTGGCCGCCCATCATCCCTCCTCCCATCCCGCTGCTCGGAATGGCGCGCCCGGCGGAGGGCCCGGGCGGAGAACCGGCCGACGGAGCATCGGCGGCCGAGTCCCCTGCGCTGGAACCGGCGCCCGCAGCGCCGGGCGATGGCCGAGAGCAGCCAAGCGCGAGAACAGCGAGGCAAAGGGTCGCGCAATGCATACGGTCCTCCCCCTTGTCTCAGCAGAAGAGCTCAGCAAACCCTGCAAAAGGCGATCGGGCCGATACAGGTGCGAACGCGTCGAGGCTGTGCCACGGAGACTATCCGATCCGCTGCGCTCGGACAAGGGCCGACGCGAGCGGTCCTTCGAGCATCAGACGCCACCCCCGGATCGCACTGTTGCACTCACCGGTTGAACCCGCCGCCGACAAACTTTTGATCGGCAAGGCGCAAAGTTCTCTAAGATGTTGTCCTGCTTGAGTGGCCAGGGAGGGAATTGAACCCCCGACACGCGGATTTTCAGTCCGCTGCTCTACCAACTGAGCTACCTGGCCAGAAGAGAGCGTAAGCTAGTGTCCCGATTGAGCTTCCTCAAGTCGCCCCGATGCTTGCGCTCCTACAATAGTAATGTCTCCGCCAATGAACGTCACATTCGCGAGATTCCGGAGGACAGTCGCTTCCGGCTGTTCATTTTCATCCCCGCTGCGGTGTAGCTTCCGGTAAAGTCGACCCTTAGCCTCCCCCGCAGCACGCGCGCCGCCGGAGCGTATCTGATCGCCGAAAGCTCTAGCCGATCCTGCTCGCCGCGGTGCTGCGCGCCGAGCGAATCGCGTCGCGAAGCTCGCACACGGCGTCGCGTATGATGGACTCCGGCATGCGCGCGTAGCCCAGTAGCAGCGTTGCGTTCGCGGCGCGCGGAACGAGGCGGTGCTGCGCGAGGATTCCCATCGCGATGCCGCGGCGCCGCGCTTCCTCGAGAATCGCGCGCTCATCGTTGTCCGCGCTCAGCTCCACCGTCGCGTGCAACCCCGCAGCGATTCCCCTCACCGTCGCCTCCGGCATCTCAACCGCGAGCGCATCGATGAGCGCATCGCGACACGCGCGATAGCGTAGTCGCATGCGACGCAGATGCCTGTCGATCTCGCCTTTAGCGAAGAGCGCGGCGAGCGCGTGCTGCTCGATGCGCGACACGCCATTGTCCGCGAGCCGCTGCTCCTTCTGCACCGCTGCCAGCATATGTCGTGGCACGACCATCCATCCGATGCGGAGCGCCCGTGCGAGCATCTCGCTCGCCGTGCCGCAGTACACGACGCTCTCCGGCTCGAGCGACTGCAGCGCACCCACCGGCGCGCGATCATATCGAAACTCGGCGTCGTTGTCATCCTCGATCGCTACTACTTGCCTCGCGCGAAGCCACGCGAGCAGCGCGATGCGACGGGCACCACTCATCACGACGCCGGTCGGAAATTGATGCGCGGGAGTCACGAGCACCGCGTCCGCATTCGCGCGCTCGAGCGCATCGACGCGCATCCCGTCATCGTCGACGGCTATCGGCACGAGCTTGAGCCCCGCGGCGACGATCGCGTCCCACTCGGTGTAGCCCGGATCCTCTACCGCGAGTCGCTTCGCCCCCATTGCGACGAACGCGCGACACGCGAGCACTCGCGATTGCGCGATGCCGCTGGTGATGACGATCAGTTCGGCATCGCACCGCACTCCGCGCGCGCGTCCGAGATACTCGGCGAGTGCGACACGCAGCACCTCGCACCCCTGCAGCTCACGATAGCCGAAGTCCGCGTCGCGCATCGTTGCGAGCGCATCGCGCGTGGCTGCGAGCCACGCGGCGCGCGGGAACGATGAGAGATCGGGGCCCGCAGGAAGGAAATCGTAGCGCACGCGCGGCCCGTGTCGCGCAGTAGCCCTCGACCGCACGATCGTGCCCGGCGCCCCTGAAGTCGGAGCCGCCGTAGAGACGCGGGGTCGAGCGCCTCGGCGCAGAGTGATATACCCTTCGGCGGCGAGCTGGGCGTACGCGTCGACGACGATCGGTCGGGACACGGCGAGCTGGATGGCGAGGTTGCGCGAGGAGGGAATTGGGGCGCCAGGGCGCAGCTTCCCGCCGCGGATAGCTTCGCGGAGCTGGCGCTCAATCTGCGGTCCGAGTTTTTCTTCGATACCGTGAAAAACGCTGATAAGTAGATCGTGAGCCTGACTGGTCAACTATTATTGCGTAAGTGTTGGTTTGTCGTCTTTACCACTTTGACCGTAGCTTCGATCCATGTCAAGCGCCTCCGCACCCCGACCCTCCCTCCTCACTCGCCCGATGGTGCTCCTTTGCGCCGCCACCTTCGGCGCAATGATCTGCTTCTACCTCCTCCTCTCCGTCGTCCCGCAGTACGCTACCTCGATCGGCGCGTCCGGAATCGGCGCCGGACTCGCGACCGGCGCGCTCATGCTCTCCACCGTCGCCACCGAAATCGCGTCCCCGCGCATCATCGCCCGCTTCGGATACCGTGGCACCCTCGCCTCCGGCCTCGCCCTCCTCGGCGCCCCCGCGCTCGCACTCCCGCTCGCGCACACGATGCCAGCGATCCTCGCGATCTGTCTCGTGCGCGGCGCCGGACTCGCGATCATCGTCGTCGTCGGCGGCTCGCTCGTCGCACGAATAGTCCCGCCCGAGCGGCGCGGCGAAGGACTCGGGATCTACGGCATGGTCGCCAACGTCCCCTCGATCCTCGGACTCCCCCTCGGCGTCTGGCTCGCAGCGCACGCCGGCTATCCCACGGTCTTCGTAGTCGCGGGGCTCGCCGCGCTCACCGGGCTGCTCGCGGTACCGGGACTACCGGGGCTCGAGGCCGCGAAGGAGAAGCCCGTGGGTGTGCTCGCCGGATTCCGCATGCCCGCGCTCGCGCGCCCCGCGGTCGTCTTCTCCGCGACGACGATGGCCGCCGGCGTCGTCGTCACCTTCATTCCGCTCGCGGCGATCCATGCGTCGGAGAACGTCGTCGCGATGGCATTGCTCGTACAGGCCGCGACATCGACGTTCACTCGGTGGTGGGCCGGACACCTCGGCGATCGACACGGCGCGGCTATGCTGCTCATCCCCGGATTGTTGCTGGCGACGTGCGGGATGTTCGCGCTCGTCTTCATCGCGACGACGCCGGCGATCATGATCGGAATGGTGCTCTTCGGCACCGGCTACGGCATCACGCAGAACGCGTCGCTGTCGCTGATGTTCGAGCGCGTGTCACCGTCCGGGTACGACGCGGTGAGCGCGGTGTGGAACGTCGCCTACGATGCGGGGATCGGCATCGGCGCCGTGGCCTTCGGCGTCGTGTCGACGCACGCGGGATATCCCGTGGCGTTCGCGGTGCTCGCGACGTTCATGCTCGCGATGCTGGCGCCGGCGTGGTACGACCGGGCGCGCCCGGTCAGTCCCGCGCGCTAACCGCTCGTGACTTCCGGCGTGACCTCGAAGCGTTGCGTGTAGCTCTTCGCGCCAACGTTCAGCCGAGCGGTGAAGGCGCCGGTGTGTACCTTCAGTTTCTCGTCTCCTAATGCAAAGGGACCGCCGGCCCCCTCGACCGTTGGCCACACGACGCGATGCATCCCGGCGGTCACGGGCAGCGGGCCCGGCGGCGGCTGCTCCCAGATCGGCGAGATCCGCTTGATGCCATCGGCCTTCGGCGCATCGGGCGCGGGCGGCTTGATCTTCGCCGGTATCGTCGCGACCACCGCGGAGCGCGCGTCCAGGATCTCGATCGTCAGCGGTCCGCTCGCGGCACTCTTCAACCAGTAGTAGAGCACGACGCCTTCGACGCGCGTGTCCGCGTACGGCTCATCCTTCGGCCACGGAGTCCCGTCATCGTCGCTCTGTGCTGTCGCCGCAACCGTGGCGGGCTTGAACAGATGCACATCCTCGGTCACGAGCACCGAGTCGCGCTGGCGCAGAGGGGCGATGTCATCAATCACCCAGATGCCTCGACCGTGCGTGCCGACGATCAGATCGTTGTCGTAGATCTCGAAGTCGCGCACGGACGTGACGGGAAGATTGAGCTGAATGGGATTCCAGCTGTCGCCGTCATCGATGGAGAGGTACGCACCGCGCTCCGTGCCGCACACGAGCGTCCGCGGCGACTTGGGATCTTCCTTGATGACGTGCACATACTCGCCCCTGGACAATCCGTTGGTGATCGGCTGCCACGTCTTCCCCATGTCGCGTGTGCGGTAGATGTACGGGTCGAAGTCCTGCAGCTGATGCCGGTCGACGCTTGCGTAGGCGACATTGACGTTCGAATGCGATGCCTCGACTGTAGTGACGCGACTCCACGCGGTGATTGAAGCCGGTGTCACGTTCGTCCACGCACGGCCAGCATCGGCTGTGCGCCAGAGCTGTCCATCGTCGGTTCCGACCCAGATCATCGGCGCGGACACCGGTGAGGGCGCGATCGTGTAGATCGCGCCGCGCTTCCCGTTGCGGTCGACATGCGCGGCCGCGACGGCATCGAGCGTCGCCGGGATTGCGGGGGCGACGCGCGTGAGATCTTCGCTAATGCGCGTCCACGTCTTCGCGCCATCAGTGGTCCTGTAGAGAAACTGACTCGCGTAATAGAGCGCGTGCGGGTCGGCCTTCGAGAACACGAGTGGCTGCGTCCAGTCGGCACGATCGACTTCCGTACCGGACGCCTTGGGAGCGGTCGTGCCGCGCAGCTGCTTGTTCGCCGCGAGATTCCAGCGCTCGCCCGTTCCGCCGAACACGATCCCCGGATGCAGCTGGTCGCCCGCGGTGTAGCCGCTCTCGCCGCCGGGGCCGATCGGCTCCCAGTCGTGCGTCGAGATCTCCGCAAACTTCCCGCGCGATCGCACGGCAACTGCGCCCGAATCCTGTTGTGCGCCCGTCACCCAGTACGGATTTCTGTAGTCGACGGAGATGTGGTACATCTGCGCCGTCGGCTGATTCATCCACGAGCTCCACGTCACGAGCTTTGCGTCGCCGCGAGCGTTGCGCGTGATGATCGCACCCTGATCGCTTGCGACGATCATCGTGTTCGGGTCGTCGGGATTGATCCAGAGCTGATGATAGTCATCGCCGCCTGGCGATCCGCGCAACGCCACCCAGTGCTTGCCGCCATCCATCGTGCGCGAGACGGCGACGTTGCTGACGTACACGGCGTCTGGGTCCTTCGGATCGACCGCCAGCTTGCAGAAATACCATCCACGTCCCCACAGCGATTGGTCAGTCGAGATTCGCGTCCACGACGCGCCGCCATCGTCGGAGCGAAAGAAACCGCCCTGACGGGGGGCATCCTTGTCGATGGTCGTGCCCGCCGTCGGCGCAGTCAGCGTGGCTGGCGGCGCGCCATCGGGAAGCAGACAATCGACCACTGCGTAGATCCGACGCGGATCGCTCGCCGCGACCGCGATACCAGTGCGTCCGATCCCTTCCTTCGGCAGCCCCGTCGTGAGCTCCGTCCACGTCGTGCCGCCGTCGGTCGACTTGAAGATGCCGCCGCCGGGCCCGTTGGTCGGCGAGTATGTGAACCAGGGCGGACGACGCGTGTTCCAGAGTCCCGCGTACACGATCTGCGAGTTCGATGGATCGATGACGACTTCGACGCCGCCGACATCCGGATTTCTGTAGAGCACCTTCTTCCAACTACTGCCGCCGTCCGTCGACTTGAAGATCCCACGCTCCTCGTTCGGCGCGTACAGATGGCCGATCGCCGCGACGAAGAGCACGTCGGGGTCGTGCGGATCGATTGCGATCTTGCCGATGTGCTGGGTGTCTTCGAGTCCGATGTGCGTCCAACTCCTTCCCGCGTCGATCGACTTGTACATCCCGTTTCCGAAGCCTGCCGAATCGCGAAGCGTCGACTCGCCGCTGCCGACATAGATGACGTCGGGCGCCGAGGGCGCGACGGCGATCGCGCCGATCGAGGCGACGGGCTGCGAATCGAAGATCGGCTCCCATACGCGCCCCGCGTCGATCGACTTCCACACGCCGCCGTTCACTGCGCCGAAATAGAACTCGTGCGGCCGCCCCGGCACGCCGGTCGCTGCCGCGACGCGTCCACCGCGGAAGGGGCCAAGCATGCGCCACTGGAAACCGGAGAGAAGCGAAGACGCGGGGATTGCGCCCGCGCGTTGAACGGCTCCGAGTGCTGGCGTGAGCGGCGCGATCGTCGGCGCAACGAGCTGGCCGAATGGCGATCCCAGAACGGAGAACATCCAGCCGAGCTGACCGCTGTGCAAGAGAAAGTCGCGGCGCGAGAGGCCGAGGTCATCTGGAATCCGATCCGAATTTTCGGTCGTCACGGTTTTCTCCCGGAGCGGGTCGAAACGAGAAATGGGCGAGGCGTCCCGCGTAACGCCGGAATGCTGAGACAACTTACCGAGCATGCTTGCATTCGGGTACAAAAAAGTGTCCGGCAACTTGCCGGACACTTCCGCGCACCCTCGCCGCCACCGCCACCGCCGCCACCGCCGCCGCGCGCACCGAGCTCGATCAGCAGCTCGGCTTTCCGATCACGGTTGCCAGAAGCCCCGGCAGATACAGCGCGCCCGTTTGCTTCAACCAGAACGACTTGAAGGGGACCTCTGCGTGCGGCATGCTGTGCTGAATGCAGACGTCGGCGTAGATGAGTCCCGCATTGTCCGTGAAGTTCTGCAGCGAGGCAAAGTTCCACGATTCCGGCGCGGCCAGATGGCACATCGTGCAATTCGGACGCACGACATCGCGATAGAAGCCAGCCTGCCCCGACCAGCTCGCGGGTACGTAGTCGGGAACGGCGGTTGCACCCGGGCTGCCGATCGCACCGTTGTAGAGGCCGTTGAGATATTGCGCAATCGCGGTGCGCGGCTGCGCATCGTGAATCATGAGATTGATCTTTCGGATCTTCTCTTCCTGCGCAGCCTTGTCGGCCGGACTCGCGAAGCTGAGCAGTGACGGATCGAGCGGGAGAAAAGAGGAGCCATCCACCTTATGCGTCGTTGTGTTGTAGGTGCCACCATGACACGCGATGCACGCGAACGGCACGAGCTTCGGACCTTCAGTGTCGAGCCCCACTGAATTCAGCAGCGGATATTTCCCATTCTTGCCAAGGACGAGAAAGACGGTGCCGCTCGGATCCTTGATGATCATCATCGCGAGGATGAAGTCGCTCCCAATTCCTTCCAGGGGATGCGTGATCGTCTGGGGATCGTTGAAGCCAGCGGTGCCGGGAGTGGAACCGTGCGCGGTTGCGTAACACACGGTGTACGCGCCAGGGGTATTTGCCAGGGGTACCTTTTGAGGCGGCACGAAAGGTAGTTGTTCACAATACGCACGCCTCCCAACTCCCAGGTCGGTCGGGTTGCCGTACACCGCCTCCTTCGCGCCCTGTCCCGGATCGTCCCAAAGTCCGATTGCGCCAAGGTTGAGCCATGATTTTAGTCCGGGAATACTGCACCCGATGGCGCTGGGGGTACCCAGGGCACATGGCTGCGCCGCCGTATCCGAATAAAAGCCATAGGCCGGATTGAAACGGAGTGGCTGGCCGAGCCATATTGCGTACGATGCATCGTAGCTCCCGAGCAGATTGCCGCTCCAATTCCCGATAGCGGATTCGTCATACTCCTGATGCGCTGGCGTCTCCACCTGGTCGAGCGTGCCCGCGCCATTACGATGCGTGAGCCACTGCCCGAGATGCGAGGGTAGTACGTGCACCACCGTCGACGCGAGCGACGCTCCCGCTGAGTCGCCGACGTTGCCCGTATACAATGCCTGCAGCCGCCACGTGCCCGGACCCGCGGGCATATGCGGATGCGCCGTGGTCGTGCTCGCGGCGGACGCGAAGTATCCCGTCACGGGAAGCCCCGGTCCATCGAGACGGTATCGCAACGCATTCGGCACCGGCTGCCACGCGAACGTGACCTGTCCTCCCCCCGGCACGCCGAATTCCTTTGCGGTGAATCCAGGCGGATTCACTAGCGGTGGCGATTTGAAATTCACCGCCGACGCTTCCGCCGACGTTCCGTTCGCGTAGTACGCCACGACCGTGTAGTAATAGGTGATCTGCGCATCGCCCATCACGTCGAGATACTGCGTCGCGGTGAATGCGGCAGGCGTGCGCTCGATCGAAACGCTCTTCCCGTCGCCGCGCCACACGGCATAGCGCTGTGCGCCTGCCACCGCTGCCCACGTAATGCGTGCATTCATGGGCGTGCCCGTGACGGCGACGTTGGTCGGCGGCGGCGGCGCAGGCGGCATTGCTCCGCCAGTGCGCGGAGTGCCCACGACCGGCCCCTTCAACGCGGGCGGCGCAGCTCGAATCGTCGGCGCAGCCGGCGCGATCGCTCCGGTCTCGTCGGGCACCGGAGAAACGCCCGCATCGGGTTTCCGCTTCCGCTCGTCGCCGCGAGACGGTGCAGCGCCCGCGGGTGCATCGTCCCGCTCACCTGCGCCTGTGGCGCCTCCGACCGCTGACGCGATCTGCGTCGCCCCGCATCCCGTCGGGTTCGAACTACCTTTCGCTGCCGCGAGCGTGAGCGGCGCCGTCACCTGCATCTCCACCCCGGGCACTCGCGCCTTTGCCTCGAGATGCTGCGCCGGATACCGCGCCATGATCGTCGCCGCCTCGCCAACGGTTCCCGTCTGACACGCGCACGCCGCGAACGAGCTCGCGCCGTCGTACTTGCCGACGACGTCCGCCCCGTTCGCCGTCGTCGCGCTCATGTCGAAGTCGGCGAGCGAGATGCGACCGCCGAGCGGATTGCGCGGCGTGTCTTTCCCCGTGGAATCGCGTAACGTCATCGACACCGCCGAGCACGAGCCGATCGCAAGCGCGCTCACGGCGGGCCGCATCGTCACGAGCCACGGGCCGCCTCGACTCGCATTCGGCGCATCGCACCCCGGTGGATTGCCGCTGCTCGCTCCTGCCGCGATGGGAACCGTCGTCGACGTGGTGAACGACACGCCCGGCACGCGCGCCTTCGCCGCGATGTATTTCGCCGGATATGTCGCGGTCACCGTCGCCACCGTTCCCACGGGAGCCTTCGGACATGCGCACACGGCGAAACTTTCGCCTCCGTTGTACTGTCCCACCGCGGCGCGCTCCGCCGGCGCGCTCACCGCAAAGTCGAAGTCCGTCATCGCGATTCGCGCTCCGCCCGGGCCGCGCGGCCACTCCATTCCCGACGCATCCCTGAGGTCGAGCGACGCCATGCTGCACTCGCCGACGGCGAGCGTTTTGCGAGTCAACAACAGCGTCGTCGCCCACGGATCGGGCGACTGGGCCTGTGCCTGCGACAAGAGCAGCGCGAGATGCGGAAGCAGCGAAAGCATCAGTGCCAAGCGCACGCGCGCGCCCGCCTTCGTCATCTACTTCACCTTCACGATCTCGACCCGCTGCTCCTTGTCCTTCCCGATCTTCCCCGCCGTCACCGCATCGGCGAGCTGCCCGCCGCTCTGCAGCGATGTCACCAGCACCATCATGCGCTGCGCGCCGAGCGATGCGATCTCCTCGTCCGAATACTTCTTGTCCATGTAGATGTCGACGCGATAGTTGCCGCCCTCCGCCTTCATCGCCTGCGCCGCACTCAACATCAGATCCATGAATCCCTGCGTTGATGACGGCGACACACTGGGATTGCTGCGCACCCAGTCGATCTTCTTTATCGTCAGCTTCCCCTTCTTGATCTCATCCGCGACCGCGCCGGAGAGCTTGATCTGCTCGCCCGAAGCCTCGGTCGTCATTCCCCCGTTTCCACCCGTCGCAAGCGACGCCGCCTGCATCTGCGCCATCGCGCTCTGCATCCCCGCCAATCCCTGCGCCGTCGACGTCATTGCGGTGTTGCCGCCCGCGGGAATTCCATTTCTCATCCCGGTCACCGCGCCTGCTGCGGTCTGTCCGCCCGCGATTCCACCGATCGCACCCATCGCCCCCGCAGCGCCCACACCGGCGAGTCCCTTCCCCGCGAGCGGCGACCCGCCCCCCATCCCCGGGATGCACGACTGCGCATTCACCGCCCCCGATGCGATCGACGTCTTGTTCTTCGCCGCCTCGGCCGCCCCCACCATGTACTGCCCGCCGGGGAGCGCCTGACACACCGCGGCCCTCGTGATGTTCTGGACGGTCTTGTTGTGCGCGACCCCCTTCAGCTTTCCGAACATCCCGCCCTTCTTGTGCACCGACGTGTCCACCGACGCCGTCGCGATCGAGCCGCCCGCCTGGGTCTTCGTCAGCGTGTCCCCAGCCTGCGCTCGAGCCGACGTCGCTGCGAGCTGTCCGACGGTCACGAACGCGAGCACCACGAATCGGGAATGGCTCTTCATCGGACTGTCCTCAGCTCGAGTGGCGTGCAGCAAGGCGAGGCCCCCGCTGCGGCCCGCAGAAGGGAGAAACGACGGAATCGCCCAGGATTCTCACGCCCACTCCGGCGCACATTTGCGCTCCCGCGCGAAGCAGGGCACGTTGAGCCCATGCTGTCGCGTCCGGTTCTGTTGCTACTCCTCGGGTTGGCTCCCGCGCACCCTCCGGCGCTTCCCGGCCCTGATCCGCGATCCATAGTGCGCGAAACCGAGCGCGCGGTGGAAAGCCGGCAGACTCCGGCGCTCGCCACGCGCTGGAACCGCGTGCTCGCGACGCGCCCCGACGATGCCGCCGCCCTTTTCGGCCGGGGCACACTTGCGCGGCTGACCTATCGCTACGCCGACGCGAGCCGAGACTACGATCGCGTTCGCGCGATGTCGGGAGCCGCGGTCGCGCGGTATCGCGCGTATTCGGCGCTCGGCCAGGCCGAGATACTATTTACCTCTGCTCGCGAGAGCGACGCGACGCTCGCGAACGAGTTTGCGCTGCAGCTCTCGCGCGCCACACACGACCGCGGTGGTGAAGTCCTCGCGCTCGTGAACCTGGGAGTTCTTCGCCTTCGCAAGACTTCCCCGGAGGCGGCCGGCGCCACATTCGATTCAGCCGCGCGCATCATTCCACGGGGTGACCTCGATCTCGCGGCGCGGGTTCATTGCGGTCATGCGACGGTGCTCGCGCGAACTGCGCAGGAAGGCGCCGTCTCCGAAGCGCGCGAGGGTGCCCGCCTTGCCCGTCGCGCGGGTGCGTGGCGTGTCGTCGCCAATTGCCTGCACGTCGAAGCGAGCGGCTACGAGCGGTTGGGGCGCGCCTACGCCGCCGATCGCCTTCTCGATACGGCGGCCACGCTCGCGCGGCGCCTCGGCGACCGGCATGGCGTCTCCACCATACTCCAGTGGCGCGGCTACGCCGCCTTCGAGCGACAGCAGCTCGACTCCGCGCAGCGGCTGCTCGGCGAAGCAATCGTCGAGGGCGAGGCCACCGGGAGCATCTCGCCCCTCGCGTGGTCTGCGCTCAATCTCGCGGAGGTCTCGATCGCGTTGGATGATCCGATCTCGGCCGAAGCGCACATGACGCGCGCGCTCGCGCTGATGCGGCAGCTCGGCGATGCGTGGGGGACGACGGAAGCGCTGGGCGTGGTGGCCGAGCTCGCGTATACGTCCGGCGACATTGATCGCGCGGCGAGGCTGTACGGCGAGCTCGCGGAGCGCGCCGCGCGAACGAACGATGCGCCGCTCTCGTCGCAGACGAGCATCCACCTTGCGGCGATCGCAGCGCGGCGCGGCGACTGGGCGACGGCGTTGGCGCTGCTCGACAGCGCGGGGAGCGCGCTAAGACGCACGGGGCGCCCCGCGAAGACGGCCGCGCTACCATACGAGCGCGGCGTCATCGCGCTGTGGAGAAATCAGCCGGCGGTGGCCGAACGGTATTTCCACCTGTCGCTCGCGGCTGCCGATACGGGCGAACACGTCTCGCGCTATCTCGCGCAGGGGCGACTCGCGGCAGCGAGACTCGCGCAACGCGACACCGTGAGCGCGGAGCGCTGGCTCACCACGGCGACGGACGAGCTGGATTCGTGGCGCAACGGGTTGAGTGACAGCACGCTGCGTGTCCTCGCCTTCCAGCTGTCCGATCGATTCGGCGGGCCGGACCTCGGATCGGCCTCGGTGCTTGCGGCGGTGGCGGCATCGGGACGCGTGGCGTCGGCGTTCGAGCTGGCGGAGCGCCGTCGCGCGCGGATGTTGCGCGATGGGCTTCTCAGGGCGCGGCACGAGAAGTCGGTGAAGGTCGCAGCGAAGACCACATTTGCGCAGGATTCATCGCGCGTGACGCTCGACGCGATGGCGCGCGCGCTGCCGTCGGGGGCGGCGCTCGTGGAGCTGGTGGCCGGGCGGGGCGGCCAGCCGACGACGGCGATCGTGATCACGCGGCGCGGCGGCTTCGCTGTGCCGGTGGCGCCGCTCGACGGGATGCGCGACGACATCGCACGCTATCTCGCCGTGATTCAGAGCGATCTATCGGACAGCGTGCTGGCGGCGAGGCTGGGCGAGGCGATTCTCGGGAAGGTGGTGCGCAGGTTGCCGGCGGAGATCACCGATCTCGTGCTGGTGCCTGAGGACGCGCTGCACCGACTCCCATTCGCGGCGCTCATCGTCGGCGGGCATCGCGTGGTCGAGCGATTCGCGGTGCACGTGGCGCCGTCGTCAGCGGTGGCGCTGTCGCTGTGGGGCGCGCGTCCGGCGCCGGGGCCCGCCAGGATGCTCGCGTTCGGCGATGCGCGCTTGCCGCTGGACAATGCGCGCAACCCACCGTCGACGCGTGCGCACTTCGCAGCGTTCGCATCGAATGGTGGGCTCACGCGTCTCGCCGCGAGTGGCAGCGAAGCGCGCGAGGCCGCGCGTCACTGGCCGCGATCGCAGGCGTTGCTCGGCGACGATGCAAGCGAGTCGAAGCTCAAGAGCGTGCGGCTCGATCAGTACCGGCTGCTCCACTTCGCGACGCACGCCGAGGTGGACGAGCGCGCGCCCGGGCGCTCGGCGATCGCGCTCGCGGCGGGCGGCGGAGAAGATGGCTTCGTCACGAGCGCAGATCTGGGAGCGCTGCGGCTCAATGCGGATCTCGTGATGCTCTCCGGGTGCAGCACGGCGCTGGGGCTGATCGTCGGTGGCGAGGGGATACTCGGGCTCACCGGGCCGCTGCTGCAGGCGGGATCGCACTCGGTGGTCGCGACGCTGTGGCCGGTGAACGATCGCGGGAGCGCGGAGTTCGTGAAGCGCTTCTACGGATTTTTGGCGAGCGGCGTTGCTGCGACGGATGCGCTGCGCCTCGCGCAGCTCGATGCGATACAGCGTGGCGCGCCGCCGCGCGAATGGGCGGCGTTCGTGCTCACGGGCGATGGCTTCGTAAAACCGGGAGCCGCCGCTACTTCACGTTGAAGCGCACGAGCGGTGAGCTGACCTCGGTGCGATCGGCGAGCATCGCGCGAACCCACATGTCGTAGCTCCTGATCGCGCCCATGTGCAGCGAGTCGGGAAGCGCGAGCGTCGTGTCGGTCGTGCTCCACGCCTGGATCACCTCGCCGCGCTCGGTGAGGAGCTCGACGTTGTAGCTCTGCGCACCATCGAGACGGTGCCAGGCGAGCGTGACCGGTGAGGAAATGGTCGAGCCGGACACAGGCTCGATCACGCCTACAGCGATGTGCCCGCCGCGCATCACGTCCGGAGGGACGACGGTGCGATGACCGCGAAGCGTGAGCGCGCCGATGCCGACGAGGATGAGTGCGGCGGCGGCGAGCGCCATCCATCGCGACGGCGCCATCCTGCGCTCGGCCGCGCGCGCGCCTTCGCTCGCGGCGCGGATCAGGTCGAGCTCGGGGCCGCACGTCGGACAGCGCAGCACGTGCTCGAGCAACTCGAGGCGCTCCGACTCCGGAAGCGTGCCCGCTACGAGCTCGCCAAGCCTCTCGGGATCGGGATGCGGACCGGCTGGTGGAGTCTTCTTCGCGTGCTGATATTCGCGCCGCAGCTCGTCGTCGTTCATTGTACGTTCTCCGGAGTTCCGATCCCTTGTGCGAGCAGCACTGCCCGCAGATCGGCCAGGCCACGATAGAGCAAGTTGCGTGTCTTCGCGTCGGACCAGCTCAATAGCGCAGCGATCTCTTCTCGGCGGTAACCATCGAGGTACATGCGCACCACGGTGCGCCGAGCGGGTGCGAGGCCATCGACGGCGCGCGCCACGCGCTGCGCGAGCTCGCTCTGGTCGAGGAGCTCCGCAGGGCCCGCGGTGGCGGATGCGAGTGGACGCGCGCCGGCGTCGGTTTCTTCGAGCGACACGTTGCGATCGGCGCGGCGGCGGCGGATGATGTCGAGCGCAGCGGAAACGGCGGCCCGGCGGACGTAGTTAGCGGAGAGATCGCGGAGCCCGTCCTTGCGCGCGCGCCAGAAGCGCACGCGTAGCTCCTGCAGCAGCTCGTCGATGTCCTCGTGATGGAGTCCTCGGTCGTGGGCGATGCGGCCGGCAAAGCGCGCAAAGCGCGTCACGAGGGATTCGAGCTCGTCGGAGATCGAATCGCGCGGGGGCGTCATGCTCCATAGTAGCGGCCGCGGCCAGTAGCGGCCACTGATCGAGGCGCGAGTATATCGACACGGTCGCTTCGAAGCGCCAACTTCATCCCAGGTCGATATCAGGCCGAAAATCGAGGCTGTTTCCGCGATGGACAAGGTGTGCCGCATTGGCATTGGACAGAGGATTGATGCGCTCGATCAAGAAACGCGCGATCCTCCCGCAATGTCTCACCATGGAGCGGGAGCGTTCGAGGGCTGATCCTGATTGCGCGGCCGCCCACCCCATCGGAAGTAAAGGCCCGCATAGTGCAGCTTACCGTCAGCCTGCGTAGAAAAATGGCCGGTCGAACTCGCTTTGTAATCTCGTGTTAAGGTATCGCTCACATCGTATGGTAACGCTCAATGGAAGGAATCGCCGATGCGGCTACTGCTGGCGGAGGATGACGCGCAACTTGGCAGGACGTTGACCAAGGGGCTTCGTCAGGAGGCGTACGCGGTGGACGTGGTTGGGGATGGCGAGAACGCCGTCTACCACGCGATGGTCAACGACTACGATATCATCATTCTCGACGTGATGATGCCGCGGCGCGATGGCTTTTCGGTGTGCCGCGAATTGCGTCGTAACGGAACCAAGACACCGGTGTTGATGCTCACCGCGCGCGACACGATTGCCGACAAGATCACCGGTCTAGACGCCGGCGGTGACGACTACCTGACGAAGCCGTTCGAGTTTGCCGAGCTGCTGGCGCGCTTGCGCGCGCTGCTTCGGCGGCGAAGCGCCGATCTGCTCGCGGTCGAGGTCCGGATCGGCAGCCTGCGCATGAACATGGCCAGCCACACGGTCGATCGCGCCGGGCGCACTGTCGTGCTGACGACGAAGGAATTCACGCTGCTGGCGTTCCTGGCACGTCACGAGGGGAAGGTCGTGAGTCGCGCGGAGATCTGTGCGCACGTCTGGGACGACAATCACGATCCGTATTCGAACGCGATCGAGGTGTACATCAATCGCCTGCGGCGAAAGGTCGATTCGATGTCGGACATTCCGATGATTCATACCCGCCGTGGCGCGGGCTACATGCTGGCCGAGCTGAAGCGAAACCAGCCTACGTGATCGAGTCCGTACGCGTTCGCCTGGCGCTCTGGCATACGGCGATCGTCGCCGTCCTGCTGCTGGCCCTGTCGATCGCTGCGTACAACTTTATTGCGCAGATGTCCGCGCGGCGGTTCGATCAGTATCTCGAGGAAACGGCGGCGGCGTTCAGAATCGAGTATGTCGCGCAGCGCTACCAGACGCCGACGGACTTCGCGGCGGCGGCCGAGGCGCTTGCGGAATTCGAGTTTCGCGATCTCGACATCGGCGTGATCGACTTGAGCGGACAGGTCGTCGCGATCACGACGGCTCCGGGCGAATCGCAGACGACGGGTGACGAAGTTCTTCAGCCGTTCGATCCCGCGCCATTGGGCCGGATGATCGGTGGCCGGCATCTCACCCGTCCGGAGTTCGTGACACTGCCCGACAGACGAGGCGGCGTGCGCGTGTGCATGATCCCCGTCGAGGTGGACGAGCGCTCGTACGTCATCGTCGTCGCACGGCCGCTGGTGAAGGAGCGCGCGATGCTCGAATCGGTGCGCGCGGTGCTGCTCCTCGTGCTCCCGACGGCGCTTCTGCTGGTCGCCGTCGGCGGATATCTGCTCACGCGTCGGAGTCTGAGTCCCGTGATCGCGATGACCGAACACGCGTCGCACATGGGCACGAGCACGCTGCACGAGCGTCTGCCGGTACCGAACGTCTACGACGAGTACGGACAGCTGGCGACGGTGATCAACGGATTATTGTCGCGAATCGAAAGCGCCTTCGAGCATCAGCGACGCTTCATGGCGGACGCGTCACACGAGCTTCGCACGCCGATATCCATCATACGTGGCGAGGCGGACATCGCGCTGGCGATGACCGATCGGCCTCCGCAGGAATATCGCGAGGCGCTGTCGGTCGTGCGTGCGGAGGCGCGGCGGCTCTCGCGCATCGTGCACGATCTCTTTCTCCTGGCGCGCGCAGATGCGGGACAGCAGCCGCTGCAGCTCCGCGAATTCTATCTCGACGAAGTGATCTCGGACTGCGCGCACATCATGCGCTCACTCGCGAGCCGCCGCGGAATCTCGCTGACGTCCGACGTATCATCGGAAGCGGCGGTTCGCGGCGATGAAGACATGGTCCGGCGTCTGATTCACAATCTGCTCGACAACGCGCTCAAATACGGCACCGAAGGAGGCTGCGTCGAGATCGCGCTCCGCAACGAGCCGGGCTGCTACCGCGTGATCGTTCGCGACAGCGGGCCCGGCATCTCGACCGAAATTGCGGCTCACATTTTCGATCGCTTCTATCGCGGTGATCACTCCCGCGAGCGCGAGTCCGCGCCACACACAGAGAATGGCGAGGATTCCGCTGGCGTCGGCGCGGGACTCGGTCTGGCCATCGCACGATGGATTGCGGAAGCGCACGGGGGATCGCTCGTGCTTGCGCACACGGCAGCGACTGGAAGCGAGTTCGTGTTCACGCTCCCCGATCTCGGCGAGCACTGACGCTCGCGCTCAAGCCCCTACGGCGCGTCGTCTCCGCGCCGCTTGCGCCAACTGATGATCATGAGCCCGATGAAGACCACACACGCGGGCGCGGCGACTATGAGCATCGCCATCATCATCGGGCCAACCATATGCGCCATCGGCTGCATGGAGATCTTTTACGGAACTGGGAAGCGAAGCGTGTTCAACCGTGCCGCATCTGCCCAGAACTGGTTCATCATGAGGAAAGCCAGCAGCAGTCCTGGAATGAGTGTCCAGAAGAGCAACGGCACCTCGTACTTCAGGTGCATGAAGTAGCGCAGCGCCACTGCGGCTTCGAGAAAGGCCAACACGAGCAGCGCCACGAACAGCGTGCCGGAGTTGACGCGCGCGTAGACCAGCGCTGCCTCGATCGCGACGATCACGATCATGCCGAGCCAGACGGCCACGTACACCTTCATCCCCGGCTCGGTGGTCGTTCCCGATGTCGTCATTGAATGACTCATGATGTTCAGTGGACGTTCAGCAAATACAAGAGCGGAAATACGAACATCCAGACGAGATCCACGAAGTGCCAATAGAGACCGGTGGTCTCGACATGGCCGGCCGTCAGGCGCCGGGTCTGGAATCCGATAGCGATGACGACGATCGCGATCACGCCGCTGATGACGTGCAGTAGGTGGAGTCCGGTGATGGAAAAGAAGAGCGCGCCAACGAGCGGCGAGCCGCCCATCGGATTCTTCGCGAGACTCCACCCTTCGTGAAACATTCCCGCCCATTCGCGCAGGTGCAGCGTGGCGAACAGCAGGCCGAGCAACACCGTCGCGCCCAGCCACTTCATCGTCGCGTCGCGCCGGCCCTCTCGCGCCGCTGATACGCCGCCGAGCATCGTCAGGCTGCTCGTGAGCAGGATGACCGTCATCGCCAGGCCGTTGATGATATTCGGCGAGAAGGTGAATGGCTTCGTCCAGTTCGGGCTGCCGAAGCGGAGATACCCGTATCCAAAGAGGATCGCGCCGAAGGTCGCGGCATCGGCCACGATGAACAGCCACACCGTCAGCTTCTTGCTCGAGATCAGAAACGGCGATGGCTCCGACACCGCACCGTGCACGGCTGCTGCCGACAGAACCGAATCGGTCACGACGCCTCCGGAAATCGTGGTCATACCCAGAGCGCCAGAATCACGAGGAGATAGAGCCAGAGTACGGCCATGAAATGCCAGTACACTGCGACCGCGGACAGCACGTCGACGGGCCGCGGACCATCATCGGCGCGAAGGACATGCAGCGCGTAGAACAACGCGCCGATTCCACCGAGCAGATGCAGCGCATGCAACGCGGTCAGAACGTAGAAGAACGCACTGCTTGGACTCGTCGCGAGATAGAGCCCTTCCGAAGCAAGACGCTGCCAGGCGAGATATTGCCCGATGAGAAAGACGAAGCTGAGGCCGATCGTGACGCGATACCACGAGAGCCATGGACGCGACGTCGTACCGCGGCCGAGCCGGTCGAACGGACCGCCGATGCGCTGACGCGCGAGCTCGAGGGTCACGCTGCTGGCCATCAAGACGAGCGCATTCCAGTACAGAATCGGCGGAAGCCTGAAGTGGTGCCATTCCGGGAGTGAGCCCTGGCGGACCACCATCGCGCTCGTGTACGCAGCAAACGACATGATGATCGCGGCAATGCCAACCCATACGCCGGTATGCGTGGCGGACGGAGGGGTGATGCTCTTCTGCATAATCACGCTCCTTCCGCGCCGACGACTGGCGGATCCGTTTGCATGATGTAGTCACCGCGCGGACCAGAGACGCCGTATTCGTTCGGACCGTGCCGGACGATGGGATGTCTACCGCCGAAGTTGTCAAACGGCGGGGGAGACGTGGTGCTCCACTCGAGCGAGGTCGCCTCCCACGGATTGTCCGGTGCAACGGGACCGCGCAGTCTGCTCCACAGGAGATTGAAGAGGAAGATCAACTGCGCTGCGCCGAGGAAGAGCGCGGAGAAGGTGATGAACCGGTGGAGCGTGAGTGAGCCCTGCATGTAGTCGCTCGGAAACGACGAATAGCGGCGCACATTCCCAGCGAGCCCCAGCCAGTGCATCGGCATGAAGGTGGCGTACACGCCGATGAAGGTGAGCGCGAAGTGCCATTTCCCGAGCGTCTCGCTCATCATGCGACCGAACATCTTCGGGAACCAATAGTAGGTGCCGGCGAAGATCCCGAACATCGCGGCGACACCCATCACGAAGTGAAAGTGGCCGACCACGAAGTAGGTGCCGTGCAGATACGTGTCGATCGACGGCTGCGAAAGGAAGAAGCCGCTCAGTCCTCCCGTGACGAACACGGAGACAAATCCCAGGCAGAAAAGCGAGGCGGTGTTGATCCTGAGCTTGGATCCGTAGATCGTGCCGAGCCAGAGCAGCGTGATGATGGCCGCGGGAATCGTGATGATCAGTGTCGGGACGGAGAACAACGTCGCCGACATCGGACTCATGCCGCTCAGGAACATGTGATGTCCCCACACCATGTAGCTCAGCCCCGCGATGGCGAGCTCGCACGCGATGAGTACCCTGGGACCGAGGTGCGGCTTGCGACACATCGCAGGAAGAATCGTCGAGACGATTCCGAAGCCGGGGACGATCGCGATGTAGACCTCGGGATGTCCGAAGAACCAGAAGAGATGCTGCCAGAGTAGCGGAGAGCCACCGGAATGCGGCTGTAGAGCGTCGCTGACGACGAGTCCGGAAGGGATGAAGAAGCTGGTCCCCGCCACACGGTCGAGAAGCAGCAGCACGCACGCCGGCAGCAATACGGAGAAAGCGATGAGCCCAATGATCGATGTGATGAACCACGCCCAGGTCGATTGCGGAAGCCGCGCGAGCGTCATCCCCTTGACGCGAAGATCCAGCGTAGTGGCGATGAAGTTGAGTGATCCGAGCAGCTGGCCGATGCAGAAGATCCCGATCGACACGACCCAGAGCGATTGCCCGAGTCCCTGACCCGGGCCGGCTGCCTTGCCCACTGCGCTGAGCGGCGCGTACGCCGTCCACCCCGAGAGCGGCGGACCGTCCGGAACGAAGAACGCGGTGACGAGCACGAGAAACGCGACGAACGTCACCCAGAACGACATCATGTTGAATCGCGGAAACGCCATATCCTCGGCGCCGACCTGAAGCGGAAGCACGAAGTTCCCGAAACCCGCGAATGGCGCCGTCGTGAGCACGAAGAACACCATGATCGTGCCGTGCATCGTCATCAGCTGGAGGTAGAACTCCGGCGTGATGACTCCACCAGCGGCAAACGTGGGTGCAAACAAGCCAACCAACGGAACCGGCTTGTTGGGAAAAGCGAGGTGGTAGCGCATGATCCATGACAGCACCATTCCGGTGCACACCGCGATGAGCCCGAGACCGAGGTACTGTTTGCCGATGACCTTGTGGTCGAGGCTGAACACGTACTTCCGGATGAACCCCGTGGGCGCCGTGTGGTGGTGCTCTTGAGCGGGCGGGTGTTCGATGGCTGACGCCGACACGATATCCATGGGCACGGGTTTCACAATGACAGCGAACGACTGGCCGAGCGTGTACGTCCGACGGCTACTGTCCCGCCTGGTCCTGCAGCCACTTCGCGTAGTCTGCCTTCGACAGCACCTCGAAGTAGGCCCGCATGTTGTAGTGGCCGAGTCCGCAGAGCTGCGTGCACACGATCTCCGTCTTTCTGATGCCCGTCGCCGTGAACTGCACGGGGATGACGAGACCGGGGACGAAATCCTGTTGCAATCGCAGCTGCGGGATGAAGAGCGAGTGTCCGACGTCCTTCGAGTGCATCGTCAAGAGCACCGGCTGGTCGACCGGGACGACGAGACTCGCCGACACGATGTCATCGCGCGCTGCCGTGTCGTTCTTCGGATCGAGCCCGAAAAAGTTGCTGTTCCCCTCGTCGATGAGCTCGGGATGGGGGACGCCGAACTTCCCGTCCGGGCCCGCGTACCGGAAATAGAACGCGAACTGCCCAGCCTGTACGTCGATGTGCAGCGCGTTCGCTTCGATCGGCGCGAGGAAGATGGCCGACCAGACCTTCGTGCCGATGAACACGAGCGACAGCACTTCCATCCCGACGATTATGCTCGCGAGCGCGACCAACGGCATCGGACCGCCGGGAAAGATCCGTATCGCGCCGGCGCGACCTGTCGACCGCCACACAAACGTCGCGAGCGCCAGCTGCGCCGCGACGAACAGAGCGCCGGTGAAGACCATCGTCTCGGCGATCTGCCCATCGATGCGCATCCCGAGCTTCGAGATGTCGGGCGGCAACCACCAGATATGCGCAGCGAATACCGCGGCCGAAACGACCGCGATGATCGCCACGGCGGCTGCAAACATTTTTCCCACGATGCGATCGACTCCGCGTAGTGAAGCGTTGAGCGAGATGACTCGCGAGCAGCGTGCGCAGCCGCCCTAGTACTCGGTTGCCTTGAGCACGAAGTCGAGCTTAGCCGTTTCACTTCCTGCGATCGTCACTTCCTGACTCTGCGTGCCGAAGCGTTCCTGCCAGGCGGTCACCGTGTACTTCCCGGGAGGCAGGCCGGCGAGGCTGTACGTGCCATCGGAGCCGGTCACGGCCGAGTGCGAGGTATTGAGCACGGCGAAGTAGCCGTGCATCCACGGATGCACGTTGCACTTCACGGGGATGAACTCCGGCTTGTTGTACACCACCTCGATGGGCGGCGCACCCGGTGGCTGCGACTTGTTCCACTCGGGATTCAGCTTCGACATCGGGTGGATGTTGTGCGACGTCTGGTCGTCGTTCTTCACCTCGAGCTTCTGCCCGGCTTCCAGCGCCAGCACATGCGGGAGGTATTGGCATCCCTTCTGATCGAAGGTGGCAGCCGCGCCCGGTGGCGTGCTCGCCGGTGCGCCGGCGGAGATGTACACGACGACATCGCCGAGCGTGCTTCCGGGTCCGGTGACGACGCTCTCGTTCATCACGGGCGTAGCGTGCTGCTTCGCGCACGATGGCTCCTTCGCCATGTCGATCGGCTTCATATGCGGAGGCGTTCCGGTGAACGTCACCTTGCCCGAAACCGTCCCACCCGCGCTTTTGACCGTGGATGGCTTGAGCGCCATGGTCGCGAGCGCGCAGAGTCCAACACCGGCAACAATTCTCATTTGCATCGAAGACACCTTCAGGGAGAAAGAAACGAAACGATCAGCGTCCGCCCGTTTCCGGGCCGATTGGCTTGAGCTCATTCGCGTGCGTGGCGAGCCACGTCTTCCATAGCTCGGACTCGGGCGTGCGCAGCGGCTGCAGCGTGCGGAGATAGTGCACGAGATCCCATCCCTGCGTGCCCTTGATGTTGTCGGCGAACGATGCCATGGGCGTACCGTCCAGCCCCGTCATGAAAATCCTATAGAGATCCGCGTTCGTCGTGCCGCACTTGAAGCGTGTTCCCGTGGTGAAGTCGTACGGATGGATCGGCTGATCCTTGCTGTCCGTCAGCCCCGACGCAGATGGACCATCCGCGCGCCCCTCCGTTCCGTGACATTTCCAGCATTCGAACTTCTGGAACATCGCGCGTCCGGCCAGAATGCTTTCCGTCGTCACCGGCGTCTCCGGCGGAATCTCGATAGGAGTGCCCGCCTTCTCCGTTGTCCACCTCGGCGAAAACGTCTTGATGTACGCGAGGAGGTCGGCCTGCATCTGATCCGGCAGCGGCCGCCACTGTGGCATGTTCGAGTTTACGATTCCACGCCGGATCGTATTGATGATATCCTGATCCGTCGGCAGCATTCCACTCGGCGTCGACCGGCACTTGAAGGTGGCCTGTGTGAAGTCGCGCGGCTTGGGGTCGATCCACTGTGTATTTTCGCCCTGACCATCCCCGCGGTCGCCGTGACAGCCGGTGCAATAACGGGTGTATTCCACTTTGCCGACGGCGGGACGGCCGACCTTCGTGTTCGGCTTCACGTCGCCTCCGCGTCCGATCTCCGGCATTCCATGAATGGTCTGGGCACGAACACCGCCGACCACGATCAGGAAAGCGGCACCGAGCGCCGCGAACGGTGCGATGCGGCGAGCAACTCGACTCATGACAGGCCTCCTCATAGGATCAGAAATCAAAGTCGAGCCCGAAGAACAGACTGCTGGTCCAGACATTGATGGTGGGGCCTTCCGATTCGAGCTGGCCCGGGCTGACGGTTTTCACCATCGAGTATTCGCCGTGCACTGCGAGCCCGGCCCTGCTGAACATGAAGGGGTACCATCGTGTGCCGAATGTGTAGGCATCGACGTTGCCCAGTTTGCTCGGGAAATCCGCCGATGCCTGCTGCGACATGCGAACCGCCTCGACGCGTTGCAGGAGCACGAGTTGTTGATTGATGTAATAGTGCGTTTCGAGGAAGCCGCCGTTCCAGGAGGCGTCCCGCGCCCCGGCAAGGAGTGGCTGGTTGCTCGGCGTGCCCGATGCGAGATACGCGTTGTCATTGGCGTGCATGTACAGCGGAAGGAATTCGAGCTTGTGGAGGAAGAAGTCGCCCGCCAATCCCGCGCGGTAGAACGTCTTGCGGTTCGAGCCCGTCCCGGGAATGACCTCGCCTCCCGAGGTCTGGAAGCTGGTCGGTCGCTCACCGAGGTAAGCGAACGCTCCCAGCCGCTCGATTCCCATTTTGCCGCCGTCGAATGCCTGGCTGACGTTCAGGTTCGCGTCGTAGCTGCTGAAATTCTGCGAGCTCGGATCGCCGTCGCTCGATGTGAGAATCGCCGCGCTGTATCGGGTGAAGCTGTTCAGCGAATGGCCCGAGAGCTCCGCGCCGATCTGGTTGTCGCCCATCCCGAAGTCAACCGAGCTTCCCGGCGCGACGAAGTGATAGGACTGATACGAGCCGCCGTTTGCCGAAAGAAAGAGAAAGCGCTTTTCGGAGAGCAGATTGTCGAGCTCGAACTTCCCCATCTTGAGATTCAGCCATGGGCTGTCTCCCAGGTTGTCGAAGCGAACGTGCATCGCTTCGAAGCCGAACGACCCGAGATTGTCGCCCGAAAGGAGCACGACGAAGGAGAC
>JBDSHG010000132.1:0-9266 GCA_039918615.1 Gemmatimonadaceae bacterium | reverse complement strand
CCGGCGTGCCGTCCACCATCGACAGCAGCGCCGAGATGCGCCCCTGCTTCACCATCTCCGCCACCGCGTGCTTCGCCGTCGCGCTGAACAGCTCGACCTCGAGCGACATCTGCACGATGTACTCGTTGTTCACGTCGTACTGCCCCGAGCTCGCCGGCGCATCCGTCGCCGGCTCCGCAATCAGCTGCTCGAGCGTCTGCCAGTAGCTCTCCTCCGGCAGCGCAGCCGCGCCGTCCCAGTCGTCGATGAGCTGCCGCATGTTCTGCCGCAGCGCCGTATCCGCCTTGTCACGCCGCCCCGTCGATCCCTTCTCCGAATGCTTCGCGAGCTTCGTCAACAGAAGCAGCAGCGCCTCCGACATCGTGTGCTCCGACGCACCCGCAACCGCCTTCGCGAGATCGAGCACCGTGTCCGCCGCGAGCGTGTGCGATGCGTTCAGCATGAACTGCCGCCGCTGCGCGCCCGAGCTCGAACGCTTGAGAATCTGCTGCAGCGTCTCCGGCGAGAGCGCGCTCACGAGCGTCGACACCTTCCGCTTCAGCTGATGCGATGCGTGCCCGCTCTTCACCTTCATCTCGTCCATGAACTCGCCGAAGAAGGCGAGAATCCCCTTGTCGTACTCGGGATCACGCGCGCGCGCATTGATCACACTCGCGAGCGCCAGCGGATCCATCGGCGTGTCCGGCGTCAGCGTCCCCGACCCGTCGCCGTATCCGCCCTCGCCACTCCCGCCACCACCGCCGCCGCCGGATCCGCTGCCGGTCCCGCCACCCCCGCCACCCCCGCTCCCACCCCCACCGATGATTCCAAGTCCAAGCGATGCGCTCGCGAGCTTCCCCCACAAATTCGTCGCCCACCCCGCACGCTCTTCCGTACTCTGGTCCGCCGCATCCTGCTGCAGCTCGAGCTGATCGTACGTCAGCGGGAAGAGGCGCACGTGCGCCCACTCGCGCGCCTCCTCGGGCTCGCCCTCCACCCTGGGCGTCTCGCGCGCGATCGCCTTGAGCATCTCCTGCAGCTCGTTGTCCCGCACCCCCTCGTATATCCGGATCGCGCCAATCTCCCGGCGAAAGAGCTTCAGCGCGAGATCCCGCGTGACGGTGTGCGCGGGATCGGTGGCGACGCCATCGACCACGAGATGATTCCGCGCGACCGCAATCGCGATCATCTGCCGCTCGGCCAGCACCAACGAGAGCCTGCGCGTGATCCCCGATACCGCACTCTCGAGCAGCGGATGCCCATCCGGATACATCGAATACTTGTGCAGCCCGACAGACAGCTCGACCATGAGGTCGGCCATCTCGCGGGTCAGCGCTTCCGTGGGCGTGCTCGTGCTGGTGCTGGCTTGCGGGGGAGGCACGGGCGTCGGCAAGTGATCGGAGAATGGGGCTGGCCGTCGCCAGCCCCTTGGAATACGACCGTCACCCCCCTGCCATCGTCACGGGCGAAACGCCCGGAAAGCGTCCCAAATGCCCGATCAGGTGCGGACGATCGGGGTTCCCTTGGGGGTCATGAGCGACGCATGCGCCGGCACCGCCGCACTCTCCGCTCCATCGTCGGCCGGACGCGCCTGCAGCGGCTGCCCCTCTTCGAGCGGGATGATCCGGCGCTCCCACCGCCGCATCATGTTCACGAACGCCTTCGCGATCTCCGCGTCGAACACGGTCCCGGCCTTGTCCTCCACGTACCGCAGCGCGCTCTCAGGCGTCCACGCGCCTCGATGGAATCGCCGCGTGCGCAGCGCATCATAGCAGTCACACACCTGTACCAGCTTGCTCGCGTAGTGGCACTCGCGCTCGAAGTGCGGCCTCGGGTATCCCTGCCCGCCCGGCAGCATGTGGTGCTCGTACGCGACCACCGCGGCCACATCCAGCTGCGGCTCGCTCATGAGGATGATGCGCGCACCTTCGATGGGATGTCTGCGGATGACATCCCACTCCTCATCCGTCGGCGGCCCCGCCTTCGACACGATGTCCTTCGGCACCTTCGTCATCCCGACGTCGCGCAGCAGCCCCGCCACCCCGATCGCACGCGTATCGCGCCCGCCGAGCCCGAGAAATTCCGACAGCCCCATCACGAGCACACTCACGTTCAGCGCATGCGCCGTGGTGTACTGATCGAACTCCTTCAGTTGCAGCAGCGGCATCAGGATCTCGCTGTCGCCGTGCATCGCCACCGACAGCGACGCGACCACGGTCTCGATCTCTCCGGCCGGAAGCGGACGTCCCGCCTCCACTTCGCCGTAGATCATCTCGATCGTCTCCGCTTCCTCGTCCAGCGGGAAGTTCATCCCGATGGTCGGCAGCGGGTCCGTGAGAAATTGATCGGCGTCGCCGCGCACACCGATCGCGCCGTACCGGATGCTCGTGTACTCCGTCCCTTCCTGCCGCTGCGTGTGCCGCGGATCGCGCCAACCCGGGGTGACTTCCGCCATGATCGCGTAGAGGAAGTCGTCGAACTCTCCCTTGATCACCTCGGAGACGAACTCCATCCGCTGGATCCCCGACTTCGTGAAGCGCTCGCACCACTCCCAATCCTTCAGCTCGCGCAGCTGACGGTTCTGGAAGACGATCTCGTCTCCGAGAAAGGAGAACTTGAGCACGAGCTGCTCGCGCTGGAGCTCCTGCACGGCCTCGTACGCCAGCTGCGCGGACTTCGCGCGCGCGGGGTGCGTGGGTGCATACAGCGCCATCGCCGACAGCGACTTCCCGAAGGCGTTAAGGAAGCGAATCGGATCGGTCACTCGGTCTCCTTCGAGGCAGGGCGGCCGAACGCACGTCGCCGTCCTTCGACTTCTGCGCGCGCTCCAGCACGGGCTTCACAGTCGGCTCCTCAGTCCATCCATGCGCGAGGCCCGCGAGCGCCGCGAGCATCTCCGTCGACTTCGGCAGCAGCTTGATGCGACGCAGGATCTTCGTGCGCTTCACCGCGTAGCTCAGCAGCCACTCGAGCGTCTCGGGATCGCGCGACGCTCCAATCACGCGGATCCCCAGCGCGCGCATCTCCGGATGCACCGACCGGCGCTCCACGTTGCGCATGATCAGCGGCAGCGCCGCCTTCGGACAGTCGTCGAGCGCCGCTGCCATCGCGGTCTTCACAATGCCATCGTCGCGATCGCTCAGCGCTGCAATGATCGTCGTCTTCCGGTGCTGCGGCATGCGCAGCATCAGCTTGAGCGCCTCCCGGCGCACGCGCTCGTCCGAGTGCGTGAGGAAGATCTGCGGCGAGAATCCGTCGGGAACCTTCGGCAGCAGCACGAGCAGCGTGAGCAGATTGCGCTGCACGTACCACGGGATGTCCTCGTTCATCAGCCGCTTCACGATCATCGGGCCGGCGTCGTTGCCGAAGCGCGCGAGCAGATCGAGCAGCTTGCGGCGCATCGTGCGCGTCTCGCTCGTCTCGAGCCCATCGAGCAGCAGCTCGACGACGTCCAGCCCCATGCGCGAGGTGATGCGCTCGAGCAGCGCGGGGTCGATCTGCTCCTCGCGCAGCAGATGCCGCAGATTGTCCGGCGTCGCCACCAGCGGCCACAGCTCCTCGGCCGTCTTGTTGTTCGCCGGCGCGCGATCGAGCAGATCCAGCAGCATCGCGATGCCACCGTGCGAGATCAGCTGGTTGACCGCGAGCCACACGGGACCGCCGAGTGTGTCCGTCTCGAGCGCGGTGGCAACGAGCCGCTTCGGCTCGCAGGGATGCTGGCGCTGCAGCATGAGCGTGAACACGCGCCGCTGCGCCATGCGGTCGAGCGCCTCCTGGTATCCCTCTGGATTGAGGCGGCGCGTATCCCAGTTGTCGACGAGCTGCTCCACCTGCTCGCGCATCGCCGTCGACGCACCCGCGCGCATCAGCGACCCGCCCTTCTCGGCCTGCAGCGCGAGCTTGCCGAGAAGCCGCAGCAGCGACGACGAGATCGTCTGATTCGACGCCTTCGCGGCGGCCTGCACGAGCGCGAGAACGGCGTCCGCCGCGAGATGCTGCGACGTGTCCATGACGAACCGCTTCCGCTTCTCGGCGTCCCCGCCCATTTCCATGAGGCGGTCGAGCGCGGCGGGCTGCAGCGACTTGATCAGCTCCGTGAGCTGGCTCGTGACCTTGATCGACTCGTCGCTCTGTGGTCCCTTGAGCGACTCGGTGAGCTGCATGAGAAAGCCGACGACCGATTGATCGTAGGCGGGATCACGCTTTTGGTTGAGCGCGCTGGCGAGGACGAAGGGGCTGAGGAGCTCTTCGTCGGCGGGATCGGCGCCGAGCATCAGCGTCGCGCGCGCGAGGGCGATCCAGATCAGCTTCGCGCCGGCGCGCTTGTTCTCGTCGTCGGTAAGCCCGCTCTCGTCGCCCATCAGCTCGAGCTTGTCGTATGTGAGCGTGGTGACGTTGATGTGCGGCCAGCGCATCGTCTGCGCGGCGATCGCGATCTGCGGCTTTTCGTTCTCCTCGATGGACGATGCGTACAGGAAATCCGCGAGCTCGTCGCGCAACACGCCGGGGAGAATGCGGATGGAGCCGATGCGCTGGCGGTGCAGCCGCTGCGCGAGCTCCTTCATCAGCGAGTTGTTCGGATCGGTCGCGACGTTGTCGATGACGACCTGGTTCCTGGCGAACGCGAAGGTGACCGGCTCCTCGTCATTGAGAATGCCATCGAGACGACGCACGCACTTGTCGACCGCGGTGGCGAGCTGCGGATGTCCCTGCGGGTAGATGGCGTGCTTCTGGACGGCGACGGCGAATTCGATCAGAAATTCCGCGAGCTTCTTCGGAATCGCGGACTGATTGGAGCTCGACGACGGTGCGGCGGAGGGGTAGGTCACGAGTGCGAAATCACGTGTGCGAATGAGGACATGCCAGTGACAGATGCCTGGGGAAAACGCAACGGCTATGGATTGCCGATATCACGATTTCGATGCCCCCGTGGGGAAGGGACACCGGCAATCGAAAGTCGAAGACCATAGGTAGCAGAGTTCGCTAAGAAACACTAATTGTTTTATTTGTCGAATATAATAAAGACAATAGCACGACTATAACGCGCCACTATAGCGCCTTTAGCTTTAAATAAACTCCAACTCCAAGCTTCTGCCGATATCGTCGCTGAATTCGGCCGTCACGTGACGGGCACTCTGCGTCACGCGGAAGGCACTAACGCCCTGCCGCATATCAGCTTGGCACACCACCCGCCTTCTCCGTGGGCATCTCTCTCACCGGCGGCATGATGACCCACGATCCCATGAAGCAGCCAGCAAGCAACACGTCCACAGGAGCCGGCGCCGAGGCAGCCGAGGGACTGAAAGCGGTGTCGGGCCAGCGCGGCGGCGAGCCGACACGCAGCGACGAGGGCGCCGTCAAGCCGCCCGCCAAACCCTCTGCCGATAAGATGGGACATCCTGGCTCCGAGCCGCTCGAAGACCGCACAATGGAACACGAGAGCGGCTATGGCGGAAAGGGCGGCGAGCCCCGCGTCAGCTCCGACGAACGCGAGAGCACCGAAAAGGACGGCTCGTTGCGCTCCGAGTCGAACAAGCGTTAAGTCAGGGAGTAGTTATTGAACGCGGCGTGTACGACGCTCTCGATGAGTGCATCGCGCACGCCTCTCCCACGCTCACCAACCGACGGATTCGATGATGCCTCGCATCGCGAGAGCGCTCACTGGCGCCCTTTGCCTTTCGCTCGCCGCCACTGCCGCGCACGCCCAGGAGGCCGCTCCCTTGCACAAGAGCGATCTCGTTCGATTTCTCACCGGCTCCACGTATAGCAAACCCGAGATCGCCGCGATCATTCGGCGCGCCTGCCTCGCCTTCGCGCCCACCTCGCGCGACAACGAGAATCTGAAAGAGCTCGGCGCAACTTCCGCAGTGCTCGACGCGATGAAGACCTGCGCGGAGAACGGCAACAGGGTGGCGCGCGCCGAGATCGCGACGCCGGCGCCGATCCGTCCCATGGAAGTCGATCTTCCGTATCGCGGCTTCAGCGCGACCGCCGGCACCGTCGCGCTCTTCACCGTCACGATTCGCCGCGGGACGACACCCCTCTCCGGCGTGCGACTTCTGCTCCACGGGTCGCGCGACATCCCGGGCGGCGCACACGCGGAGCTCAACGCGAACACCGACCGCGATGGACACGCGACCTTCTCGATCCCCGCCGGCTCGACCGCGGGAACCCACAATCTGAAGATCGCCGATGCCGACGGCGTGGAGATGATCGGCGTCACCGACTTCGTGCTCACGACGCTTCCGTCCGCGCCCTCGCTCGTCAAGGTCACGCCGCAAACGCTCGACATCGGAGCCGGTGCACGCGGCACGCGCGAGGTCACCGTCTCCGTCTCCGATCCGTTCGGCAACCCTGCGCCGCAGCTGACCGTGGCGCTCAAGCAGTATCCGCTGCGCGGCAGCGCACCCGCTCCCACGCAGATCACCGACAACGCTGGCGTCGCGCACTTCGCGGTGCAGGCGGCGCCACTGCAGGATGGCGACAGCCTCGTCGTCAGCATCGGCGAACGCGCATTCGCCACGCTCCGCGTCACCGCCGCCGCCGAGATCACGACGCTCCTGCTCGAGGCCGAGCGTCAGCTGAGTGAAGGGAGCGTCACGGCGGAGGGCGCATACGACAGTGTACTCTCGGTCGATCCGACCAACACGCGCGCGCTGATCGGGCGCGGCTACATCCTCTCGTCGCAGGGGAAGAACGAGCCCGCCGCGCAGGACTTCGACGCCGCGCTCAAGGACGGCGACGATCGTGCGGGTGCGTTGGCTGGCCTTGGCTATCTCGCGCTCCGACGCAGCGATCTCACGGCCGCGTCGTCGCGATTCGGCGAAGCGGTGAAAATCGACGCGGGCGACGCGGGCGCGGCGACGGGACTCGCGTACGCGGAGCTCTGGCGCATCGATCCGCGCCAGTCGCCGCATCGCGCTGCGGCGCTCGCGAGCCCGCGCCCCACGGCGTACCCCGCCGACGCGGCGAACGCCCTCCGGTCGGGGATCGACTTCTTCGCCGCGCGCAATCTGAAGAACGCGGAGCGTTCGCTCTCGAGCGCGGCGACCGCTGCGCCCGCGTGGCCGGACGTGTACTACACGCGCGCGCTCGTCTACCAGGCCGACGGGAAGACGTCGCTCGCGGTCAATGACTTCCAGAAATATCTGTCGCTGCGCCCGAACGCCGTCGATCGCTCGGCCGTCGCCTCACGCATTGGTGCGCTCGATCGCAGTCCGGGAAAGGCATTCGCGCTCGGGATCCTCCCGGGCGGCGGGCAGTTCTACACGCATCAACCCGTGCTCGGCATCGTCGTGCTGGGCGGTGTGGCCGCGAGCGCGGTGTGGGCGCTCAAGTCAACGCCGATACTTTTTACGGATCCGTTCGGCCATCAATATCAGAACGGAACGGAGCGGAAGAATTTGACGACTGGCGCGGCGGTTGGCGGCGGGATCTGGCTGCTCGGTGCGATCGAGGCGGCGCTCCATGCATCGAGTGCGCGTGGCGATCCGTATCCGCCAGCGACGCTCGGCGCGGCGGCGACGCGGAAGACGGCTGAGGGTCCGCATCTCGCGCCGACGGTGGGCTTCGATCAGGGCGGGCCGAGGCTCGGGGCGGCGCTCAGCTTTTCGATTCGCTGAGGCACTACCTGTTACGGCGTGACGTTCACGACGGCATTACCGCCTTGCCCCTGCGCCGATGCGCTGATCGTCGCGAATCCCGGCGCCTGGCCTGTGACGACGCCCTTCTTGTCGACGATAGCGACCGCATCGTCGCTCGAGCTCCAGTCGACTTTGTGGCCATGACCGAGGCCATTGTCCTGGATTACCGCGCTTAGCTGCACTGTGTTACCCACGCTGACGCTCGCGAGGGCCGGATTCACGGTGACCGACGTCACGGGTACGGGATCTACCTGAAGAGTGGCGCTGCCTGACTGACCCCCACTGGTCGCCGCGATGGTCGTCGTGCCGGGCCCGGCGGATGTCGCATTTCCGGAATTGTCGACCGTTGCGACGGTGACGTCGCCGGAGCTCCAGGTGATGGTGCGACCGGTGAGAACGTTCCCCTGCGCGTCCTTCAGGGTGGCCGAGAAGGACGCGGAGTTCCCGTCGACGATCGTTTGACTCGGGGGGGAAACCGTGACGCTGCTGACCGGCGCAGCAGTGACGGTGAGCGTCGCGCTGTTGCTCGTGATGGTCTCGCTCGTTGCAGTGATCATCGTGGTGCCGGCAGAGACACCGGTCGCGATGCCGGTATTCGGATCGATGGTCGCGACGCTCACATTGCTCGAGGCGAAGGCGACCATGCGCCCGGTGAGCGTGTTGCCGCTGCCGTCCTTCGTGACCGCGGTGAAGGCGGGCGTAGTCGAGCCGGCCGTCACGCTCGCACTCGTCGGCGAGATCGTCACGCTCCCGACGGGAACGGCTGTGACGGTGAGCGTCGCGTTGTTGCTGGTCTTCCCTTCGCTCGACGCGGTGAGGGTGGTGGTGCCTGGCGCGACGCCCGTGGCGACGCCGGACGCGTTGATCGTGGCGACGCCGGTATTACTCGAATTGAATGTGACGCTGCGGCCTGTGAGGACATTCCCGCCCGCGTCCTTCGTGACGACAGTGAACGCCGGGGTGTCCGCGCCGGCGACGACGGATTGCGTCGTCGGCGAGATCGTGACGGTGGCGACGGGGATTGCGGTAACGGTCAGCGTCGCAGCGCTGCTCGTCTTTCCTTCACTCGATGCGGTGATGTTCGTCGTGCCTGGCGCGACACCCGTCGCGATGCCAGTGCTCGGATCGACCGTCGCAACGCTCGTGTTGCTCGACGCAAAAGTGACCGTGCGACCGGTGAGCACATTGCCACTTCCATCCTTCGTCACCGCCGTGAACGCCGGCGTCGTCGCGCCGACCTGCACCGACGCCGACGTCGGCGCGATCGTGACGCTCGCCACGGGAACAGCTGTGACGGTGAGCGTCGCCGCGGGACTGTTCTTCCCTTCGCTCGATGCGATGATCGATGTCGTTCCCGCGGAGACGCCGGTGGCGACACCGGTGGATGCGTTCACCGTCGCGACGGCTGGATTCGTCGACGAGTAGGTGACGGTGCGACCGGTGAGCACGTTGCCGCTTCCATCCTTCGTCACCGCGGTGAACGCAGGTGTCGATGACCCGACCTGAACCGATGCGGTCGTTGGCGAGATCGTGACGCTCGCGACGGGCACCGCCGAGACGGTGAGCGTCGCGGTGTTGCTCGTCTTTCCTTCGCTCGACGCGGTGATGCTCGTGGTGCCGGGCGCGACACCCGTCGCGACACCG
>JBDSHG010000131.1:0-28953 GCA_039918615.1 Gemmatimonadaceae bacterium | reverse complement strand
CCGAGGGCGCTCCCGCTAACGCGCCTGCGGCTGCTGCTCAGCCCGTCGACGTCGAGGCGATCATGACCGCCCTCGAGACCAAGAGCGGACACAAGAGCAACTGGCGCGAGTCGATCGTGGACATGATGTCGCTGCTCGGCATGCAGAACGACCTCACGACCCGCAAGGCGCTCGCCCAGGAGCTCGGCTACACCGGCGACATGAACGACAGCGCGACCATGAATATCTGGCTGCACAAGCAGGTGATGACGAAGCTCGAGGAGAACGGCGGCTACGTGCCCGCGGATCTCACCAAGTAGCACGACGCATCGACGCTCCGGCGCGGGTCGCCCGCGTCCGGAGCTGTCGCGTCGGTCTCAGCTACCCGAGCGCGAGGCGGTCATCAACGCGATGGCGGACGCATACCGATCCGCTTTCCGCCTGTCCCCTACCCTGCGCGCCGCGAGCATTGCACCGCGCATCGACAGATACCGATTGGGCTCCTTCGTCAGCGTTAGCTCATACTCGGCGAGCGCGTCCGCCGGGCGATGCAGCGCCGTGAGCATATCGCCCAGCAACTCGTGCGACGGCACGAGCGGTCCTGGCGATACGGCGCTCTTCTCCGTGGCGTCCTCGCGCGCGCACGCCTCTCGCATCCGAGTCAGTGCATCGTCGGGATGATGGGACGCGTAGTCCATCCACGCCTGCGCGCCCAGCTGCTGGATCGCCACCTGCTCTGCCCAGTAAGTCTCGCCGTGAGCGGCGAGTCTCGCCTGTAAGACACCGAGCGAGTCGACACCAACACGCGCTGCGGCGGTGTCGCCGAGATGCGATGCGCCGAGGGAGCGCGCGAAGTACGTGACCGCGTCCGCATACGGAAAGGCGGTCGTGTTCGCGTGCAGTGCCGCAGCCGCCTTCCAGTCGCGATGCTCGAGCGCGACGCGCGCCGGAATCGCTGCGATCGCGAATGCGCCGGCGGAACCCGGCGCGGCGCCCGCCACCACCGTCGGATCGAATCGCGCGACGAGCGTGGGAAATACGAGACGAATCCCGCGCACTGCGGAGTCGTTGCGCAACTGGAGCGCCGCGTACGTCTCGTAGTCGAGCGCGTGGAGCGCCTCGGCGATCGACCCATCGCGCATCGCCGCCGCGATCGACTGCCGATTCGCGTCGATGGACTCGCGCCACAAGCCCACACGGGTGAACACGTGCGACGGCATGTGCAGCGCATGCGGCGCGGCGGGCGCGATGCGCGAATACCGCTCCGCGGCACGGCGCGCGAGTGGCGCGAGCGCGGGAACGTCGTACGCGTGGATGATGTAGTGCGCGAGTCCCGGGTGGTTGGGCTGCTTCACCCAGAGCGACTCGAGCACGGCACCAGCCTCTCGCTGACTCGCATAGCTCTTGTCCGTGGACGGCGACGCCGCGACGAGCGCGAGTGCGTGAAAGATTTGCGCTTCGGTGTCGGCGGGCTGCGCCAGTGCGAGAGCCTTCATCGCCTTCTCGTAGGCCACGACTCGCGAGCGCGTGTCGCGATGCTCGTAGTCTGCGTAGAGCTCGGAGACCGCACCGATATAGCCGCGCTCGCGCGTCGTCGCGCCGCTCGCCAGGCGCGTCGCCTCATCCGCCGCCCGCTTTCCCGCGGCGAGAACTTCGGGGCTTCGGTTGCCGGGAGACATCGGATTGGACCAGCGGCTGAGCGCAATTCCCCAGTATGCCATCGCGCAGGCCGAGTCGGTCGAGAGGACGTCGTCGAAGCCGCGAATCGCGGCGCCGAACTCGAAGGAGTGCAGGAGCGCGATGGAGCGATCGAAGACCGGCGCCTCTGTGGCGCTGCACGATGTGGCGAAGTGCACGGCTCCTAATTGGTTCGACGCTACGTCATGGAGATGCGACTGCGCGTCGAGTTGCCCGACAGCAACGAGCAAGAGCGCGAGCTCGCCCGCGATACGACATGTGCGCATCACCATTGCTACGGCTTGCGCGCGAAGATCACTCGCGACGCCTTGAGCGTGCCGTCAGGCTGCTTGACCGCGAGCACGATGACGTTGGTGCCAGGAGTGAGTTTCTCGTCGGTGGCAACGATCTCGGTCACGGGGACATCACTCGGCACGGCGACGACACGGGAGCTGCCATTGTAGCTCACGGTGATCGATCCGCCGCCGTGCGTTGCGACGGCGCCGTTCGTCATGCGCGACGGAGCGCTGCCGCCCCGCGCCGCGGCCACCGCGCCGTTGGTCATCGTGCTCCTTCCCGCGCTTCCGGCCTGCGTCTTCATGAGATTACTCCCCTCACCTGTGCCTCGCAGCTCCTCCGGGAAGATGTGAATCTCGGTCGCCTTCTGCGTATCGTCGGGCTGCGCCACCGATGTTACGCCGACGAAGGTGTGCTCGGTGACCTTCGACAGATCCGCAGACTGGGTCTTGTAGAGCTTGAGTGGTGAAGTCACGTTCACGTGCGCATCGCCCGCGCTCGTCGTGACCGTGAGCATGGTATCGCTTACCGCAGCGAGCGCACCGCGCACGGCGGTGATATCGGACAGCGAAGCTTGCGCACTCGGCACGACCGTTTGCACAGTGGAGGTCGAGTCGGTCTTCGTTGCGGACGAAGAAGAATCTTTCGGTGCGCACGCCAGCGCCGATCCAGCGAGTAGCATTCCAATGGACATGGCCCCGTTTCTAAGTCGCATACGCACGCCCGCGTCGTGAGGAAGGCTGAGAGACGCAGGAGCGCGTCTCCGGAGATGACGTCTGTATAATATCGCGCGAACGCGCCCGGCGACTGTATTGTTCGGCGTTCCCGGAGCACGGTAAGCTGGCCTGCAGGATTCGCGCGGAGGCACAAGTGGCGAGAGCCGTTTGCATCATCGTCTTCTGTTTCCTCGTCGCATGCCGCGCCGACAAGCCCAGCAAGCGCTTAACGCGCCTCGCCATCGACGCCGCGACCGGTGACTCTGACGCGCGGTACAACCTCGCGGTCGAGCTCTATCGTGGAGACTCGCTGAAGCGCGACTACACCACGGCAGCGACGCTTTGGCGCGGAGCAATGGAACAAGGAAACATCAACGCGATGAACAACTATGCCTTCCTTCTCTTTCAGGGATGGGGAGTAAAGGCGGATCCCGAGCGCGCCGTTGCCCTGTGGCATCACGCGGCGCAGCGGGGTCAAGTGGAGTCTCAGCTGCATTTGGGATACGCCGCCCTCATCGGCAAGGGCGCCGCACGTGATACAGTCGAGGCGGTCGCACGCTACCGAACGACCATCAGACTCGCGGAGCAATCGCGCGATTCCATCGACGGCGTGAACGCCGCGGATGCTCGCGGACAGCTCGCCGCGCTCCCTGTGCTCTCGGCGGGAGATGCGAAGCGAGCGGACAGTCTCGCAGGAGAATACGCGCGAGTTCCTGCGCGCGCGCGGCCGTAGAGCAGTTCGGCCGCCATCACTTCGCGAAAGTTCACCCGCTTCAGCATCGCTACGAAGCTCGGCTCCGATCGCAGCGAGTCGAAGATCTTGTCCTGCCCGATCCACGCCATCATCTGCGAGCTCTCCGAGAGCGCGCGCTCGAGATTGTCGAGCGCCTCCTTCCTGTCGCCAAGGCCAAGGTAGACGAGCGCCTTGTTGAATGGCAGCACGCCGCCGCTTCCGGAGATGTTCGCGATCGATGCGATACGTCGAGGCGAGCGCGCTCTGGAGTCGGCGAGGGAGTCAGGCATCTCCCGCGGGAAGATATGCGTTGCCGCGTGGTCGTGCTATTCGGCGTCGTCGCGAACGCGACCGTCCGTTCACGGCGAGCCAGGGCGTGTCGCGGTACGAATCGTAGACTACCCAGGCGCCCGCGGTGATGGCCGCAGAGAGGATGGCCTCGCTGACCTGAAAGGGATCCTTGGAGCCGGCGGCGATGATGGGTCCAAACGAGCAGCATGAACAGGCCGATTTGTAATGCCGGGAGCGCTGCGGCCAAGCGCGCACAGACTCCGATGAGCACCACGATGCCTCCGCACGCCGTTGTCGCCTCTCGCGAAGCCGAGGCGGGCGCGGTCCCAATCCGTGTCGAGCCACGCGCAGAGTACCCACGCGCCGGCTACCATCACCGCGGTCTTGCCGAGGCCTGACCACGAGTCTGGCGACGTCGCCGCGAGGAAGATCCTCGGCACTCGCAGCACTACGAATCAAAGCGCGAGGGAGGCGAGCAACAGCCGCGATGCACTAGCAGCTGTGCGCTGCAAGAGCAGGCCGATGCCCGAGACCAGCGAGATCAGGGCGCAGAGATAGACCAGCAGCTGGCGCGCGGGCGCACCCTTCGGCACCGGTGCCAACACCGGGGTGAAGTCGCCGGTGATCATCCCCAGAATCCCGAGAGCGTTGAACTTTGCCGCGAAGACGCCGTGACCCACGCTGCTGATGCGCACCACGCCGCTCCGTTGGTAGTCCGCTACGATATCCTCGAGACACCCGCCCCACCAAAGTATCGCAGGATCACCCGGACGATCGACGCGCCGCAAATCCCCGCATCCGACATTCATCTCACTGAAGGCAATGGCGCCGGACACACCAGCGGTATGGTTGGTGCGATACGATGTGACCAATGACTTCCTTTCGCACTGGTCGCGGCGTACTCGCCGTCAGCTTCATCGTGGTGGCCGAGGGGTGCCTTGCTGGTTTGCCACCGCGTCCGGCGGTCGCTCCCGCGCCTTCGTTCGACCCTACTCTGTTCTTCGCAGGACACACGCACGGCGAGGGAAAGCTGGACTATCGTATCGGCCATGACCGCACGCTTCGAGTGGAGGGGTCTGGCCGGACCGAGCGGGATGGACGATTCAGGCTCGACCAGGCGATCACATACGATGATGGCTCCGTGGAGACTCGCGTGTGGCTCCTGAGCCGCGCCGACGCCGGACACTTCAAGCCGTCGCTGAGCGATGCGAAAGGAGAGGTGCGCGCCGAGTCGAGCGGCAATCTCTTCCACCTGCGATACCTGATGCGCAGCCCCGCCGTGTACATGGAGCAATGGCTGTATTTGCAGCCAGACGGGCGCACTGTCGCGAACTTCGCGCAGGTAACAGTGCTCGGCGTCCCATGGGTACGGCTGTCGGAGACCATCACGCGCGTCGATGCCGATAGCGCAAACAAGGCCGTCGGCGACATTCGGGAGCTCAACAACGAGGACGGACCGGCATTCTGGCGAGCCCATCGCTGACGGAGCAGCGACTCACGCGCGTTTATACTCCTATGGAACACCAACGAGGAAGGAAAACCAATGAACAAACGCTTCTTATCGCTGATGGCAGCCGCCATTCTGGTAGCGCCAGCAGCACATGCACAGAAAATGGGCGCCATGCACCACGAGCGCACCGACTCTGCCGAGCATGCGCAGATGATGGCCAAGCTCAATCTCACGGAAGCCCAGAAGGCGCAGATCAAAGCCATACATGACAAGTACTCCGCGCAGATGAAGGGAGATCACCGGCAGTCAGGAATGGCCGGAATGGACAGCATGCACCAGATGGACCCGACGATGAAGCAGGCGATGGCCGAGGTGCGTGCCGTGCTCACACCGGAACAGCAGTCGCACTTCGACGCGATGGTGGCCGAACACGAGAGAAAGCATCACGCGATGGACGACACCACGAGTCACCACAACATGACAATGCCGCCTGGCTCGATGCGCAGGTAGCCCGCATCGGAACTCGCGCTGCGAGCGCGTACAGCCATGAGCATTCTTCGTGCGCCATCGGTTCTGACCATCAACGCCGGGTCGTCGAGCATTCGCTTCGCGGTGTATACGATCGGCGGCGTTCCGCGGCGATTGCTCGCCGGAAGTGTCGACGCGATGGGCACGAAGCACCCCACCCTTTCGATCACCGAGCCCGACGACGAGGGGGCGCACGGCGCACGTCCGCTTGCGGCCCGCGATCAACGCGCGACGATACGTCTCCTGCTCGACTGGCTCGAAGCACAGCCGACGTACAATGCGATCAGTGCCGTGGGCCATCGCATCGTGTGCGGAATGAACGACACGGCACCGCGGCCGATCACGGCAACGCTCTTGAAGGAGCTCCGGCGTCTTGCGTCTTACGATGCCGACCATCTTCCCCAACAGATCGCATTGATCGACGAAGTCGCACGACGGCGGCCGGAAGTTCGACAAGTCGCGTGTTTCGATTCGGCGTTCCATCGCGCGATGCCGCGTGTGGCCAAGCTGCTACCCATCCCACGCCGGTATGCCGCCGGTGTCGAGCGCTACGGCTTTCACGGGCTGTCGTATGCGTACCTCATGGAAGAGCTCCGGCGCATCGATCCCGCGGCGGCAAAGGGTCGCGTCATTCTGGCCCACCTTGGAAGTGGCGCGTCGATGGCCGCGGTGCATCGCGGCAAGAGCGTCGATACGAGTATGGGGTTGACACCCACGTCCGGCCTGGTGATGAGCACCCGGCCGGGCGACATCGATCCGGGCCTCGTGTACTTTCTCGCTCGTGCGAAGAATGTGACCGCCGCGCGCTTCCAGCGAATGGTGACCCACGAATCGGGGCTGCTCGGAGTGTCCGGTACCAGCGCCGACCTGCGCGAACTGCTCGCACGCGAGGCGCGCGACGAGCGAGCAGCCGATGCCGTGGCGCTCTTTTGCTATCAAGCGAAGAAGTGGATTGGCTCGCTCGCCGCCGTCCTCGGCGGCGTCGAGACGCTCATCTTTACCGGTGGCATCGGAGAAAATGCATCTCTCATACGTCATCGCATCTGCGCCGGACTTGGCT
This sequence comes from Gemmatimonadaceae bacterium, assembly GCA_039918615.1. Classification (GTDB taxonomy): domain Bacteria; phylum Gemmatimonadota; class Gemmatimonadetes; order Gemmatimonadales; family Gemmatimonadaceae; genus FEN-1250. The sequence goes on along the minus strand of JBDSHG010000131.1, from coordinate 22,222 downwards.
TCCTCGGCATCGAGCTCGACCGGCGGCGCAACAACCGGCATGCACCCTTGATCTCGCCCGATGCTGGCCGAGTCGCCGTCAGGATCATTCACACGGATGAGGACTTCATGATCGCCAAGTCCGTTATCCAGAGTCTCGTCGAGCGAGCTCCGTAGGCGTCTTCGCACCGCGGGAGCAACGTGGCTTATGGTTGCCCCGGTAGTGCGACCGCCCTGATAATTCCTTCGAAGTCGACGGCCTCGAGACTTGCGCCACCAACCAGTGCTCCGCCCACCTCCGGCAGCGAGAGAATGTCGCGCGCGTTGGAGGAGTTGACCGACCCGCCGTAGAGAATGCGCACCGATCGGCCACCGGCGCCGAGCCGCGCCGCAACGCACTGCCGGATATACGCATGCATCTCCACGATCTCCTCCGAGGTCGGCGTCCGTCCGCTGCCGATCGCCCAGAGCGGCTCGTAGGCGATCGCGACGGTGACGATGTCGTGGGGTACGCTCCCGGCGATCTGATCGCCGCACACGGACAGAGCCTTGCCGTCCTTCCGCTGCGCCTCCGTCTCGCCGATGCAGATGATGGCCAGCAGCCCCGCGCGTCGCGCGGCGTTCGCCTTCGCCGCCACCATGGCGTCGGTCTCGCCGTGATGCTGGCGGCGTTCGGAGTGGCCGACGATGACGGCGGAGGCGCCTGCGTCTCTCAACATTTCCGCGCTCACATCGCCGGTGAACGCGCCGGCGATGTCCGGGTGGCAGTCCTCGCCTCCGATGTCGATGCGGCCCGCCGCAGTGAGCGCCGCGCGAGAGATCAGCGTCGCCGGGGTGCAGATCAACACGTCGGCCAGCGGCGGCGTCGCGTTCACGGAGGCGGCGATTGCCTCGATCTCGCCCAACTGGAGCGACAGGCCGTGCATCTTCCAGTTGCCGGCGATCAACTGCCTCATGGGGCCGCCCTCGTCGTGTTGCCGGGGTCGGTTTCCATGGCGGCGGTGTATTCGCCGCGGAGCGCCGCGCGATTGCACTGCGCTCGATGGAGCAACGCTCGCTGCGCCGGCGCTCGTTTCGCCTCATCACCTCCCCAGATTTCCAGCGCCGGCTGCTGGAGGGCGCGGGCAAATGAAAATGTCAGCACCCACGGCACGACTGACGTCGGCCACTTGAATCTGATGTGCATCGCGTTCAAACGCGCCGAGGCCAGCTCACCGGACTGGCCGCCCGACAGAAACGCGATGCCGGGGACGGCAGCGGGCACGACTCGCAAGAGACAGCGCACGGTGGCGTCGGCCACCTCGTCCGCGCTCTGTTGCGTGATGTAGTCCAACCCCGGCAACACCATGTTGGGCTTCAGAATCATCCCCTCCAGCATCACCCCCTGGACGGCGATCTGATCGAACACGCGGCGCAGCACCTCCTCCGTGACGATGCGACAGCGCTCCAGCGTGTGGTCGCCCGTCATGAGCACCTCGGGCTCGACGAAGGGGACGAGTCCGGCCTCCTGGCACAACGCGGCATATCGCGCCAGCGCGTGCGCGTTCGCCTCGATGCAGGCGCGGCTGGGTAAACCGTGGCCAATGGCCAGCACAGCGCGCCATTTGGCGAAACGGGCGCCCATCTGCCCGTAGGCTTGGAGCCGCCGGCGCAAACCGTCCAGCCCTTCGGTGATCCGTTCTCCGGAATGACCGGCGAGGTCTTTGGCCCCGAGGTCGACCTTGATGCCGGGGATGATTCCCGCGTCAATGAGGACCGTGAGGAAGGGCGTGCCGTCGGTCGTCTTCTGCCGGATGGTTTCGTCATACAGGATCGCGCCACTGATGCACGTACCCAGCTCCGGCGTGGTCACGAGCATTTCCCGGTACGCGCGGCGGGCCTCTGCGGTCTGGGGAATGCCCGCGCTGGCAAAGCGCTTGTTGCACGTTCCAGTGCTCTCGTCCATCGCGAGCACGCCCTTGTCACCGGCGACCAGCGCCCTGGCGGTGGTTCGAAGCTCGTGCTCGTTCATGCGGGCTTTATCCGGAAATTTCGCCACTTGATGATGCTCACCGTTGCTCCTCGTCGCAAACCGGGTGCCAGTTACCGAGGATCGAGAGCGACTTCATGTCGAACCTCGATTTCGTGTGCGTGCGCATTGATCAGCGCTTCGAAGCCGGACACCACGTCGAACAATTCCTCGTCGATGCCGCTCTGACGCAAGCGATGAAATGTGTCGTGAAGGGTCTTGAGCAACTCCTCGATATTCTTGTCGGCGCGTGTCATCGCGGCCAAGCGGCTCGCGTTCTCGCTCGCGAGGGACTGGGCACATGCGCGGAAGAGCGAAACGAACAGATACTCGCGGATGAGCGCGCGCAGGGTCGATATGTCGGCGCCCATGATCTCAGGCAGCTGTTTCGTCGGCCACGGGCGTTGAGCCTGCTCGCGGCTCCAGCGTTCATCGAGCGGCAGCAGCCGTTCGCTGATTGGTGCATACGAGGCACCCGACGAGCGGCGGTTATACACGAGATACAGTTCATGGATGTCATGACGCGTCTCGGTCTCGTCGAGGATCTGCCCGACGAGGGCTGTGATCGCGGAGACTTCGCCGGGCACCGCGAACAGCCCGACGAGCGGCAAGCCCGCATCCGTCAGACGGGCGTGCACGCGGTCTCCAACAGCCCACAGCTGGACCGGGCCCGTCAGCTTCGCCAGCAGGTCGACCGCGTAGTCGGCCACCACGTCGTTGAACTGGCCCACCAGCCCCTGGTCCGACCCGAACACCACGGCGCCGATTGCGTGACCACCGACTCTGTCTTTCGCTGCGCCGACGCCGGTATGTGGCGCGCGCGCGCGAAAGCATGCGCCCAATCCGAGGTCGACGGTCCGCGCATAGTCAGCCAGGGCTCCTACCGATTGTTCGTACTGCCCGACGCTGGAGGCGGCCACCGCCTTCATCGCGCGAACCACAGATTGGAGATCTCCGGCTTGACCGATTTTCCGACGAAGACTCGCCGTGGAATCGCTCATGACGACACGGACTTGTCGGCGGGTTTCGCAGCGGGCTTGGCCTGGAAGGGCAACAGCGCTTGACGCGCGATCTCGGTGATCGCGGCGCGATCCGCGTCGTCGAGCGTGTCGGCGGTCTCGAGGCGCGCCGACAGCTCCGCGGGGATCTTCGACGCCGCCTGCTGGACCGCGTTTTCAGCGTCGGTCATCCGGTCGAGCGGAATGGAGTCGAAGAGTTTCGCCGTCAGCGCCAGCAGGATGGCTATCTGCTCGGGCATGGAGACCGGCGCAAGGGCCGCCTGCTTGAGACAGGCGCGAATGCGATCGCCATGCGCGATGATCGCGCGCGTATCGTCATCGACGCGTGCGCCGAAGCGGGCGAACGTTTCGAGCTCCTCGAACTGGGCGTAGGCGAGTTTGAGGTCGGCCGCCACCGCGCGATAGGCGCCGCGCTGCGCCTTGCCGCCCACGCGCGACACGGACTTGGCGACGTCGATCGCGGGCAGCACGCCGAGCTCGAACAACGACGGCGACAGGTAGATCTGCCCGTCGGTAATCGAGATCAGGTTCGTGGGAATGTAGGCCGAGATGTCCTGCGCTTCGGTTTCGATGATGGGGAGCGCCGTCAGCGATCCGCCGCCCAGCTCCTTGCGTAAGTGCGTGGCGCGCTCGAGCATCCGCGCGTGGATGTAGAAGATGTCGCCGGGGAATGCTTCGCGACCCGGCGGCCGGCGGAGCAACAGCGAAATCTCGCGATAGGCGCGAGCGTGATGCGTGAGATCGTCGTACACGATGAGCACATCACGGCCGGCCTCCATGAAGTGCTCCGCGATGCTGGTCGCCGCATAGGGCGCGATGTACACCAACCCCGGCGGGTCATTGCCTTCCACCACGACCACGACCGTGTAGGCCATCGCGCCCTTCTCGCCGAGGCTGGCGACGACCTTGGCGACCGCCGACGCACGCTGGCCAATCGCGCAATAGATGCACACGACGTTCTGTCCGCGCTGGTTGAGGATTGTGTCGATCGCCACTGCGCTCTTGCCGGTCTGCCGATCGCCGAGGATCAGCTCGCGCTGGCCGCGCCCGATAGGAATCAGCGCATCGACGACCTTCAGGCCGGACGCGAGCGGCACGGTGACGGGCGCGCGATCCATGATGGGTCGCGCCGGCCGTTCGATGGGCAGCCGTTCGGTCGAACGCACCGGCCCTTTGTCGTCGAGCGGCTTGCCGAGTGGATCGATCACCCGTCCAAGAAGCGCGTCGCCCACCGCGACGTCGAGCACGCGACCCGTACGCTCAACCTCATCCCCCGCATGGAGATGCCAATAGTCGCCCAAGAGGACGACGCCGACCTCGAGCGCGTCCACGTTGAACGCGATGCCAAACACACCACCGGGAAAGGCGATCAGTTCGTCGAATCCGACGTTGGGCAGACCGGCGATTTGCGCAATCCCGGTCGAGACATTCGTAATCACGCCGATTTCACGTGCGTCGAGGCGGGGCATGAAGGCAGCCCGCGCGTCGCGGATGTCCGCGAACGTGCGGTCGAAGACTCGCTCCAGGCTTTCAGGTGCGATGCTCATGCGCGCTTCGGCGCCGGCGGTGGCGGTCCAGGCGGTGGCTGGGTGGTGTCCGCCTTGCCTTGCGCGCTCAGAAGCTCTTCGACGCCTTTCTCCACCGACGTCAGGTAGTCTGAAATGCTCCACGCCACCTTCTGGCCGTTCGTCGTCAACTCGATGCCGCTCACCAGATCCGGCGAGGTTTCGAATCGGGGGTGGACGTCGATCGAGAATGTCTCGTTGATCGCATTCTGGATGGCCGCGCGCTGTGCCGGCGGCAGCTCGAACGTGCTGCGCACGATTGTGGGGCCGGTGGCAGACTTGAGCGCGGCGCCCAGAGTGGCTTTCGGCCCCTCATCCATCTTCCGCAAGCGACGGGTGAACACCTCGCCAAGACGCTCTTCCAGGGTGACGGTCGCGAGATCGGCCAGCGTCTTACGTGCGATGGCGAACACTTCCTGCTGCGTGCGCTGACTGATCGCCTGACGGAGCGACTTCGCCTCACTACGTATCGCCTCGAGCTGTTTCTCGCTCAACGCGTCAGCCGCTTTCCGGGCGTCGTCGAGCAGCCGCTGGCGCTCCGCGTTGGCCTCGTCAGTGGCCTTGGACAGAAGCGCAGCGCGCTGTTGGTCGAGCTCCTCGTTCTTGTGCTGGAATTCGTCCCGTTCCTTCCTGGCGTCAGCCTGCTTCGCGGTGGCATCCGCCAGCTCGGCGGCAATCTTCTTCTCCCGCGCGTCGATGGCCCTGAGGATCGGTGCATACAGGAATCGCTTCATCAACCAGACGAGGATGAGGAAGTTGACCGCCTGTGCGCCGACTGTGAACCAGTCGATGAGCATGGACTACTTGCCCGCGGCTGCGATGACGTGATTCCAGAAGGGATTGGCGAAGATCAGGATCATGGAGACGACGAAACAGTAGATGGCCGTCGATTCGATCATCGCAAGGCCGACGAACAGCGTTCGGGTGATCGTGGCCGATGCGTCGGGTTGCTGGGCGAGCGCCGTGAGCGCCGTCGCGACCGCTCGTCCTTCGCTCAAGGCGGGCATCATGCAGCCCACGCCCGTGGTCAGGCCAGCGGTGGCGATCGAGACGACGGCGACAAGAGTCATGCTGTCCATGGCGCGTCCTTTGGGTTGGTGATGCGTGTCGTTACGTGGCGGTGACGGGCGCCGGTGTCGGCCGGCGCGCGCGTGTGGCGGCCGCGATGTACACCGTGGCCAGTATGCTGAAGATGTAGGCCTGCACCATCCCGGTGAGCAGGCCGAGCAGAGTCATGACAATAGGAAAGACGAACGGCGTGATCGTCAGCAGAATGCCGATGATCATGGCCCCGCTCATCATGTTGCCGAAGAGGCGAACGGCCAGCGCCAGGGTGCGCGATAGCTCACTGATGATGTTGAACGGCAACATGAGCGGGGTCGGCCGCATGTACGAGCCGAGATACCCGCGCAGCCCGTCAGCCTGGATGCCGAACAGCGGGACCGCCACGAACACGCACAGCGCGAGCGCGGCGGTGGTCGACAGCGACGCCGTCGGCGGTTCGTAGCCCGGAAGAATCGTGGCCAGGCTGGCCGCGGCGACGAAGAGAAAAAGCGTGCCGAGAAAGGCGAGATACGGTTTCGGATCCTTCAATCCGACCTCGGTGATCTGCGCGTCGATGCCGGTGACGACGATTTCCAGGAGATTCTGCCAGCGCGAGCGTTCGAGCCCATCGGACAGATGGCGCGTGATGAGTTTCGAGCCGACGGCCAGCACCAGCATCAGCCCCCAGGTGAACACGATCGTTCCGTTGAGTTTGAACACGCCGTGTTGCCAGAAAATCATGTCGTCCGGGCTAAGGTGCATAGTGAGCTCCGCGGACACCGACACAATCCGGCGCGTCGGAGAGTTGCACGAGCCGCGTCACGACAATCCGCGCAGCGACGAAACCGACGAGGCAGGCCGCGAGGCGCCTCCAATCACCGCTCGAAACGAGATACAGGCCGGCTAGAACGACGCCCGTACGCGCGAACAGGCTGCCCAGCAACCAGAGCGCAGGCTGTCGAGACGAGACCACCTTTCGCACCGTCCACCAGAGGCCGCCGAAGAATATCACGCCAAGGCCGGCGCCGGCCACGCAGGCAAGAGCGATCGACATCAGCTCACGCATCGTCGCTCTCCTGTTCCTCTCGCATGTCGGCGTCTTCCTTTGCCACCCAACGCCATGCGTTGAAGCAGCCGAGCGCGAGTCCGGCCATGAGCAGCGCGAGCGTCCACGAATGCGTTCCGGTATGGCGCCCATCCAGCCAGATGCCGAGCGCGGCGCCGAGGAGCGTCGGCACGACCACGGACCACCCGATGAGTCCCATCATGCCGAGGCCGAACCAGACGCCCGGTGCGGGATCCCGCTGTGCCTTCAACTTGCGCGCCGCCTTCTGTCCGACTTCCGCGGCGAATGTGGATTCTTCTGTCGACGTCGTATCGGCCGGCTTGTGAGTCATGTCGAGAGACTCGCCAGGCGGTGCACGAATCCCGCTTCCAGTTTCGTCATGGCCGAACGCATGTCCTGTTCGCGCGCGTTCAAGTTCAGGAACTCGCGCTGCACCGCGTCGCGCAGGTGGCCGAGGTCCGCTCCGCTGAGTGCGCGTCGCACCGATACGAGGACGTTCGGTCCCGTCTTGACCAGCACCCCTTCATCGACGGCGACGAACACTTCGCCCGCCGCCGTCTCGTACGTCAGAATTCCCGGGATCAACGCCGCCACGCAGTCGAGTCGCTGTGGCAGGAGTCCAAACGATCCTTCGGCGGTCTCCGCCACAATGCGCAACACATCGGTCTTGTCGGCGAAGACTTGAAAAGGAAGCAGCACTCTGAGGTACATCAGCCGGGTGTCATGCCGGCGCGCCCGCGTACGGTATGGATGCTGCTTTCGGTGATGGCGTCGTTGGAACGGGCGCCGCCGCTGGCTTCGCGGATGTGGACGGGGCCGGCTTCTTCGCCTCGTCGATGGCGCCGATCATGTACAGCGCACGTTCCGGATAGTCCTTGAATTCGTCGCGCAGGATTCGCTCGCAGCCATCCAGCGCGTCCTTGAGGCTGACGAGTTTGCCCTTGAGCCCCGTGAACTGTTCGGTCGTGAAGAAGGGCTGTGTGAGAAAGCGTTCCAGGCGGCGGGCGCGGACCACCACCTTCCGGTCGTCCGGTGCCAGCTGCTCGAGGCCGAGCATCGCGATCACGTCTTTGAGCTCCGCATACTTCGCGAGCGTGCGCCGGATTTCCTGCGCCAGGTCGTAGTGCCGTTGGCCGACGATTCCCGGCGTCGCCATCTTGGAGCTCGATTGCAGCGGGTCGATCGCGGGATACAGCCCTTCGCCGGCCCGCTTGCGCGACAGGACGATCGACGCGGAGAGATGGGAGAAGGCGTGTACGGCCGCGGGATCGGTAAAGTCATCCGCCGGGACGTACACGGCCTGAATCGAGGTGATGGCTCCGGTCTTCGTGTTGGCGATGCGCTCCTCCAACGCCGACAGCTCCGTGCCCATCGTCGGCTGATATCCCAGACGGGACGGCATCTGGCCCATCAGTCCGGACACCTCCATGCCGGCCTGGATGAAGCGGAAGATGTTGTCGATGAGCAGCAGGACATCGCGGCGTTCGTCGTCCCGGAAGTACTCCGCCATCGTCAAGGCGGCGTGGCCGACGCGGAACCGGCTGCCGGGCGGCTCGTTCATCTGGCCGAAGATCATCACCATGTGCGGCAGCACGCCGGCTTCCGTCATGGCCTGATGGAGCTCCTCGCCTTCGCGGCATCGCTCACCAATGCCGCAGAAGATGCTGACGCCCTTTTCATGGCCGACCATGTTGTGGATCATCTCGGTCAGCAGCACCGTCTTGCCGACGCCTGCACCGCCGAAGAGCCCTCCCTTGCCGCCGCGCTCCAGCGGGGCGAGCACATCGATGATCTTGATTCCCGTTTCAAAAACATCGGATGTGGTGGCACGGGCGGACAACGGTGGCGGCACGCGGTGGACCGAACGCCACGCGACATCGACCAGCGGCGGCCCGCGATCGATCGGACGGCCGAACACGTCGAACATTCGCGAGAGAATGCTCTTGCCAACGGGTGTCGTGAGCGGGCCGCCCGTGTCGTCGACGGTCATGCCGCGCGCAAGCCCCTGTGTGGGCGTCAACGCGATTCCGCGAACCGAGTGCGCGTCGGGCTGCGCCAGGACTTCAATGACGATGTCCCGATTTGCCCCTGCGCGCAATAGCGCATAGATCGGCGGGAGATGGCGGTCAAATCGCATTTCGACCACGCTGCCGCGCACCGAGAGAACCACACCCTGGTTCATCAGGAGGCGCTCCATTTCCAGTTCCGAATCTCCGGCATGTCCTGGCCGTGCCGATCGATGTACTGCTTGTGTTCGATGAGCTTATCGGCCATCAACTGCTTCAGATACGACCCCGGGCCGCCCAGATGCGGCACCCGATCAACGACGTCCTGGACCAGGTGGAACCGGTCGAGGTCGTTCTGCACCCGCATGTCGAACGCGGTGGTGATGGTGCCCTCCTCTTTATATCCGCGAACATGCATCTTGTGATTGGTGCGACGGTAAGTGAGCCGGTGCACCAGCCACGGATAGCCGTGAAAGCCGAAGACGACGTGCTTGTCGGTGGTGAAGAGCGAGTCGTAGTCGATGTCGGTCAATCCGTGCGGGTGCTCGGACTGGGGCTGCAGCTTCATCAGATCGACGACATTGATGACTCGGATTTTCAGATCCGGAAGGTGCTCGCGCAGGATGGACACCGCGGCGAGAATCTCCAGCGTGGGCGTGTCGCCGCAGCAGGCCATGACGACGTCCGGCTCGCCGCCCTGGTCGTTGCTGGCCCACGGCCAGATACCAATGCCTTCGGTGCAGTGCACCACGGCAGCGTCCATCGTCAGCCACTGTGGCAACGCGTGCTTGCCCGCCACGACGACGTTGACGTAGTGCCGGCTGCGCAGGCAGTGATCGATGACCGAGAGCAGGCAGTTGGCATCGGGCGGGAGATACACGCGAACGATGTCTGCCTTCTTGTTGACGACGTGATCGAGAAAGCCTGGATCCTGGTGCGTGAAGCCGTTGTGATCCTGCTGCCAAACGTGAGACGCGAGCAGATAGTTGAGCGAAGCGATCGGCCGGCGCCACGGCAATTCCCGCGTCACCTTCAGCCACTTGGCGTGCTGGCTGAACATCGAATCGACGATGCGCACGAACGCTTCATAGCAATTGAAGATTCCATGCCGACCGGTGAGCAAGTAGCCCTCCAGCCACCCTTCGCACTGATGCTCGCTCAGCATCGAGTCGTGAACCAGTCCGGCCGGCGCGAGGAATTCGTCGTTGGGGACCGTCCGCGCATCCCACTGGCGGTTGGTGGCTTCGAAGACCGCTCCGAGTAGATTGGACAGGGTCTCATCGGGACCGAAGACGCGAAAGTTGCGATGCTTTCGATTGAGCGCGACGATGTCGCGGAGGAATTTCCCCAACACCAGCGTATCCTGGGCGCTGACCGCGCCCGGCGCCGGAACCGTCACCGCGTGCGCGCGGAAATTCGGCATGTGCAGGTCACGGAGGAGGATGCCGCCGTTCGTGTGGAGATTCGCGCCCATCCGCCGCTCCCCCTCGGGCGCCAGCTCGGCCAGCTCCGGCATCAGCCTCCCGCCGTCGTCGAACAGCTCTTCCGGGCGGTAGCTCTTCATCCAGCTCTCGAGAAGCGCGACGTGATCGGGATGCTCGGCATCCACCAGCAGCGGCACCTGGTGCGATCGGAACGTGCCCGCGATCTGCAGCCCGTCCACGACCTCCGGGCCGGTCCAGCCTTTCGGTGACTTGAGGACGATCATCGGCCAGCGCGGGCGGGTGGTGTCGTGCCGCTCGCGCGCGTTGGCTCGGATGGCGCGGATCTCCTCCACTACCTGATCCATCGCCGTCGCCATCAACTCGTGCATCTTCTCTGGGTCATCGCCCTCAACGAACCAGGGATTCCAGCCACAGCCTCGGAAGAACTGCTCCAGTTCCTCGTGCTCGATGCGCGCAGCAATCGTGGGGCTGCTGATCTTGTATCCGTTGAGGTGCAGGATCGGCAGCACCGCGCCGTCGGTCACCGCGTCGAGGAGCTTGTTGGAGTGCCACGCCGTGGCCAGCGGTGCCGTTTCCCACTCGCCATCGCCAACCACGCACGCGACGACCAGCTCCGGATTGTCAAACACGGCTCCGAAAGCGTGGCTCAGCGAATATCCCAGCTCGCCGCCCTCGTGAATGGAGCCCGGCGTCGTCGGCGCGACATGGCTCGAGATGCCGCCCGGGAATGAGAATTGTTTGAACAGCTTCTTCAGTCCGGCTTCGTCCAGTGTGATGTCCGGATAGACCTCGCTCCACGTGCCCTCGAGATACACGTTGCCGACGATTGCCGGACCGCCATGACCCGGGCCGGCGACGTAAAACATGTCGAGATCGTATTTCTTGATGACGCGATTCAGGTGCACGTAGATGAAGTTCTGCCCCGGAGTCGTGCCCCAATGCCCGACGACCAGCGGCTTCACGTGCGCTAGCGTGAGCGGCTCTTTCAACAACGGATTGTCGTAGAGGTAGATCTGGCCAACCGAGAGATAGTTGGCGGCGCGCCAGTACGCGTTCATCCGCTGAAGCAGCTCTGCCGTCAGCGTTGGTGCAGGCATTGGCCCGAACCCTCCGGTATTCGCAACATCAAGTCCCGTTTGTTCAAGCGTGTGACGTAGTCATCGCGATGCTCATGCATCGCATTTAGCGTGCGCGGGTTGGGCGACACTGACGCGCACGCCACTCCCGAATTCGTTTCATGTACCGAGCGCGCGATCGCTCGCGGGGACGCTCGTTGGCGTGCCCATGCTTCCACGAATTTCGAAGAAGCGCTTTCGACGGATCGTCGCGGTCAGTCTCGTCCTGCTCGGCGTCTACATGCTGACGACAGGACAGCCGCGATGATGCTACGTCTCGGCAGCGTCGCGCTCCCCGCTCCTGCCGAAGATCTCATTCCAGTATTCCGCCTCCCACTGCCGCTCGAGCGCACGCCCACCCGGCCGGCGTGGATCGCGCGTTCCAGGCAGGCGCGCCTCGCCGTGCTCGATGGGACCGCCCAGCGGTTCGCTTGCGGTGTTGCGCGCGGCACCACCTTCGCCGGGATGCGCGAGCGCTTCCGCGTAGCGCTGCGCCTTGATGCGCATCTCGCCCAGAAAGCGATCGAGCGCCGCTTCACCCACGTCGTCCACGAGTGCAGGGATCAGTCCCTTGATGAGTATCAGGCGCTCGCCGGCCGAGAGCTCCTGCGCGCCGCGAACGAGATCGCGGATCGTCGCATGATCGAGCCACGCATAGAAGGGACTCTTCCTCGCATCTACCGTCAACGTCGCACCCGACTGGTTTGGGAGGTCGTCGTCATCGCTCCCTGTATGATACGCACGGTTTCCAGAATCTGGTAGTCGCCGTCCCCTTATTTATCCGCGGGGGAAGCAAGCACGCATCAACGCCTCTGAGGAGTGGTTCGCCGCACGACTCTCCCGATTACGTCGAGAACGATGGGTCGAGATGTATCGGAGCATCGACCAGATCGACCGCGAAAATGTGGTTGCCAGCTGTCGCGCGCGCGCGCACATTCGCCTCGTGAATGCTCCGCTCGATCTCGACTCGCGCATTCCCGAACCACGTACGCCGAGACGACCGATGGGCGACGCGACAAGAGCGACATTGCACGACGGGACTTCCTGCGCATGAGCGCCGCCGCCGCCCATCCCTCACCCGCCGATGTGAATACGAGTGACCAGTCGTGTCGGTGATCGCGCCTGCATTCGTGATTGAATGACATTCCACATCCTCCTGGCGCTGCTCGCCGTGCTCGCGGGCGCCGTGGCGTCCGTCGTCGGGTTCGGCATCGGGAGCCTGCTCACGCCCTTGCTCGCGGTGCGCATCGGCACCCAACTGGCCGTGGCCGCGATCTCGATCCCCCACGTCTTCGCGACCGCACTCCGATTCTGGCGGCTGCGTGCACACATCGATCGCCGCGTCCTCGTGAACTTCGGAGTCACGAGCGCGGCGGGCGGACTGACTGGCGCTCTGTTTCATTCGTTCGCCACGAATCGCGCGCTCGCCCTCGTGTTCGGAGCCATTCTCATCTTCGTCGGCACGAGCGAGCTCTCGGGGCTTGCGAGCCGAATGCGCTTCAGTGGGCCCGTCGCATGGATCGCGGGAGCCGTTTCGGGTGTCTTCGGCGGCCTGGTGGGCAACCAGGGCGGGATTCGCTCCGCGGCTCTCCTTGGTTTCGATGTCGAGAGACAGGCCTTCGTAGCAACCGCCACGGCGATCGGACTCGTCGTCGATGCAGCGAGAATGCCCGTCTACTTCGCAACGCAGTGGAGAGCGCTGTCGGCCATTTGGCCGCTCGTGCTCATAGCGACCGTGGGCGCGCTCGCGGGAACGCTCGTTGGCGTGCCCATGCTGCGACGAATTCCGGAGAAGCTCTTTCGACGGATCGTCGCGGTCATTCTCATCCTGCTCGGCGTCTACATGCTGACGACAGGACAGCCGCGATGATGCTCCACCCGCGCCGGGATGCGCGAGTGCTTCCGCGTATCCTTGATGAGGCGCGCTGATGCGTCACTGCACGACGATCGGCGCGCTCCAGCGGAAGGTTCCCCACTCGATCACCAGCGTGCCCTTTCTCGCATCCGTCGGATCGATCGAGATCGTGAACTTTTCGACCGGTGACGCAGCCTTATCGATGGCGAGGTCGGCGACGACGTGGCGGAGCTGTTCGTTCGACGGCTCGCTCGGCGTGCGGATGTCCATCTCGAGATGCGTGATCGATCCATCGGGAGCGAGGCGCATCGTGGTATGGCGGCGACGGACGCGCGGGAAGCGATCGACCTCGTCGCTCACGATCTCGTCGCCGCGGCGCGTGACGCGCTCGACGGAGATGGTGTCGTTGCCGAGGAGCGCGACGAAACCGTAGCGCTCGGCGGGCTTCGTGGACTTGCAGGCGGCGAGCGCGAGGAAAGCGAGCGCACATCGTGCGTGTTTTTACATCTCCCGATGCTCTCTCCGGGATGCCGGTTGGGCAATGCCGCGGGGACAATTCACACACGTTCCGGACAACGCGACCGCGGTGTTAGCAGTGCGAGCCTTAGTCCACTCAAGACTCGCCGATGACCCTGGGAACACGATCGAATCGCTCTCATTGCCAGAGCGTAGCGAGCGCGAGTGAGCGCGTCGTTGGCCTATCCGGTCTTCAAAGGCCCAGCGACCTTGAACGTGCTGAAGATGATGCCGGACGGAAATGATTTCGTCGTGACGAGCTCGAATGAGCGGGGCGTTGTTCCCCCCGCAAAGAAGCGCTTCCCCGTGCCCAACAGGACGGGATAGACGACCAGCATGACTTCATCCGCAAGCGCATGTTCGAGCAGCGTCGATGTCAGCGTGGAGCTACCCGAGAGGACCTTGGGCCGGACGACTCTCGCTCAGGTTGAGACAGCAGTAGTGCTCGTGCGCGCTTCCAAAAGCTGGGTGCGCAGTTCACGCCATTCGTGAATTGCGTAATACACAATGAGTAACGCCGAGAGAGGATCTGCCCACCACCAGCCGAACACCGCATTGAGCGCCAAGCCGGCAAGAACGGACGCGGCCAGGTACGCGTCTACCGTCGTTACGCGCGCTTCGTGGACGAGCACCGTATTGCCGAGCGCCGTTCCCGTACGATGCTTTTCGGCGGCGAGGACCATCATGGCAATCACGGTGGCCAACAGCCACGCAATGCCTCTCGGCGAAGCTGCTGCACGGTACTGCATCACGAGGACGACGGCTATTTCGACGGCGACGTACACGCCAAGCGCCAGGAATGCGCCGCCAATCAACTGGAGCGCGCGCCGCTCTCGCGCACGCGGCATCGGGTTAGCGATCGAATTCATGTCGTAGTCCTTGAGTTGCCACACGACAATGAGCGACGCGAAGATCTCGATGAGCGAGTCCAAGCCGAAACCGGCAAGCGCGATCGAGCGAGCTCGCCACGCCGCGATCACGACGACTGCCGTTCCTATGACGTTCCAGCCGAGAGTTGCGAATTCCAGGTGCAATCCGCGTCGTACGAGTGCAGAGCGTCCCGGTCCGCTATTCAATGGCATGTGGCGTAAGGGGGCAGAAGTGACTGTCGCACCCGGAAGATGTCCCCACTGACGAGCATGGCGCGTGACGCATCAGTCACCTGGGGATCGGAGTGAGATGCAGACGCAACATGCGCGGCGCAAGCAAGCCGACAGTGACGTATACTTGTGAACGATGAAGATTCTCGTGATCGAGGACGAGCCAAAGTCTGCGGCCTTTCTCCAACTCGGGCTCACCGAGGCTGGATTTGTCGTCGATACCGCGACGGACGGCGCGCAGGGTTTCGGCGCGGCGCGAGGTACGGAGTACGACCTGATCATTTGCGACGTGATGCTTCCCAAGCGCGATGGCTGGTCAATCGTTGCCGAGCTACGCCGACTTGGCCGACAGACTCCGTTACTCCTGGTCACGGCGCGGAACCAGATTGACGACCGCGTTCGCGGCCTCGACCTCGGCGCCGACGACTATCTTGCCAAGCCATTCGCTTTTGCGGAGCTCCTGGCGCGCGTGCGTGCGCTACTGCGACGCGCAGCGATACGGGCGGCGGATTCGTATCAAGTTGCAGATCTCTACTGCGATGTGCGGCATCGGCGGGTCGAACGAGCGGGGAGGCGGATCGATCTGACTCCGCGCGAGTTCGCGCTGTTACTGCTGCTGCTCGAGCACGCGGCAGAAGTGGTACCACGAGTGCTCATCACGGACCGCGTGTGGGGCATGAACTTCGACAGCGACACGAACGCGCTCGATGTTCAGGTGCGCCGCCTGCGCTCGAAGTTGGAGATCCACGGCGCACGTCCCCTCATCCACACCGTGCGTGGGGTGGGTTACGTGCTCGAGGACCGCGGACTCGAAGCATAAATGGTCCTTGGGAAAGAGAGGCGCCGCTGGTCGATAGCCGGGCGACTTACGGCATGGTATGCAGCGACGGCATTTGTGCTGGTTACCGGCGCCGTCTGGCTTCAATATCGGACTGTGTTGCGAGATTTGGCTCAGGAAGATGACCAGCTTCTACTAGAGACTTCTGCGGCCGTGCAGCACGACGTCTTCATTCGTCTCGCGCGCCCCCAGACGGGGGTATCTGCAGCCGATGCTTTTTCCCAAGCACGCGGCTTCGACACCTCAGCGTTGGCCGATTGGCGGGAGATGCCTGCGGCCTCGGCTGGACCTGCACTCCGGCTCCTCGACGCGCAGTGCAGGACGATAGACGTCCGCGCGCGAAGCCCTCTTCCGCCTCCTGTCTGCGACGACAATGTCAACGATAGTCTGAGCTTGCGCTCCTGGTACTCGCGGAACGGAGTGGAGTGGCGAATCGCGACGATTCGACTCATCCCCCATGGCGCAAGGCTCGAGGTGCTGCTCGATCGTGCTTCCGACGTCACGGTCCTGGCTCGGCTCCGACATCAGTTGTATCTCTTGCTTCCTCTCGCCCTTCTCACGTCGATTGCACTGGGGCTGCTTATCGCACAGAGAGGCCTTTCGCCAATCGCGCTACTCGCGCATCGCGTCGCCCGCGTGAATGCGCGATCGCTCGACCAGGATTTGCGACTCGACAGTGCGCCCTCCGAAGTGAGAGCACTTGGCGGCTCTTTTGACGAGATGCTGAGACGGCTGCGCGTCGCGTTCAACGCGCTCTCCGAATACTCGACCGAGATGGCGCACGAACTCCGCACACCGCTTCATGTGCTTCGTCAGCAAATGGAAGTGGTGCTGAGTCGTCCCCGCTCGCCCGAGGAATACCGCGAGGTACTCGGATCCAACCTGGAGGAGGTGGAGCGTCTCCGGCGAATGATCGATGATATGTTATTCCTCGCGCGCGCAGAGGATCCGCGATCCGCAGTAGCACGCGACACGCTTGAATCAGCGGTTGAGCTGCAGTCGGTGTGCGATTTTATGGATGCTCTGGCCGAAGCTGGGAACGTCCAGCTCAAATGCGATGCGGCCTCGAACCTCGTGATGACTGGCGATCGCACGCTCGTGCGTCGCGCCTTGGTCAATCTCGTCGCCAATGCATTGGCCCACACTCCGGAAGGCGGGAGCATTTGGCTTTCTGCTCGCGAGACGGACGCTGGGGTTGCTCTCATCGTCGAGGACTCGGGCGTGGGAATCGCCGCCAGTGAACTCTCCCACATCTTCGATCGCTACTTTCGGGCGCACTCGGATCTTGGAACCGACGACAACGGCGCAGGTCTGGGGCTGGCCATCGTGCAGGGCATTGCCCAACTGCATGGCGGCTACGTTCGCGCCGAGAGCAGCGAGGGTCGCGGAACGCGGATAGAACTTCTCATTTCACACCCGCAACCGGCGTCCACGGATGAGAGAGGGATGCGTGGACACTCATAGCCTGGAGCAACCTGTCGATATTGTAATCCAACGGTCAGGCGCTGCCACCAGACCGCATGGTATGCTCAGGCGGAATGGCAAAGTCGCATAATCCCCAACAGCTCGCGTGAGATCGTCCGGTACGAGGGGCGGTTTCCGCATGTCTCGCGCGATCGTCGCACGACTGTCGCTGGTGCTCTTGGCGACGCTGACGGCGTGCGCGCAATATCAGCGATACGCGCCAGTACCGCTCGCCGAACCCACCGTCGACCGCTTTCTTCACCGCAACCTCGATGATTCCACGGTCCAGCGATTTCTTGCCGCGCAAAACGCAAGTGGCATAGCTGGTGGCTGGTCTCCACAACAGCTCGCACTTGCCGCGCTCTATTTCCACCCAAAGATTCGCGAGCAAGTCGCCACCGTCAATCTCGCCCGCGCAACGGAAGTTACGGCCGAGGAGTTACCGGGCGTGACGGCGTCCACCGATGTGAGTCGCGCAACCCGGACCGACGAGGGAAAGTCGACGCCGTGGAGCGTTTCGGTGACATCGGGGTTGACACTCGAGACTGGCGGGAAGCGCGCGGCCCGTAGAGCCCGCGCCCGCGCGCTTACGCTGGCCTCCACGCTTCGCCTCCAATCCGAGGCATGGCAGATCGGAGCGGTCACGACCACGCAGGCATCCGTCCACGCGATCGGCGCAGATCGCGAGATGGACGACGCGGAGCGTGAACACACAGCGCTCGCTGAATTGCTCACCTTGGTACGCGCTCGCTACAGTGAGGGGCGGGTTACCCTCGCCGATGTTGCGCAGGCCGAATCCGACGAGCGCATGGCGCTCGTGGTCGCGGTTGCGATGCGGCGAGTGCGAACCATGGCGCGCCTCGACGTCGCGCGTAGTTTGGCAGTTCCGCTCCGCGCAGTCGACTCACTCGCACTGCGCATCGGCGCCTTCACCCAATGCGATTCTCGCGCCTCGGTGGACTTCGACTCGCTCGGGTCGCTCGCGCTGCATACGAGATATGACATGGGAGCAGCGCTTGCCGATTACGCTGTCGCCGAGAAAGATCTGCGCGTCGAAATCGCGCGACAGTACCCAGATCTCACGATTGGCCCCGGGCTCGCGTGGGACCAGGGGATTTTACGGTGGATCCTCTCGCTCAGCACTCCTGGCTTCCTGCGTTCCTTGAACAAAGGTCCAATCGCGGAAGCGCGGGCGCGCCGCGCCATGCAAGCCGCTCGAGTTGAGACAATGCAGGATAGTATTCTCGTTGCCGTGGATTCCGCGGCCGCTGCATGCCGCGACGCGTCGCGCGCAACAGAGGCAACGAGAGCGCTCGTCGACGCCGCTGAACAATCGCTGCGAATCGCTCAGGCGTCGTACGCCCGCGGCGAAACCGGTCAGACCGAAGTGGCATTTGCCCGCGTCGCCGTACTCCGAGCGACGCGCTCGCAACATGCCGCCGAGCAACACATGTTCGAAGCGAGCGCCGCTTTCGTGTCTGCGCTCGGTGTGTGGCCGGCAGGCGGGCCTCGCTGGCCAGATCTTGTTTCACTCACATCGCTCACGACCGCGACGCCTCCGGTACCGCGTGCTCACGTCGATCGCCCAGAGTATCGAAAATGACTGCACATCGCCGAACGATCATCGTTTCGACCATAGCCACACTTCTCTTGATCCTGGTCGTCGGTGGGGCCGTGGTCCGGCACAAGCGCTCCGGCGTGAGCGAGGCAGACCATGTGGTTACTGGAGAACCCACGAGCCGTGTCGTTGCGCTCGGCGATGAAGCCGCCATCGTGTTGGGCGACGAATCGGCATCGCGAACAGATATTGGCGTTGCGCCAATTCGTGCTATCGGGAAGGAGGGCACGCGATCCGATGCTGGCGCCGCCGGTCTCGCGACCGTCCGGCTCTCGGGCGAGCTCGTCACCGATCCCGCGCGAAACTCGACGATACGAGCGGCCGTGCCTGGCCGTCTCACGAGTACAGCGTGGCCGGCGCTCGGGGCACGGGTCTCAGCCAGACAGGTACTCGGCACCGTCTCGGATGCCGCGCCACTGACGGCTCCGCGTAGCGGCACCATCGTCCGCGTTGGTGCGCAACCAGGCGAGTTGGTGCAGGCCGGACAGGAGTTGCTCGCAATCGCCGACTTCGCCACGCCGCTCGCCCGTATTGTGTGGCGCCCGGAGCTCGGGAACGTTCCGCCGAGAACACTTACTGTGTCTCCTTTGGCAGGGGAGACTTCGACGGCGCGGGCGCGGTTCGTAGGCGGCGCCGCCGAGATAGACAGTCTCACGCGGATGCCAATCTACCTCTACCGGCTCGACCACGCGTGGGCCGGCGCGCGCCCGGGGACGCCGGTCACGGCATCGGCGCCAGACACGCGGACCACTGGGGGGTCAGCCGATTCCTCGCAGCGCGCGCGCGCGGAAGTGGTGGTGCCCGACGCCGCGATCATTCAGTGGGAGGGGCTCGCATGGGCATTCGTCGAGCGCCGGCCTCGTAGCTACGTCAGGGTCCGCGTGATGACCGATCACCCCGTGATGGGTGGCTTCGTGGTGACGACTGTGTCATCCGGACTCGAGCCCGGCAACCTCGTGGTGACGCGCGGAGCGCAACAACTGCTGTCCGAAGAGTTCCGGACGCACCTGCAGGCGGGGGACGATGACGATGCCAAGAAACAGTAGGAACACTCGTCTTCCCGCACGCCTGCGTGGGCATTGCGCAACCCGGAAGGGCTTTCAATGCTGAATGCCATCGTACGGATTTCGGTCCGCCACCGCGGAATCGTCATCGCGCTGGCCACAGCGTTCGTGCTCTACGGAACTCTCGTTCTCACACGAACCAGGTATGACGTCTTTCCCGAGTTTGCGCCGCCACAAGTGAGCATTCAGACCGAGGCGCCCGGGCTCACGTCCGAGCAGGTGGAGATTCTCGTGACGCGACCGATCGAAAACGCAATCAACGGCGTGCAGGGTATCGCTTCGGTGCGGTCCCAGTCGATCCAGGGGCTCTCCGCCATTACCACTATCTTCGGCGAAGGGACCGATATCTACCGCGCGCGCCAATCTGTGGCAGAGCGACTCGCAGAGTTGAGCGGCGCACTCCCGCAGGCCGCCCGAGCGCCCGTGATCACCCCACTCACCTCGTCGACGGGGACAGTGCTCGTCCTCGGACTCACGTCCGGCGCGCGTTCGCTTCGCGACCTCAGGACGTACGCGGACTGGACTCTGCGGCCGGAGCTGCTCGCCGTTCCGGGAGTGGCGCGAGTGACGGTGCACGGCGGCGACGTGCGACAGCTCCAAATACAGGTGGATCCGCTACGTCTTCGCAGCTACCGCCTCACGATGACGGACGTAGTGAGCGCAGCGCAACGGGCGACGGGCGTGCGCGGAGCTGGCGCGATCAGTAATGCGAACGAGCAAATCTCCGTACGCACGGAGGGACAACAGGCGACGGTCGAGCGGCTGGCGCAAAGCGTCATCCGTGCCGATGGACCGGCGGTGCTTCGTATTGGAGACATTGCGCACGTGATTGAGGGCTCGGAGCCTCGCGTGGGAGCTGCGACGGTGAATGGCCAGGATGCCGTGCAACTGGTGGTCGACGCGCAACTGGGTGCCAACGTGCGAGAGGTTGCTGCCGGCGTGACGCATGCCCTCGATGCTATGCGTCCCGCCATTGAGGCCGAAGAGATCAAACTGCATCCCGCACTCTTTCAACCCTCGAAGTTCATCGACGTCGCGCTCCTCAACGTCGAGCATTCGCTCCTCATCGGTGGCGTGCTGGTCGCGATCGTGCTCCTGCTGTTCCTCGCAGATCTTCGTGCTGCGGCCGTTTCGTTGACGGCGATCCCACTCTCGCTTCTTGCGGCAATCGTCGTGCTCGATGCGCTCGGACTCACGATCAACACGCTGACTCTTGGCGGACTCGCCATCGCCATAGGTGAAGTCGTGGACGACGCGATCATTGATGTCGAGAATATTGGTCGCCGATTACGAGAAAATAGGTCACGCGCGGATCCCAAGCCACTTTCGCAGGTGGTATTCGACGCATCGGTCGAGGTGCGCTCGAGCGTCGTCTACGCGACATTCTTGGTCGCGCTCGTTTTTATCCCGGTGGTTGGACTCACCGGAGTGCAGGGAGCCTTTTTTCGTCCGCTCGGCCTGGCCTACCTCTTTGCAATCCTCGCCTCCCTGTTGGTGGCCCTCACGGTGACACCTGCACTGGCGTTCGTAATGCTCGCGCGGCGCACGGGACACGGGGGCGACTCGCCATTGGTCGAGTGGCTCAAAGTGCGTTATACGCGTCAGCTCTCCTCACTTCAGCAGCATCCCGGAATGATCATCGCTGCCTCGGGAGTACTGATCGTGGTCGCAGTAGTCATGGTACCTTTTTTCGGCGGCAGCTTCCTACCCGAGTTCAATGAGGGGCACTTGCGGCTGCACATGGCCGCCGTCCCAGGCACTTCCCTCGATGAGTCGATTCGCATCGGGAACGCGGTGACTGCGTCGCTCCGACACGATAAGCGAATCCGCTCCGTGGCGCAGCGTGCAGGTCGTGCCGAAGCTGCAGAGGACACGTACGGGCCCTACTATAGTGAGATGGAGGTCGATCTCGTCCCGCTCTCGGGTGCAGAGGCGGCGCGATTTCAGGCTGACCTTCGCCGCGTGGTCAATACGTTTCCCGGCGCCCACTTCCTCATTATGCCCTATCTCACGGAGCGCATCGAAGAAACGCTCTCCGGAAGCACGGCTCCCCTCGTCGTCAAAATCTTCGGTGACAATCTCGACAGTCTCGATGCGGCGACCCGAACGATTGACGCCCTCGTACGCCGAGTGCCCGGTGCTGTAGATGTCCAGTCCAGCGCGGCCGCAGTATCGCCCGAGGTGCTCGTCCGTCTCAAGCCACAGGCCCTGACGAGTGCGGGTATCCCAGCGCTCGACGCGCTCTCCGCGGTGGAGACTGCGACACAGGGCGAGCGAGTGGCGCAGGTGTTCGAAGGCAATCGCGCGACGGACGTGGTGGTGAAGATCAACCAAGGACGTCTCTCGCGGCCTGAGGATCTCGCGCAAATACCGCTCGCAACCTTGGGTGGCCGGGTGGTCTCCCTCGGCGAAGTCGCCGATATCGCACGCGTCACAGGACGCTATAGCGTGGCGCATGAGGGAGCGTGCCGCATTCAAACGGTGACGGCGTCCGCTGGATCAGGCGACCTGGCGGCATTCA
>JBDSHG010000130.1:0-5395 GCA_039918615.1 Gemmatimonadaceae bacterium | reverse complement strand
GCGATCTCTCCGCAACCGACGACGAGGCGCAGCGGGCGACGGACAACGATGATGCGTCGCTCTACGGCACGCGGAACATGGAGAGTGTGATGGAAAATGGTGTGCCGTGGATCCCGCCGGATGAGCCGACTCCGGAAGGACGCGACGCCTGATCGACGAGGGCACGTGCACCCGCACATCGTGCGCGTGAGGAGCTAGCGCGTGTACTCGCTCACGCGCCGCGTTTCGTTCACCGCCACGCATCGCTACTGGCGCTCCGACTGGAGCGGGCCGCGCAATGAGCAGCGCTTCGGCGCAGCGACCACGGCGCACTCGCACGACTACGCGTGCGACATCACCGTGAGCGGCCCGCTCGATGAGGAAACGGGAATGGTCGTCGACCTCGGTGCGCTCGACAAGCTGCTCGATATCGAGGTCCGTTCGCGCTTCCACGGCGCCGACATTACCGCGCAACTCCCCGAATTCGCAGACGGCAAGCTGATCCCAACGGGGGAGAATCTCGCGCGCTTCATCTACGAGCGCGTGGCTGCGGAACTCACCGGCTCCGCCAGCGTGACGAGCGTGATCGTACGCGAGGACGCCACGATCTCGTCGGAGTATACGGGCCCGGTGTAGCACCCGTTTTTGCCCGCTTGGCTCCCGAATCGCGGTATATTTCGCGGATGACCAATCCGGCCGTCTCGCTCGACGCGGTGGAAGAGGCGCCCGTTTGGCTCGAGGTGAATGGCGCGCCCGCGGTGACGTGGATGTGCACCCCCGAGCGGCTCGACGAGCTCGTGGTGGGATGGCTGCACGGCGAGGGCTACATCGACACCGCCGCCGACATCCTGAAGATGCGCCCGTGTGCGCAGGAGCTTGGCTTCTGGGTCGACGTCCCCGCGGAACGCTTTCAGACGGTGGAGGCGAGTGATCGCAGACGCGTGCTCGCGTCGGGATGCGGGGCGGTCACGACCATCCTGGGCTCACTCAGCTCACTTCCGCGCCGGAAGTCGGCGTTGCCATTGGTTGATGTCGCGCGGATGCGCGCGCTTTTCAAGGAGCTCTTCGCGCGCGGCACGCACTACAAGGAAACGGGCGGCATCCACGCAGCCGCGATCACCGACGGCGAGACGCTCCTGTACCACGCCGAGGATATCGGGAGGCACAACGCGGTGGATAAGGTGATAGGCGCGGCGATCCTCGATGGAAAGAGTCCCGAGGATCTCATTCTCCTGGTGACCGGACGCATCTCGGGCGAGCTCGCGTTCAAGGCTGCGCGTGCACGCATGGGGCTCGTGGCCACGCCGTCGGTGCCCAGCACGATGGCGGTGGACATCGCGAAGGCGACGGGGATGGGAATCGTGGGACGCGCGGTCAGCGGCACACCACAACTGCATCAGACGTGAGCGCAGCATGCACCGGCGTGATCCTGGCGGGCGGGCAGGCATCGCGGTACGGCGGACGTCCGAAGGGGCTGGAGCGCGTTCACGGCGAGCGCGTCATCGATCGTGTGGCCAGGGTGCTTGGCGCGGTCACGGACTCGCTCCTGCTCATCGCAAACGATCCAGCTGCCTCGGAGTGGCTCCCGGGAGTGCGCGTGGCGAGCGATGTGCGCCCTGGAATCGGCAGCCTGGGCGGGATCCACGCGGCGCTGGTGCATGCGAAGACCGCGGTGATCGTCGTCGCGTGGGACATGCCCTTCGTGCCGGAGGAATTGCTCGCGGAGCTCCGTGCGCTGGGCGAGGAAGCGGACGTCGTCGCGCCAGAGAGCGGGTCGTCGCGGCGCGGGCTCGAGCCGCTCTGTGCGTACTATTCGCCGGCGTGCATCGCGCCGATCGAGCGTTCGATCGACGCCGATGACCGACGCGTGATCGGATTCTTCGAGCAGGTGCGCGTCGCCCGCATCCCGGCGGAGGAAGTGCAAAAGTACGGCGATCCTGATCGGCTCTTCATGAACGTCAACTCACCGGACGAGCTCGCGCTCGCGGAGCAATATGCCTCGACCGCCGATCGTGACGATCATCGGAACTAAGAAGCAGGGGAAAACGACGCTCACGGTGAAGCTCGCGGCCGAGATGCATCGGCGCGGACATCGCGTGATGACGATGAAGCACGGCTCGCACACCTTCAACATCGATCCGTCGACGACCGACACGTACAAGCACTATCACGAGGGGCACGCCGAGCGGGTGGCGATGGTGAGCCCGGACAAATTTGCGCTCGTCGAGCGGTGGACGGAGGAGCGCGGGCCGGAGGAGATCGCGGAGCAGTATCTCACTAACGCGGACATCGTGATCGCGGAGGGCTTCAAGGCCGCGGCACTTCCGAAGATCGAGATCTGGCGCAGGGAAACGGGGAAGACTCCGTTGTACGATGCGACGTCGGCGGCGAGTGCACATTACGTCGCGATCGCAACCGACGATGCAACCATGACGGCGAACGTGCCGGTGGTGCTCTTCTCGGATCCGGAGTGGCTCACGACGTTGGCCGACCTCATTGAAACCAGGGTGATGCGCGCATGAAGATCGTTCGACTGTTGGCTCCGATGGTGGTGACAGTGGCGGCGTGCGCGACAGGAGCAGCGAAGAGCGCTCCCGGCGCGGGGAAGACGACCGCAGGCGAGGTTGGTGCGGCGCCGATGCAGATCGTCTCGCGTGCGCAGCTGCGGCACGAGATCGATTCCATGGTCGCGCAGCA
Source organism: Gemmatimonadaceae bacterium (assembly GCA_039918615.1). Classification (GTDB taxonomy): domain Bacteria; phylum Gemmatimonadota; class Gemmatimonadetes; order Gemmatimonadales; family Gemmatimonadaceae; genus FEN-1250. Next base: position 2,719 of record JBDSHG010000130.1, on the reverse strand, counting down.
AGAGTTCCGCAACGCGCACTTCGGCGTGCTGGTAGTCGATCCGGAGAAGGGCGACACGCTGTACTCGCTGAATGCGGGGAAGCTCTTCATGCCCGCATCGAACATGAAGATCGTAACCGGGGCGACGTCGCTCGCGCAGCTCGGAGCGGACTACACCTATCGCACGAGCTTCGAGGCGGCGGGGACGATGAAGCGCGACACCCTCGAGGGCGCGTTGATCGTGACGGGGCGCGGCGATCCGACCATCAGCGATCACATGCGCGGCGATGCCATGAAGCCGCTCTACGACATCGCGGACTCGCTGCGCGCACACGGGATCGTGGCGATCACCGACGGCATTCGCGCGGGACCCGAGGTCTTCCCCGATACGACGATCGGCTTCGGGTGGTCGTGGGACGATCTCGGCGAGGACTACGGCGCGGGCGTCGACGCGTTGTATTTCAACGAGGGATTCGGCACGCTGATCGCGCACGGCAAGCCGGGAATGGCGCCGGACAGCTTCGTCACGGCTCCCTCGCGCAAGTATCCGTTCGTGCTCGACATGACGAAGGGGGCCACCCCCGATACCGGCGATCTCCGCCTCGACTTCAATTCGCTTCGCAACGCGTTCATCCTGCGTGGAAGGCTCAAGACATCCACGGACACGCTCATCTACGTGTACCCGAGCTTTCGCGGCGCCTATGTCACGGCGCTGACGGAGGCGCTCCGGTCTCGCGGGATCGCGGTCGGCACGGGGCGCTGGGGGACGAGCAACATCGACGCGCTCCCGTACGATCCCGCGAAGATGCGCGCGCTCTTCACCGTGCGCTCGCTTCCGCTCCGCGAGATCCTTTCCGCGCTCGAGAAGCCATCGCAGAACCAGATCGCGGAGATCCTCTACAAGACGCTCGGACTCGAGAAGACGGGAAGCGGCTCGGCGGACAGCGGCCGCGCGGTGGTCGAACGTCAGCTGGCGAACTGGGGCGCGCCCGCCGACGGCTACCTCATTCGCGATGGCAGCGGTCTCTCGCGCTTCGACTATCTGAGCCCCGAGACGGTCGTGCGCGTGCTCGACAAGGTCCGCGCGGACACGGCATTCCACGTATTCTACGATGCGCTCCCCATCGCCGGCGTCGATGGATCGCTCGAGCATCGCATGCTCGGCACCGCTGCCGTCGGAACGATCCATGCGAAGACGGGGTCCATCGCGAACGCGCGATCGCTCTCCGGCTACGCGATCACCGCCGACAACCACACGCTCATCTTCAGCCTGCTCGCGAACAACTGGATCGTGAAGCAGTCGTCAGTCGACAGCGTGCAAAATCGCATCGCCGTGATGATGGCGTCGCTCAAGCTTCGCGACGCGCACTAGTGTTCACCGTTTCGGATGCCGTCGCGCGCATCACTGCGGGGATCGAGCCGCTTGGCGTCGAGCGCGTGGCACTTCTCGATGCACTGGGCCGAGTGTTAGCGACGCCCGTCATCTCGCCGCTGACGCTCCCGGCGTGGGACAACTCCGCGATGGATGGCTATGCGCTCCGCGCGTCCGACGTCGAGGGCGCGAGTGTGGCGAAGCCGGTGTCGCTCGCGGTGTTGGAGACCGTCGCCGCGGGTGCATTCCCGTCGCGAGCAGTGGAAGCGGGGAGCTGCACGCGCATCATGACCGGCGCTCCGCTGCCGGAGGGTGTCGACACAGTCATCCGCCTCGAGGATACCGACGGCGGAATCGAGCGCGTCTCGATTCGCAGCAATCGCGATGCGGGGCGCAACGTGCGGCATCGCGGCGAAGACATCACCACCGGCACGATGGTCCTCGATTGCGGGCAGCCGATCGGCGCCGCGCAGATCGGCGTGCTCGCGTCGGTCGGCGCGTCGTCGGTGGACGTCTATCGCCAACCGCGCGTCGCATTCTTCGGATCGGGCGACGAGATCGTCGACCTCGATCGCTTCACCGAGGCGCTCGATGGAAAAAAGATCATCACCTCGAACAGTTACACGCTGCACTCGCTCATCCGGCTCAACGGCGGCATCCCCGTCAACCTCGGTGTCGCGCGCGATGATCCGAAGGACATTCGCGCGCGCATCGACCGCGCCGCGGGGTGCGACCTGCTCATCACGTCGGCAGGCATCTCGGCGGGGGAGTTCGACTACCTGCGCCCCGTGCTCGCGGAGGCGGGCGTCACGCTCGACGTGTGGAAGGTGCGCATGCGTCCGGGCGCGCCACTCGGCTTCGGATGGCTCGGGAAGATGCCGTGGATCGGGCTCCCGGGAAATCCGGTCTCGACGATGGTGACCTTCGAGCTTTTCGTGCGGCCGGTGATGCGCCGCATGCTGGGCCACACTCGCCTGTTCCGGCGGCCGATTCCCGTAACGCTCGAGGAGCCGGTGAAGATCGGCGCGGCGCTCACGCACTTCCTGCGCGCGATCGTGAGTGTGAAGTCCGACGGCACGCTGAGCGCGCGTCTCACCGGGCCGCAGGGATCCGGAATTCTCACGTCAATGTCGGTGGCGAACGCGCTGCTCGTGATTCCTGAGGAGCGCCCGCGCGTCGAGGCCGGAGAGATGGTGAACGCGATCCTGCTCTCCGACGACGCGCAGCTCGCCTCGCACTTCTCGCTGTGACGACCGTGCTGCGCGGACGGTCGCTCGTCAAGGAGCTCGAGCGGCGCTTCGTCATCGCCCACACGAAGGTCGAGCTTCCCGGAGGCATCGTGAACATGATGCATCCGGAGAACACCGA
>JBDSHG010000129.1:0-36189 GCA_039918615.1 Gemmatimonadaceae bacterium | reverse complement strand
AAGCCCTTCACGAAGTCGTCCGGCGTCATCGGGAGGTCGCTTTCGATGAGCAGCGGTACCTCGCGACTGTCCGGGGCGACGTCGGGGACGTCGAGCGTCACGTGCCCCTCGCGAATCGTGCGCGCGCCGAACTTGTCGCGCAGCACCTTTTTCACGTCGTCATCGGGCTCGTTGCCGGGGCCGGCGAGCAGTTGCGCGGCAGCGGCGACTTTTCCGACGGTCGCTATCGCGACAGCGGCGAGCGCGGAGGCCTTGAAAAACGTGCGGCGGGATTGAGCAGTGTTTGGATCGCGCACCATTCACCAGCAGCCAAAGGTATGACTCAAATATAACGAGTGTCATGGCGGCGGTATGCGGCAATGCTGGCGCTGCGCTCGCCATAGAGGCGTTTAAAACAGCCCGGGGACGTAGCCGATCGTGGACGCCGTATCGCGTGTCACAGTGTGACCGCAAATTGTGCCCGCCGTGCTGAGCGACAATGTGGCGGAATCCGCGGTGGGAACTCCCTTCGATACCTCGATTCTGCTCGACAGCTGAATCGGACACGTGCCGGATAGGGATCCAGTGGAGTAGTGAACGCTCCCGCTATCGGTTTCAAGGAGGGTGGAATGCGACAGGTCGATCGTATCGCCATGAATGTTGGACAACTCGGTGATCGTCGCAGCAATGCTGGGCTCTGAAGAGAAGGTCCAGATATTCGAGTGATCGTCCTTCACTGCGCAGTCGACGAGAGTATCCGTCAGGATAAAGATGCCGTTGCCCGCCGAGTCACTGGTAAAGATCCCGTTCACTCCCACGCGGCCGCCCTCAGGACACGCCGCGGGACCGCCGAACGGAAACTCTATGGCCAACACTCGTCTCGCATCGAGGGTCGGGGACGCCTTGACGCTTGCGGTGATCGCGCCCATCCCAACGCTCAATAGATACGTCAGCGACTTCGTCATCGATTGTAATTGTGTCGTGGTCAAACCGGTGCCGGGCTGCGTCGACGAGTCGCTGCATGCTCCGACAAAAAGGACTGCGCCGATCGCCGTGCACAGAATCGACTTTTTCGGAGTCATGTTAGGGACGGTTGGAGGTAAGTGCGAAGCTGCTCATCTTCTCCGCGGACGCGGCACGAGCTCGCCGCCGCAGTTCGGACAGACTCCCTTCATCTCGGTCGCGCACGATTCGCAGAACGTGCACTCGTAGGAACAAATGAACGCGCGGTCGTCGGAAGCCGTCGACGCGTGGCACTTCTCGCAGGATCCCCGCATCTCGAGCGCCATGGTAATAACGGGCCTCAGCTCAGCGCAAGCCGCTGCTCAGCTACAAGCGGCATGACCTGCTCCGCAAAGCGTTCCATCTCTTCGACTTGCGGGCTGCACTGGAGGAGGAGCAGGTCCACACCAACCGCCTCGAACTCGCGCACGCGATCCGCAACCTGCTCCGGAGTGCCGACGAGCCCCGCGCGCAAACCGCGATTCGAGACCGAGTAGTCCTCGAGCGACACCTGCTGCTCCAACTTGGTATTCGCGATCCAATCGCGGTAGTTCCCGTAGCCGGGTGTCCCCTCCGACACGTTGGTTATGCGCGCCAATTCCTTCTTAACCTCGGCGTCGCTGTCGCGGACGATGGCGTAGGCGGCCATCCCGTACTGCATCGGCGGCTTCCCGAATCCCTCGCGCCGAGCCTTCAGGTCCGCGACCTTCGGCGCGATGCGCTCCGGTGGATCGCCGTGCATGACGTACGCATCGCAGTCGCGCGCGATCAGCGTCTTCGCGGCCTCGGACTCGCCGCCGGCCCACACCGTTGGCCGCGTGCGCACGCCGCGAGCGACGGGCTTGGGTTCGACGATCGTTTCGTCGACCGTGTAGTACTTCCCCTCGTGCGACAGCTGGTGGTCGCGCCAGGCGCCGCTCACGATGCCGAGCCACTCTTCGGTGCGCGCGTAGCGATCGTCGTGCTCATCGAAGCGGACGCCGAAGCGCCGCGCCTCGTCCTTCCACCACGACGAGACGAGGTTGAGCGAGAGCCGGCCGCCCGAGATCTGATCGATGTTCGCGGCCTGCTTCGCGAAAATCGCGGGAAGATGAAAAGTCGGACGCACGGCGACCATCAGCTCGAGCTTCTCCGTGACCGCCGCGAGCGCGGCCGCCGTCGACCACGCATCGAGCGACGGCGCATCGATTCCCTTAATGTCGTTCAGAAAAAGCTCGGCCACCAGCGTGAGGTCGTAGCCGAGCTCCTCGCTGCGAATCGCGAGCTTCTTCGTGTACTCCCAGCTCGCGTCCATCTTTTCATCGGCGACGTTGCGAAGCCATCCGCCAAACACCGGCATCCAGTAGCCATAGCGCATCAGGCGGCACCGACGAGCGACTTGCGGAAGCCCGCGCGTTCTTCGAGGTAGTCTGCAAGCCGCGCGAACGGATCGAAGCCGACGACGTTCACGGCGTCGGCGACGAAGTTCGAGAGGCAGTTTACATCATAGAAGTAGTGCTTCCCGTCGCGCGAATCGACGAGATACTCGATGCCGCCGATGTCGAGGCCGATGTGCGCGGAGATCTTCTCGACCTGCGCAATGATCTCCTTCGGTGGATGCGCCGCTTCCACGCGCATTCCGTTCTTGGCGAGATCGACCGCGCACGCGCCGCGCACGAGCTCGCGGCCATCCGTGGTCTGGCAAACGTCGGCGGGGCAGAGGTTGAACGAGCCGACGTCGGGATACACATCGATGGCGTAGAGGAATTTCCCGCCGAGCACTTCGACGCGCGTGATGTGCGCATCAGTCAGCGGGGCCTGCTCCTGTACGAGCGCGACGCTGTCGATGCCGAGGTCGATGGTGCCGTCCGCGGCGGCCTTCGCGAGCGACGCTTCGTTGTCGAAGCGCGTGATTCCCGCGCCGCTGCCGCCGATGTTCGCCTTGACGAGCACCGGGAAGCGGAGCCCGCGCGCGGCGCGCGGCGCCACGCTCGCGTGGTTGATCACACGCGCGCGCGGGAACGGCAGCCCGAGCTCGCGAAGGATATCGAGCTGCATCGCCTTCGAGATTTCGACGGTGTACGGCTGCGCGCCGTTGACGACGGGGACGCCGATGCGGTCGAGATGGCGAAGCCAGTCGAGCGTATAGAAGGTCGCCTGGCCATGTCCGCGAAGATACGCGGAGGGCGAGGTGCGGTTGAAGACGAGCGACCACGGAACCGAGGTCTCGGACGGATCGTACGTGTGCGCTGCGGCGTCGAGGCGATCGTAGGGCACCGAACGCCGATCCAGCTCGGCGAAGAGCGGGCGAAACCAGTCCGGGTGCTCGTGATAGATCGCGATCGGCTTGATCGCGCCATTGCGCTCGGACATGAGGGGCTACTCCGCATTGGTGGTGTCGCCGGCCTGCGTGCGGCCGTGCCATTTTGAAGCCCGCGGCGAGGGCGAAAGTTCCGCCGCCGCATGGTGAATTCTCGCAGGGTGCAACGGCCTGGGGTAGATTCCCCCCATGACTGCCAAGACCCCGTTTGTAACGACAGATTACGTGCGCTGGGAGGACATCGACCTCGCCGGCATCGCCCGTTATAGCGCCTACACCCGTTTTCTCGACATCGCCGAGACGGACCTCTACCGCTCGCTCGGTACCCCGCTGAGCAAGCTGCACGCACAGTACAAAGTGTGGCTGCCACGGAAGGTGATGCACGTCGAGTACTACGCGCCGGCGCGGCTGGACGACCCGATCGTGGTCGCGGCCTACTTCAGCAGCATCGGCCGCACCTCGGTGACGTTGAACGTCGACCTGTTCCGCGACGACCGGAAGACAATAATCGCGGCCGCGCATCTGGTACTGGTGTGCGTGGACATCGCGCTCAGGAAGGTGGCGCTGCCGCCCGAGTTGAGGTCGCTCGTCGATCCGTACGTGATGTCGGTCGAAGCGGCGCGGGCGGGGCTGTAGGGTTGCGCGGGAGACGTACGGTGAACGACGTGCCGGCATCCGCGGAGGAGCGCACGTCAATCGTCCCGCTGTGTGCATGCACGACGCGATCGGCGATGAAGAGTCCGAGTCCCAGATTGCTCGAGTCTGGCGCCGCGGACGCGCCAGCCTTGAGTCTCTTGAACGGACTGAAGATCCCGAAAATCTCCGAGGGGGGAATGACCGTTCCGAAATTGTGCACGACCACCACTACCTCCTCGGGCTCGCCACGAAGGTTGATGCTGATCGGGCTCCCGGGGGCTCCGTGCTGTGCCGCGTTGCCGAGGAGATTCGCGAACACCTGACTCAAGCGCGCCTCGTCCCATGTGCCGTTCACGTTCCCGGACGTGGTCATCTCGAACACGCAGTTGGGCTGCGCTGCCTCTATCTCATCAACGGCGTGCCGGGCCGCCTTCTCAATGTTCATGTCTGCACGCACGATCGGCACGCCCGAGCCCAATTGACTGCGCGTAAAGTCGAGGAGATCGTCGACCATGTGATTCATGCGGTTGGCGCTGTGTGCGATCCGCGTGATGAGCGTGAAATTGGGCTCGACCAGCTGGCCCGAGTCCAGCATGAATTGTGACGACATGAGGACGGCACCGAGCGGCGTGCGCAGATCGTGGCCGAGTACGGCGAGAAACATTTCCTTGGAATGATCGAGATCCTCGGTGTACCGCGCGATCGATTCCGCGATCGCTTGATCGATCGCCTCATTGAAGCGCACCAGATCATCGAGGTCAGTGCCGCTGAGCGTGCCGCACGCCCTGATCCACAGACGGATGACACTCGCGCGCAATGCGCGGTACTCCGATACCATCTCGCCCACGGTAAAGCCGCTCCAGGCGCGGCCAGCGCCGTGCACTTCAGCCGGTGTATCCGGCTCGGCAGGGGTCGTGTCAGCGTTTCCCTTGGACTTCTCGAATTGCTCAGTGGCGGTTTGCGATGTTCGCAGATCGGCACCGATCACCTTCAACATCTCCAAGGCGTGATCGCGGAGCGCAGCCTCGTCCATCAACTTGGCGGCAGGAGCACACGATTTGGCAAATGCGACCCACTCGAGTTGAATGGGGTCGGAGTTTGTCTCGATAAATTCAGCCAGTCGCACAGCATCTCCCGGATGGACAATGCACCGTCGAGACTCAACGCCAGCTCGGCGAGCGATTACCTCTTCTTGAGCTTACGCTGTCACACGGGAAGTGGTCAATACGAAGCACCGCTCGTCGAGCGCCCCGCTACAGGTCTTCCGGCTCGAGCGTCCGCCGGTACAACTGCGCCGTTCCCTCGTCGAACGCGCACGCGAAGCTCGCCTCGTACGCGCAAGCGAGCAGCTCCGGCTCGCGCTCCCCGTCGCCGTACCAGATTGGCCCCACCGCGTCAATCACATACCGCGCGGGCCACCGGAATCACGGTGTGATCGCCGCACTTCCCGTTTCGATCGGCCCCAGCCTCGACATCGAGCGTCGCGATATCCGCCGCATCACGTCGATCACGCTGGAGTGTCTCCCCCCGTCAACGCATCCTCGCGATACGTAATCCACCCCGTCGTCTCCTCCGCCACCAGCTCCACATCCGTCCCGATCGGGATCGTCAGATTCGGCACCTCGTGTCCCGCCGGAAAGTCCGTCAGCACCGGGACGTCGAGATCCGACAGCAGATCCAAAAGGAAGTTTTCGAATTCATCTTCCTCCGAGCGGTCGATCGACAGCTTCCCGATGATCACGCCGCGCACCTGCCGCAGCAACCCCGCCGCGCGCAGATGCACGAGCCGCTCATCGAGCACGCTCATCGGATCTCTCGTCTCCTCCAGGAAGAGAATCGAGTCGCGCGTGTCGACCTCGTACGGTGTGCCGATCGTCTGCTGCACGAGCGAGAGATTGCCGCCGATCAAACGTCCTGTCGCGCGCCCGGGACGCACCACGCGCGCGATCCCGCGTCCGATCTTCGTCGTGGGTCGCGGCGTCGTCATCGCCGTGAGCAGCGACGCCATCGTCATGTCGCGCGTGCTCGGGATGAGATCGTCGACCGTCGGCCCGTGGAAGGTGCGCAGCCCCGACCGCCGCATCATCCACAGATGCAGCGCGGTGATGTCCGAGTAGCCGACGAAGATCTTCGGATTTCTCCGGAATACCTCGGGCTCGAGATACGGCAGCATGCGGACGGCCCCGTAGCCACCGGTGCCGCCGATCACCGCCTTCACCTTGGGGTCCAGCCACACCCCCATGAAGTTCTCGGCCCTGCGCTCATCCTCGAGCCGCTTGAAGCGCCGCCCGGTCGCAATCTCGGGGTCGAGCACCACCCCGTACCCCGCGTGCTCGAGCGCCTTCACGCCACGCAGCAGCCATCCCGGGCGCGGCGCGTACGACGGCGCCACGATGCCGATCGCATCACCCTTCGCGATGGGCGCTGGGCGAAGAAGTGGGGCGGTGTCCGGCGGATCGGGGGTCATTTCCCCGAAATTTAAGGGACGCCCCGTCCCCCGTCGAAGCCAAAAAGCCCGTACGGATACCGTAGCCCCCGCTTCCCCAGCACTGACGCAGTACTGGGCAGTGCGCGTTATCTTCGCCCAACTCGCTCCTTCCACCGACATCGACCACCAACGCCACATGTCCGCCCCCGTCCGTCTGTCACCGCTAGTGCGTCTCGTCGTTCTGCTGGTGCTGACAGCCGCTTTCATACTCCACGCGAGCCGGCCGCCGGCCCCGGTCGCCGCGACTGCGCCGGCCACGGTGTTCTCCGCCGAGCGGGCGATGGCGCACGTGAAGGAGATAGCGCAGCGACCCCACCCGATCGGCAGCGCCGACGCGGCCCGCGTACGCGATTACGTACTCTCCCAGCTCGCGGCGCTTCACGTTCCGGCGGAAGTGCAGGAGGCCACGGGCATCGGGACGCGGTACCAGGCGGTGGGGCGGATTCACAACATCGTGGCGCGGATGCCGGGGACCACACCGGGCGGCCCCGCCGTCGTTCTGATGGCCCACACCGATGGCGTTCCCGCCGGTCCCGCCGCCAGTGATGACGGCTCCGGAACAGCGCTCCTGCTCGAAACACTCCGCGCGCTTCGCGCCGGACCGCCACTGAAGCACGACGTCCTCGCACTCTTCACCGATGGCGAGGAAGCCGGCCTGCTCGGCGCGGCCGCGTTCGTTCGCGAGCATCGGTGGGCGAAGGACGTAGCCGCCACCCTCAACTTCGAGGCGCGCGGCACGACGGGCCGCGCCTTCATGTTCGAGACGGGAGCGGGAAATCTCGATCTGGTGCGCATTCTCCGAACGGCGCCCGATGTCTCCGGCACGTCGCTGATGGTCACCGTCTATCGCACGCTTCCGAACGACACCGATCTATCTGAGGTGGCGCTGCTCGGGCAGCCGGCGCTCAACTTCGCCTACGCCGACGGCGTCGAGCGATACCACACCACGCAGGACAACGTCGCACAGCTCAACCCCGGAAGCATCCAGCATGAAGGCGCGCAGGCGCTCGTGATCACGCGCGCCCTCGCCAACGGTCCCCTCCCGCGCCCGAAGAGCGGCGATGCCGTCTTCTTCGATTTCCCAGTGCTCGGCCTCGTGCTCTATCCGGAAGGCGCGGCGCGTCCGTTCGCGATCGTGAGCGCCATTCTCGTGCTGCTCACGCTCATCTCCATCCGTCGCCGCGAGCCCCACTGGATCCGCAGCCTCATCCTCGGCGTTCTCGCCACGATAATCGCTGCGGCGCTCGGCGGCGGCGTCGCGTTGCTCGCCGGAATGGGAATGAACCGCCTGCATGCCGCGCTGGGCGGGACGCCGGGCTTCAGATCCATCTACGCCGCGGCTATCGCGCTGCTCGCGCTCGCGCTCGCGGCGGCCTGCTGGGCGCTCGTACGCCGCTGGGGGAGCGCTGCAGGCACCCACGCCGGCGCGCTCGTCGTCTGGATGCTGCTTACCCTCTTCGTGAGCTGGAAGGCGCCCGGCGCCAGCTTCCTCTTCGTGTGGCCGCTGATCGTCGCCACGGTTGCCGCCCTGTTGGTCGCCCGTCACGACGCGATCTCGGCGGTCTCGCTCTGGACCGCGACCTTCGTCGCGATGGCGCTGCTGGTGCCGATCATCTACAGCATCGGCGTCATTCTGCTCGGTCTCACGACGGGCGGCGCCGTCGTCATGGGCGTGTTGATCCCACTGCTCGCTTGGGTGGTCGCCCCGCAATTCGAGGCGATCGCAGGAAACCGGCGGTGGCGAGCGACGCTGCTCGTGCTCGCGGCGACGGTTCTGCTGTTCATCGTCGGTGCGGCCACGGTGCGCAACACCATCGACCATCCGGTACCGTCGCTCCTCGTCTACGCAGCCGACGCCGACTCGAGCGACGCCTGGCTCGTCACTCCCACCGAGCTGGCGAAGCGAGGCAGTTGGAGCGCCTCCGTGCTCGGCCCGACGGCTGAGCTCATCACGCCAAAGTCCCCGGCCGGTGGTCCACCAGCCTGGCTCGCCCGTGTGCTCGGACGCGAGCTGCCGACGACGGTCCGGGCGGTTCCCCGGATCCCGCTCACTGCACCAGTGGCGACCGTCCTCCGCGACTCGACGACCACCGACGCTCGCCGCCTGACGCTCCGGATCGTCGCCGCTCCGGGTACGCAGGAGATCGAAATGCGCGCAGCCGACGGAATCGTGCTGGCTGCGTCCATCGATGGGCGCGTCATCAACACCACCCGTTACCGCCGCCCATCGCCCAAGTGGGTCATGTCCTACTCGGCGCCGCCCGACTCCGGCTTCATGCTCGAGCTCACGATGCCTCGCGGCGCGAAGACAACGCTCGAGCTCACGGCGCAATCCGCAGGGATCGCGCCGCTCTCCGGCGTGTCCACCCCGCGCCGACCGAAGAACGTCGTGCCGGTGCAGAGCGGCGACGTTACCATGATCCATCGACGAGTCACTTTCTGACGCGCGTTTCGCGGCCCCCAGCGAACGGCTAGATTGCACGCATGGCCGCGAATGAGAGCGCGATGTATTTCCGGAGGGGGTTCGGCCTCAAGGCGGACGTCCAGGAGACGCTCGCCACCGACTACTCCGGACGACTCGTAGATCTTTTTCAGTCAAGGAGTTACGAGCTCACCGCCAGCGACGTCACCGTTCGCCTCGCGCGCGAGTTCGGTTTCTGCTACGGCGTCGAGCGTGCGGTCGAATACGCGTATCAGACGCGAACGAAATTCCCCGACCGCCGGATCCTCCTCGTCGGCGAGATCATCCACAATCCGCACGTCAACGATCGGCTGCGCGGGATGGGGATCCAGATACTCATTCCCGGCACCGGCGGCTTCGACTATTCCGCGATCACGCCGGAGGACGTCGTCATCCTCCCCGCGTTCGGCGTTCCGATGAAGGACTTCCAGACGCTGCGCGAATCGGGATGCGTGATGGTCGACACGACGTGCGGTTCCGTGCTCAATGTCTGGAAGCGCGTCGAGGCGTATGCGCGTGACGGCCTGACGTCGCTGATCCACGGCAAGCACTACCACGAGGAAACGCGCGCCACGGCGTCGCAGGCGGAGAAGCATCCGGGGGCGCACTGGATCGTCGTGCGCGACATGGCCGAGGCGAAGATGGTGTGCGACTACATCGAGCTGCGGGGGGATCGCAACGCGTTTCTCGCGAAGTTCGCGTCCGCGGTGTCGGAAGGGTTCGACCCCCATCTGCATCTGCGACGCATTGGCGTCGCGAATCAGACGACGATGCTCGCGAGCGAATCGCTCGCGATTGGTGAGGAGGTCGGCAACGCGATCGAGCGCGCGCGGGGCGCGGAAGCGCGCGCAGCGGACTTTCGGTCGTTCGACACGATCTGCAGCGCGACGCAGGAGCGCCAGGACGCGGTGAAGGAGTTGCTGGCGGAGCCGCTCGATGTGATGGTGGTCGTTGGCGGCTACAACTCGAGCAACACGATCTCGCTCGCGGCGCTCTGTGCCGAGCGGGTGACGACGTACCACATCGAGGATGCGGAGGCGATGGATCCGGAGGCGGGGACGATCCGTCACAAGCCGATCGGGCGCGCGGAGGAGATCGTGTCGGGATGGATGCCGGAGCACGGCGCGGTGCGTGTCGGGCTCACGGCGGGCGCGAGCACGCCAAACAACAAGATCGGCGACACGGTTGCGCGAGTGTTCGCGACGCGCGGCATCGATCCGGCGAGCATCGCGTGACGACCGCGGTGCGTCCGGTGTTCGGATCAGCGGAGCTTCGCGCCGGCACCACGAAGGTCGTCATCATCCCCGCACTCGGCGGGAAGATCGCGAGTATGGAGATGGCGGGGCGCGAGTGGCTGTGGACGAGCGACGTGATCGCGCATCAGACGCCGATCGATGGCGCGTCGTATGTCGAGACAGCGGACTCGGGCGGCTACGACGAGTGCTTTCCGACGGTGGCGGCGTGTACGCTGCCGGCGATCTCTGGTCGGTATGCGGCGCTCTCGCTGACTAATGCGTACAGCGGGCTCGCGCTTCCGGATCATGGCGAGCTCTGGTCGCAGTCGACGACCTTCGAGCTCAAGACGCTCGACGAGGGAACGTACGCGGTGTGCGGATGGGTTGGGAAGCGGATGCCGTATCGCTTCGCGCGCGCGATTTACGTGACGGCGGATCGCGTGGAGATGCACTATGCCGTGACGAACGATGGGCTCGACCGGCTGCCGTTCCTGTGGAGTGCGCATCCGCTGCTGCCGTTGACGAAGAACACGCGGCTCGAATTTCCCGAGGGCGCGCGCGTGCGCGTCTGGTCACAGTATGGAATCGAGCTCGGCGGCCCGGGCGCGGAACATCGGTGGCCGCGCGCAGTGGCGGCGGGGAAGAATCACGACTTTCGAAGTCCCGATCAGATCGCGCGGAAGTATGCGTGCAAGCTCTTCGTCGACATGGGCACGGGGCGTGCGGCGGTGGAGGAGGGGAACGCGCGGCTGGAGGTGTCGTTCGACACGCGCAATGTCACGCACTTCGGCCTCTGGCTGAACCGCGGCGGATGGAGTCCCTTCCCGCGCGCGAAGGCCTACTCCAACCTCGCCTTCGAGCCCTGCATCGGCGCCCCGGACTCCCTCACAGAAGCACTCGGCCAATGGCGCAACCCGAACTGGCTGGAACCGGGCCAAATGCGCGAATGGACACTCACGTGGCGCGGGACGAAGCTGCTGTAGCAGCCGCATTTCGTCCAGTCGGTTTGTGTCCGTCCCATCCGTTTGTGTCCGTATCTCCCATTGTTAGTGTTCGCTTCGCGCTCACGCAGAATGGATCGCGAATGCGCCCACTCTGACTCTAACAGCAGGAGATACGGACACAAACGTAATAAACGGACACAAACGGATAAAACAATTCGATGATATGGATTGAGCGAATCGGGCCGACAATGTCAGATGATTCAGAAACCCGAGAACGAGCTGTTGCAGGACGCACTGACTCGCGCTGTCATCGGTGCCTTCTACGATGTGCATCGGGTTCTTGGATTCGGATTTCGTGAGTACGTGTGCGCGCTCGCGCTGGAACGCGAGCTAAGGGCCAGAGGGCATCGAGTCGACCGCGAGGTTGCGGTCATGGTCTTCTATCGAGGAGAGCCGCTCGCTCTGCAGACGCTCGACATGATCGTCGATGAAAAGCTCGTGGTCGAGTTAAAAGCAACCGACAGTCTGCATCCTGGCGCGAAGAGTCAACTCTTCAGCTACCTGTGCGCGACGAATTTAGAGGTGGGACTTCTGCTGCACTTCGGGCATCAGCCCAAGTTTTATCGAGTCATCTGTGAGAATCGCTTCAAGCGGCGACGTGGCGCGTCACGGCTCCAGCCCGCGGTCGACGGTGACGGATAGGGTGCCGTAGGAGTGATTCGGCACTTCTTCCGTTTTGTATTCCTTGCCTATGTGGGTGCCGCCGAAGGCTATCGTGAGGGAGTGGCGGCGGATCGCTATGCCGAAGTCGTAGCTGGTTACCCACGGGATGCGGTCGACCGAGAAGGTCGTGTCGTTTTTCGCGTAGCTGCGGTCGAGCAGCTGATCGTACGCCACTAACGATTCGCGTACCCCGCCGTACAGCCAAACGCCGAAGTCGCGCGCGCCCGCGCGCGCGCGGGCGGCGGGACTCCACGGATGCGAGAGATGGTAGCCGATGCGCGCCTCGAGCTCGCCGTATGCGCTCGTGCGCGCGTTGCCGAGCTGCGCGCTCCACGTTGGAAGGGCATCGAAAAAGTCGTGACCATCGAGCGCCGTGACGGCGTAGCGCAGATGATCCGTGTATGACACGCTCGCGGCCGGAAAAAATCCCAGCTGGTAGCGCCACCCCGGCGGGTCGACCTGGCTGATGACGTGATGAAAGCCCTTCTGTAGCGCCTCCGCGCCCGACTCGCGTCCCGTGATCCCGGCGACGATGCCGAACGATGTCAGCCGCTTCTCGGAGATGATGTTCGCAGTCACATCGGTGTGCAGCCAGCCCGCGAAGGCGCGGTCGCCGGGAATCGGCGCGGAGATCGTGCTGTCTTCCGGCGCGCCAGGGGTGAGCTGCGATGCGCGATGGCTCAGCGGCTCCGGAGTGTACATCTGCTGCGCAATCGCGAATTCCGTGGTGAGACAGCGCGCGCCGGCCGCCTCGTGACCCGTACATGGTGCCGCCGAGCGAACGAGTCGTCCCCACAGTGGCGCCATCGCGCGCGAGAGCGAGACTCGGATCCCATTCGTGTACTCGCCGTCTGGGCGTTCCTTCTGCGGGAGCCAGACGTCGAGCGCGTCATTCTCACCGATGACGAGTGTCCCCGGCACGGCTTGCGCAGGAAGCATGTGCGGCGAGATCGCGATGCACGCGATCGACAGCGCCACGGCCGCCACTCGCGACGCCGTCATTGCGCGACGCGCATCATGCGACCAGAGTTCCTGCGAACGATTCCCGATGGCTGAGGTGCGCCTGATCATGTATTCCGTAGTGAGCCGCACGGCGCGAACGACTGTCCTCGCGCTTCTCTCGGCGTTGGCGGCCGACTGCCACCATCACGCAGCCAGTCCGACATCGCTCGAACCGGACATTGGAATCGAAAGCGGGCCGCAGCCCGTTGCGCCGCTGCTCACGCGCGGCGACAAGGTGCTCATCGTGATTGATGGCGAGAAGCGGGGAACGGGCACCTACAACGGGGAGCGCGTCGTGCTCGATCCGCCCCTCGATACCATCTCGCCCGCGCGCATCGACTCCGCGCGGATCCGGGTCGGACCCGCCACGCGAGAAATGTACGGAGTGAGCTATCGGATGGTAGGCGTGCTGCTGGTGTGGCTCAAGCCCGACTGAGCGATCAGGTCAACTCGTGCGACCCTTCCGGCTCGCCCAGTCGCGACCGTAGATCGAGGACAGCGTCAGCGCACCGGCCGCCGTCATGAACACGCCCGTCGCTCCGATGACGGTGGCGTACAGCGGACCGCTCTCCCACAGCAGATTCGGCGGCAGGAAGAGCACGACGGCCATCGCGACCCAGCAGAGCGCGGTGCCGACGAGCCACACGGCGACGATCATCTGCGTGCGATCCGACTCGACCGAACGGCTCTTGCGGCGCGCCATCGTCACGAGAAACGCCGCGGCGACGAAGAGCGCGACGATCGCCACGCCCTTCTGCGCGACGGAGTCGACGCCGAGAAAGAAGAGGGCGCCGACGAGGCACGCGAGAATCGCGATCGTCAGTCCCTGATAGGCACCGATCGTGACGCCTTTCTTGCGACGAAGAATCGTGTTCTCGTCGGCGTACGGATCGGGGCGCTTGCGCTCAGCAACCTGGCTCATGCCGTTCACTCCGGGCGTGGATGCATGTCGTGCACATAGGGGTACCAGAGAAAGACGCACGGAGCAGGCAGGCGGCAACGTCCGCGTTGACCCCCTCAGGGCGCTATCGGCGCCTCTCCCCGCTCGCCACTATTGAGGGTCGCACCGCCCGCGCTCGCACACCTGAGAGGACGCTCGCATGACCAACAGCCCTGTTCGCCTCGCCTTTGCGCTCGCCGCCATCGCCGCCATCGCCGCTTTCGCCGCGCGCCTTCCGGCGCAGGACAAGCAGTCGGCTGCCCCGCTCACCATCGACAGCTTCGAGGCGGTGAAGGCGGTCTCCGATCCGCAGATGGCGCCCGGCGGGCAGGCGGTGCTCTACTCCGTGCGCACGACGAATCTCGCGTCGAACGGCCGCGCCTCCATGACCTACAAGGTTGCGACCTCCGGCGGCATCGCGACTCCATTTCCCGACGCGGCGACGAGCGTCGGTGAGGCGCGCTGGTCTCCCGATGGAAAGCGCATCGCCTATATCGCAGGCGACCAGCTGTGGGTCGCGGATCAGGGGGGCGGCTCGCGCAAGCAGATCACCACGCTCTCCGGCGGCGCGACGGGACCGATCTGGTCGCCGAACAGCGAGAAGATCGCCTTCACCTCGCGCGTGTATCCCGCGTGCAGCAATGACGCGTGCAACGTCACGCGTTCGAAGGCGGCGTCCTCGAATCCGGTGAAGGCGCACGTCGCCGATGCGCTGATGTACCGCCATTGGAACGCATGGGACGACGGCACGCGCGCGCATCTCCTCACCGTTGGCGCTGATGGCAACGGGGTCGTCGACCTCACTCCCGGCGCAGTCTACGATGTGCCCCCCGGTCCCTTCGGCGGGAGCGAGGGATACGCGTGGTCGCCCGACGGACGCGAGCTCGCCTACACCGCAAAGAATGCGGGACGCGAAGATGCGTGGAGCACGGACAACAATCTGTACACGGTGCCGTCCGCAGGCGGCGCGTCGAACGTTATCACCGCGGCGAACAAGGGTGCCGATGAGAATCCGGTGTACTCACCCGACGGCCGCTACATCCTCTACCACTCGCAAGCGCGCGCGGGCTTCGAGTCGGACCGTTGGCGCCTCATGGCATACGATCGCGCGAGCCATGCGTCGCGCGAGCTCCTCCAGGCGTGGAACCGCAACGCCGACAGCTACGCCTTCATGGCCGACGGGCACAGCCTGCTCATTCAGACCGTCGACGCCTCACGCGAGAAGTTCTATCGCTCGACGTTCGCGAACGGCGCTGCGGGTGCGCCGTCGCTAGTGCTTTCCGAGCGCAACAACGCGTCGCCGTCGCTCGATCGTGCGGGACGCATGCTCACGTGGGTCCAGGACGCCGCCGATCGCCCCACCGAAGTCTTCGTCGCCACACTCGGCGCCGGCGTCTCCGGGCTCAAGCAATTGTCACATGCGAACGACTCGCTGCTCGCATCGCTCAAGGTTTATCCGGTGGAGGATTACTGGTTCAAGGGCGCTAACGGCGACAGCGTACAAGGGATGATCCTGCGTCCGCCGCAGTGGGTGCCAGGAAAGAAGTTTCCCGTCGTGCTCCTCATCCACGGCGGACCGCAGGTGCCGTGGCTCGACCAGTGGCATGGACGGTGGAACTATCAAATGTTCGCGGCGCCGGGCTACGGCCTCGTGATCATCAATCCCCGCGGCTCCCCGGGGTATGGTCAGAAGTTCGTCGACGCGATCTCGAAGGACTGGGGGGGCGCGGTGTACTCCGACCTCATGCTCGGGCTCGACGCCGCACTCGTGAAGGCGCCTTGGCTCGACGGCACGCGCATGAGCGCAGCCGGAGGTTCGTATGGCGGCTACATGGTCGACTGGATTGCGGGACACAGCGATCGCTTCAAGGCGCTTATCAGCCATGCGGGACCGTACAACCTCGAGAACATGTACGGCGCGACCGAGGAACTCTGGTTCCCCACGTGGGAATACGGCGGCGCCTACTGGGACTCGACGGCAATGGCGCAGAACTACCGGAAGTGGTCGCCGCATCTCTACGCGAAGAATTTCAAGACGCCGACGCTCGTCACCGCCGGTGAGCTCGACTACCGCGTTCCCTACACCGAAGATCTCTCCTTCTTCTCGGCGCTACAGCGACAGAACGTGCCGTCGCGGCTCGTCGTCTTCCCGGACGAGGGGCACTGGGTGCAGAAGCCGCAGAATCAGAAGCTCTGGTGGAGCGAAGTGCAGGGATGGCTCGGCAAATATCTCCAGCAGCCGGCCATGTGAGGTGGTGAGCCGACGCACTCTTGCGAATCACTTTCCCGTTCCTATCTATCAGCAGTCACGCTGGCGATCATGCGCCCGTAAATGTTCTCTCGCGAAATATGGAGGTCGGACGTGATACGTACTTCGTTGGTCGCTATGGCGGTGATTCTCTGCGCGTGCTCATCGGGCAAGGGTGGCAGGGAAACGACTCAGGCCCCCGACCTGCGCTCCACGCTGCAGCTCACGCGCGTCGATATGCCGACTGGGGCGAGCATCGAGATCGATTGGGAGCACCAGCACACGTACGAGGAAACGAAGCTCCTTGTCGGGGTCGACAAGGCATGGTCCGAGTATCCGACCGTGTTCGGTGAGCTCGGCATCGAGCCCAACGTCATTGACTCGAAGCAGCACGTCTTCGGTAATGCCGGTGTAAAGGTGCGAGGCTCGCTCGGCCACCAGCGCCTTTCGCGGTACATCGACTGCGGCGCGACCGCCGGGATGGCGAACGCGGATCAGTACGACATCATCGTGCGCGTCGTCTCACAGGTCGTTCCCGCCGATGCGGGGCTTGCGACCATCCGCACGCAGGTCGAGGCGAATGGGCGCGCGTCCGGCGAGTCGAGCACGAGCGCACGCTGCGTGAGCACGGGGGCGCTCGAGGCGCGCATCGCGCGCATGATGTCCGAGCTGGCGACGAAGTCAGGGAGCTAGCAGCGATCGCTTGCTCGGCGAATCGCCGCGCCTAGTCCGCGCGAAAGCGCAGGAGCATCTCGCCGATCTGGATCATGTCGCCATCGTCGAGCAGTCGCGTGCGCGCCGACGAGTCGAGCTCCCGCCCGTTCACCAACGTCGGATTGCTCGCCGAGAGATTGGTGATGCGCCAGCGCCCCTGCTCGTACTGCATGCGCGCATGAGTGCGGCTGATCGTGTCCGCGGGTAGCTTGATGTGACGGTGACGCGGGCCGTCCGCTGCGCCGATCGTGATGTCCGCGGGCTCTCCTTTCAGACGCATGAAGCGGATCGCTTCGCCGACATTGCTCCCGACCTCGACCTCGAGATGACCAGGGAGCACCTCTGCTCCCTTCACGTTGCTTGCCGGTGTCTGGCGATCGCGTCGATCGCGACCTCCGGTGACCATCATGGGCGGGAGCGCGCCATGCCGATGGCGCCTCGACGCACGTTTGCGCGCCAGAAACACCCCGCTTGCCGCGATTGAAACCGTGGCGATGAGGAGTACAATGCTCACGGCAATCACCATGAGCGGATTATCCAGCAGCAAGCTCGGCATTCAGCCCATCGATCAATGATTTTGAGCATCCGACACCTTCTGGTCCCCCATGCATGCACATGATACACTGTCGAATCGATTCGGTAAGAAGATTTAACATTTCTTCGCGCCGAGTGCATAGGTTCGTTCCAGGGTGGTCCCTCTAACTGCAACCCATGCGCCTACTTAAAGCAGCCTTAGCCGTGGCCGGAGTGTCGGCGTATTTCGTTGCGCCGCCCACACCATTGCGCGTGTTACGAGCGACTCCTGCCGACACCGCCGGACGCGCCGAAGCGATCGAGATCACCTTCGACCGTCCCGTTGCAGGGTCGCTCGACCGGTCAGTGGACCCGCGGACTATCCTGTCGGTAGTGCCAGCGGTGCCCGGACGCCTGGAGTGGCGTGATCCGGTAACCATCGTGTTGACGCCGGCCGCACTGCTGAGCCCCGCAACGCGCTATGCCGTGACGGTTGGAAAGGGCTTTCAGGCGATGGACGGCAGCAGCCTGGCCGCGCCCTACATCTTCTCCTTTCGCGTGCGCGCGCCAGTGCTCGTCGGCGGCTCGCCCGTGGCGAAGAAGACGGTGCCCCATTTCCTCACGCCGAGTAGCGGCTTTGCGCTCGTCTACGATGGTCCCGTCGATCTCGCGCAGCTTTCCGCGCGCGCCTATCTCGCGCTGGATGCATCGTGCGCCGGTGGTGCCCGTGCCATCAAGCTCGAAGCGCGCACGCAACGGCGGCTCGACCAGAAGGATCCGTGGGAGTATCACGACAACAGAAACAGAGGCGGCGACTCGCTGAGGCGCGTCGTCTCGCTCGTCCCCGCCTCGCCGCTCCCGCTCGCGTGCGGCGGTGCGCTCGTGGCGCCGCTCGAGCTTTCCGCCGACCGTCCTGCACTCTCGAAGTGGAAGTTCGAGACGTACGGCTCCTTCCATGTCGTCAACGCGACGTGCGGAGTGTCGGTGAAGTTCTGTCCGACCGGACCGATCGTGGTGCGCTTCGCGACGCCGGTGCGCGGCTCCGAGGTGATGCGCCACGTGAAGATGGCTCCGGCCGTCGCGTTCACCGTCAACGACACCACCGAAGAGTCCGACCATTTCGTGCTCGATGCCCGCCTCAAGCCGCACATCGCCTACGCCGTCATCGCCGACACGACGATGCGCGACATCTTCGGGCAGAAGCTCACAGGTAACCCCGCTGCGGGATACCGCACCACCGGCTACGAGCCCTCGATCGACTACGCGTACGGACGCATTACCGTCGAGCGCGGCGGCCTCGGCACACTCGCGGTTGCGCACGTGAACATCGACACGCTCGTAGTCACTGCGGCGCCGATTCCCGACTCGCTCGAGGGGCAGTTCATCCGCCGCTCCGAATGGAATCTCGGCGATCTCTGGACGAAGGTGCGCGCTGGAGCGCACGAGACGCGCATCCCGATCTCGATTCCCGCCGACAAGCCGGGTGTCACCGGGATCAAGCTCCCGAGCTCAGCCACCGGCAGGCCGACGTTGTGGGCCGTGCAGGTCGAGCGCCCGCATCCGGACAGCGCGACTGAGCGAAATCCGACGATCGCCGTCGTGCAGGTGACCGACCTCGGTGTGCACGCGAAGATCGGCGCCGAGTCGGGGGTAGTGTGGGTGACGGGCGCGAGCGATGGGAAGGCGCGCGCGGGGGCGACGGTGACGCTCTACGACTACACCGGGCAGGTCGCCGCGACGGCGACAACCGATGCGCAGGGGCTCGCGACCCTCTCGGGCTTTCATGGCAAGCCGGCGGCGGTGCGCGACACCGCCGCCGCAGATGAATCCGAAGAGGGCGATGGCAACGACGGAGGCAGCGGCAGCGGCTTCCATCTCTTCGAGGGCTACGTCGCGGCATCGCTTGGCGGCGACCGCGCGCTCGTGGGCGTGAGCGCCTACGATCCGGATCTCGATCCCTGGCGCTTCAACATCTCACCCGCGTGGGGAGGCGATCGCGTGCCGGCAGCGGGCGCGCTGTTTACGGAGCGCGGCATCTACCGCCCGGGCGACGTGCTCTACGCGAAGGCAA
The DNA here is from genome assembly GCA_039918615.1 of Gemmatimonadaceae bacterium. GTDB lineage: Bacteria > Gemmatimonadota > Gemmatimonadetes > Gemmatimonadales > Gemmatimonadaceae > FEN-1250. Next base: position 16,934 of record JBDSHG010000129.1, on the reverse strand, counting down.
TCGTGCGCACCGGATCCCTCGGCGCATTGTCCGTTCCCGCGCGCGCCGACTCGATGCGCTGGCTGTTCACCAGCCGCGATGGCAATTCGATGCTGGACTCCGTCGTCGCGCTTTCTTCGTTCGGTACCGCCGATGTGTCGATCCACATTCCCGCGAACGCCGCGATCGGAACGTACACGCTGCAGATCCGGACGAAGCGCGGTGCGCAGTGGCTGCCGGTGGGCGACGCGAGCTATCGCGTGGCTGAATATCGGGCTCCGGAATTCCTCGTCGATCTCGCCGGCAGCGATGCACCGCGCTTTCCCGGCGACTCGATGCACGCGACCGTGCAGGCGCGCTATCTCTTCGGCGCGCCGATGGGACGCGCGCAGGTGACGTGGCAGGCGTGGCAGTCCCCCGCCTACATCACCGATGACATCAAGGGCGCCGAGGGCTACTTCATCGGCGACAATGGCTGGTGGTGGGAGGACGAGGAGAACACGCCGCACAACAACGTGCAGGTATTCGCGAGTGGCACCGACACGCTCGACGCCACGGGCGCGCGCGTGCTTGCGGTCGAGCTTCCCGCGCCGCAGAAGGGGCGCGCGGTGCGTGTGTCACTCGCAGCAAACGTGACGGATGTGAACCGTCAGAGCTCGGCCGCTCGCACGTCGGTGATCGTGCATCCCGCGTCGTTCTACATCGGCGCGAAGGCGATCGGCACGAGCTTCTTCTGGAAGTCCGGAGTGCCGCAGTCCATCGGCATCATCGCGGTGAAGCCCGCGGGCGGGCGCGTGCGCGGTGTGCGCGTGCACGGCGTCATCGCGCGCCGCGAGTGGCACCAGGTGCATCGCGAGCGCGATGGTGTGGCCGAGACGGTGGGCGAATGGGTGACGGACACGATCGCGAGCTGTGAGGTGACGACGGGCAACGATCCCGTGCCGTGCAACGTGACCCCGACCGCGGGGGGCACGTACACCGTGACGCTCCGCGCCGTCGACGAGAAGAAACGCGATGCGACGACGACCTTTTATCGCTGGGCGACTGGCACCGACTGGGTGCCGTGGGACGACGAGAGCCGGCTCAAGGTCGACGTCATCGCGGACCGCACGGGTTACGTCGTCGGCGACACGGCGACGGTGCTTTTCGCGTCGCCGTTCACGGGCGTCGAGGCGTGGATCACCGTGGAGCGCGAGGGGCTGATCGAGCAGAGGCGGATGACGCTGACGTCGGGCTCGACGACACTGAAATTTCCGATCACGGAGGCGTACGCGCCGAACGCGTTCATCTCGATCTTCATCGCGCGCGGACGCAGCGCGCCGCCCGGACATCTCGACGATCCGGGGCGCCCGACGATTCGCGTCGGCTACACGGAGTTGCGCGTGACGCCGGAGGTGAAGCGACTAGCGGTGGAGGTGACGCCGGCGCGCGCCGAGTTTCGCCCGGGCGACAGCGCGCGCATCGCGGTGCGCGTGCGCGATGTGAAGGGTGCTGGGCAGCGATCGGAGGTCACGCTGTGGGCCGTGGATGAAGGGGTGCTCGCGCTGACGGGGTACAAGACTCCGGATCCGATCGACCAGCTCTATCGCGCGCGTGGCATCGGGATGCGGCTCGCGAGCAACATGGCGAACGTCGCACCGCAGATCCCCGAGGGTGAGAAGGGATTTGCGGCGGGGGGCGGCGGCGGCGCCGATCGCTCCGACGTGTTGCGCAGCCAGTTCAAGACCACCGCCTTCTTCCTGGGCTCCGTCGTCACGGACGCGGACGGTCGTGCAACCGCGGCCGCGAAGCTTCCGGACAATCTCACGACGTTCAAGGTGATGGCCGTGGCGGTGACCGCGGGGGATCGCTATGGCAAGGGTGAGTCGTCGCTGCTCGTGACGCGGCCGCTCGTCGCGCGCGCGGCGCTTCCACGGTTCGTGCGCCCCGGCGATGTGTTCACCGCTGGCGCTGTGGTGAATCAGCGCGCGGGAGGCACGCCGACGGTACGCATCGATGCATCGGCGACTGGCATCGAGCTGCGCGGCGAGAAGAGCAAGAGCGCGACGCTCGAGGCGGGGCGCGGGCGAGAAGTGCGCTTCTCCTTCCACGCGACGCCGGCCGACACCGCCGCTTTCCGTTATGGAGTGACGAGCGGGAAGGATGCCGATGCGGTGTTGACGAAGGTGCCGGTGCGCGCGGAGTATCTGCCGCACTACGTCACCGTCGCCGGCGTGCTGCGCGACTCGGGCTCCGCCGACATGACGCTCTCGGCCGGCCTCGATCCTGCGCGCTCGCGCGTCACCTTCTCGCTCGGCGGTTCGCCGGTTGCCGTGCTGCGCGGGCTCGCCGACGGGCTGCGCGTCTATCCGTACGAGTGCACCGAGCAGGTGACGAGCGCGGCGCTCCCGCTGCTTGCGCTGCTCAATGCGAAGAGCGACACGACGCTCGCGCGCGCGCGCATGCAGCGCGACGTCGCGCGCGCGGTAGCGGTGATCAGCGGCCGGCAGCGCTCGGATGGCGGCATCGGGCTCTGGCACGCACGCGACTGGACGTCGCCGTGGCTCACCGAGTATGCAGGGAGCTTCCTCCTCGCCGCGAAGCGCACGGGGGTTGCGGTGGATGACTCGGTGCTCGCGCGGCTCGACGACTATCTGCGCAAGGATCTCAACGCGGGCGCGTCGTCCATGCAGTTCACGCCGGTCGCGAGCTGGTACACCGATCGTCGCACGCGCCTCTCGGATCGCGTCGCGTCCGCCGATTTCCTCAGTCGAATCGGGAAGCCGGATATCGCGGCGGAGCATCAGCTCGTCGCGCTCGCGACGCAGCTGTGGTGGGAGGACAGGCTGCGTCTCGCGGAGGTGCTCGCGCGGCGCAATGCGATGAAGGAGGCGACGACGCTGATCGCGCCGCTGTGGGCGCGGGTGCATCTCGAGGGGACGCGCGCGGTGCTTCCAATCACCTCGCAGCACGATTTTTACTTCGCGTCCAAGGCGCGTCCGATGGCGCGGCTGCTCACCGCGACACTCGCGGTGAATCCGACGCATCCGCTAGTCGGTCCGATCGTGCAGGCGCTGCTCGATCAGTCGCGCACGAGCGCGGGGCTGTGGAACACGCAGGACCAGGGATCCACGGCCATTGCGCTCGCGATGTTCGAGCAGCAGCAGAAGACGGCGGCGGCCGCGGGGATCCGCGTGCGCGCGGCAGGGCGCACGATCATCGCGACGTCGGCCAGCGGCACGGATTCGAGCGTGTCGCTCGCGGGATTGCTCACGCCACTCCCCGGCGGCGCGCAGAAGCTGCGGCTCGCGCTCGACTTGCCGAAAGGGAACGGGCTCGCCTACTACTATATCACCGTCTCCGAGGTGCCGAAGACGCAGCCGGTGCGCCCGGAGGACACGGGGATCCAGGTGGAGCGGTGGTACGAGAGCTACGACAAGCCGATGCCGCTGGTGAGCGTGGCCGAGGGAGAGCTGGTGCGCGTGCGGATGCGCGTGACCATCAAGTCGGAGCGGCATTTCCTCGTGCTCGATGATCCGCTTCCCGCGGGGCTCGAGGCGGTGGATCTCTCGCTGCGCACGGCGGCCGCGCTGCCCGGACCGGGCGCGGCGTTCGAGGCGAGCGGCGATGCGGATGATGACAGTGGCGGTGATGCCGACAGCGGATCGCCGTATCGCTGGGGCTACGGCGTGTGGGATTCGGGGTGGTGGTCGCCGTGGGACCACAAGGAGATACGCGACGATCGCGTGGTGTACGTCGCGACGTATCTCTGGCCAGGGGTGTACACGGCGAGCTACATCGCGCGCGCGACGACGCCGGGAGTGTTCATGCGCCCACCGGCGCACGCGGAGGAGATGTACAATCCGTCGGTGAGCGGGCGGAGTGATGGCGGGGTGTTCACGGTGACGCCGGTGGCGAAGGGCGGAGGGTCACGGTGAAGCGCCTCGCGCTGGCTGTGCTGACTGGCGCTTGCATCTCTGCTCTCGCTGCCGCGTCGTTCGTGGCGTGGCCGTTGCCGCGCGCGCTCATCGCACCGATCGCGCAGCCCGCGTTGACGATCACCGATCGCGATGGCGTCGTGCTTCGCACCACGCGCGCGGCAGACGGCAGCCGCGCGCGCTGGCTTCCCATCGCGCGCATCGACGCGAAGCTCATCGCCGCGTTCGTCGCGGTGGAGGACCGCCGCTTCTTCTCGCATGGCGCCATCGACTGGCGCGCCGTCGCGCGCGCGGCGTGGCACGATGCGCGGGCGCGTCGCGTCGTTTCCGGCGCGTCGACGATCGCGATGCAGACAGCGCGGCTGCTGCACCCCACGCCGCGAACCATCTCCGGCAAGGTCGTGCAGACACTCTGGGCCCTCCGGCTCGGCGCGCATCTCTCCCGACAGGAGATGCTCGAGCAGTATCTGAATCGCATCCAGCTCGGGCAGGCGGCGGTCGGTGTCGAGTCGGGAGCGTCGCTGTACTTCGGAGCGACGGCGCGCGAGGTGAGTGTCGGGCAGGCCGCGATGCTCGCCGGGCTCGCGCACGCGCCCTCTGCCGACAACCCGCTCGTCTCGCCGCGTCGCGCGCGCGCGCGGCGCGCGCTCGCGCTCGAGCGTATGCGCGGCGCCGGCGTCGCGACGGAGTCGGTCATCGCGCTCGCGCTGCAGGAGCCCGTGCTCGCGCCGGCGGCCGTGCAGCGCTTTCTCGCGCCGCACTTCACTACGCACTTTCTCGCGGAGGCCGACAGCACGATGCAGCGCGGCGTGGGGGACGATGCCGAGGTGCGGACGTCGCTCGACTACGCGCTGCAGAACGACGTCGATCTCGAGGTGAAGCGCACCGTGCGCGATCTGCGCGAGCGCGGCGTTGAGCAGGCGGCCGCCGTCGTCCTCGACAATCGCAGCGGCCAGGTGCTCGCCTGGGTCGGCTCACCCGACTTCTGGGCCGATACCTCTGGGCAGACGGACATGGTCACCTCTCCGCGACAGCCCGGCTCCGCGCTCAAGCCATTTCTCTACGGTCTCGCCTTCGATCGCGGCTTCACCCCCGCGTCGATCCTCGCCGACATCCCGCACACGTATCGGACGTCCACCGGCCCCTATCACCCGCGCAACTACGACCGCCAGTATCACGGCCCCGTGCGCGCGCGAACCGCGCTCGGCAGCTCCTACAACATCCCCGCCATCGAGCTCACGCAGCAGCTCGGCGCGGGAAGCCTGTTGCAGACGCTGCATCAGGCGGGCTTCGCCTCGCTGCACGGGAGCGCGGATTACTACGGACTGGGCCTCGCGCTCGGCAATGGCGACGTGACGCTGCTCGAGCTCGCGAATGGCTATCGCGCGCTCGCGAATCGCGGCGTGTGGCGGCCAATCTCCACGCGCGCTGCGCAGACGGGCATCGAGAATGGCGCACACGAATCGCATCGTGTCATGACGCCGCTCTCCGCCGCACTCGTGCTCGACATCCTCGCCGATCCCGTCGCCCGCGCGCCGGGCTTCGGAATCGAGAGCGCGCTCGACTTTCCCTTTGCCGCCGCAGCGAAGACAGGCACGAGTCGCCACTTCACGGACAACTGGGCCGTGGCGACGACGGCAGGATTCACCGTCGCGGTGTGGGTCGGCAACTTCAACGGCCGCCCGATGGATGGGGTGAGCGGTGTGACCGGCGCCGGACCGCTCATGCATCGCGTCGTCATGCACACCGCGGCGCGGTACGAGCCCGGTGTACTCCCATCGCCGGCGAGCGTGGGTGCGGCGCAGGCGGAGGTGTGCGCGCTCTCCGGATTGCTCGTGGCGAATGACTGCCCGTCGCTCGCCGAGTGGTTTGCCCCGGGCACCGCGCCAACCGCGCGAGACGACTGGCATCGCGGGGGCGGCGTGACCCTCCCCGCCGAGTATTCCGATTGGCGGAGTCAGGGTGGCGACGCCATGCTCGCGGCTGCGGGAGACAGCGCGCTCCACGCTCCCGTGGCGGCCGTCGCCTCCGCGCATGCGCCGACCTTTCGCATCAGCTCACCGCGGAACGGCGATCGCTACGGCGTGCCTCCCGGCGTCGACGCTCGCTTCGCCACCATCGCGTTACGCGCCGAGGGCGCCAATGCGCGCGAGGTGCGCTGGTTCGTCGATGGGCGCCCGACGAGCGCGAACCGTCTCCCACTCATCGCCGGCACGCACGTCATTCGCGCGAGCGCGTCCGGCGCGCAGAACGACGAGGTACGCGTCACCGTCGAGCGCTGAGCCGCAGCGCCGCCGAGTACTCGTTGGCACCGCGTACCGGCCACGCGCGTTCACCCTTGACGGGCACGTATCTTTCACGAATCTCGAAGAACAGGCGGGCGGGTGGCTGAGGAAAAGCGGAAGATCGACTACAACAACGCGTGGGCCGAAGCGCGCGAGCTGATCTGGGCGCACAGGAAGAAGCTCGCGATCGCCTTCCCGCTGATGGTCATCAATCAGGCGGCGGGTTTCGTGCTTCCCGCGAGCGCGAAGTTCCTGATCGACGATGTCATCGGCAAGCATAAGGTGGGGATGCTCTACTATCTCGCCGCCGCCGTCGGCATCGCGACAGTGATTCAGGCCGCGACCTCGTTCGGGCTGTCGCAGGTGATGAGCGTCGCCGCACAGCGCGCGATCGCCGATATGCGCAAGAAGGTCCAGGCGCACATCCTCCGCCTCCCCGTCAGCTACTTCGACTCGACGCAGAGCGGCATTCTCATTTCGCGCGTGATGACGGATGCCGAGGGGATTCGTAATCTCGTCGGGACGGGGCTCGTGCAGCTGGTAGGTGGGATCATCACCGCCATCGTCGCACTCGGCGTTCTGTTCTATCTGAATTGGCAGATGACGACGATCACACTGGTCATCCTGCTCGCCTTCGGCGGCGGCATGGCGGTGGCGTTCAAGCGGCTGCGCCCGATCTTCCGGCAGCGCAACGCGATCACCGCCGAGGTGACGGGGCGGCTCGCGCAGGCGATGGGTGGCGTGCGCATCGTGAAGACGTATGTGGCGGAGCGGCGCGAGGAGAAGATCTTTGCGGTCGGGATCCACAGGCTCTTCCGCAACATCGCATCGACGGTCACCGGCGTCTCGGCGGTCACCGCGTTCTCGACGCTCATCATCGGGGTCGTCGGTGTGATCATGATCATCTTCGGGGGCCACAGCATCCTCGCCGGTAAGATGACGCTCGGCGACTTCATCACCTACGTGTTCTTCGTCGGGCTGCTGGCGGCGCCGCTGATCCAGATCGCGTCGATCGGGACACAGATCAGCGAGGCGTTCGCGGGGCTCGATCGCATCCGCGAGATCCGCCGGATGGCGACGGAGGACGAGAACGACGGCACGCTTGACGACGTGTCGGCGCTCGTCGGTGATGTGCGTTTCGACCATGTCTGGTTCGAATACAAGCCGGATATGCCGGTGCTGCGCGACGTGAGCTTCCACGCGCCTGCGGGCTCGACGACGGCGCTGGTCGGCTCGAGTGGATCGGGCAAGAGCACGCTGATCAGCCTCATCATGGCTTTCAATCATCCGCAGCAGGGGACGATCACGATCGACGATCGCCCGCTCGAGTCGCTCAGGCTGCGGCAGTACCGCTCGCACCTCGGCGTGGTGCTGCAGGACAACTTCCTGTTCGACGGCACCGTCGGCGAGAACATCGCGTTCTCGAAGCCGGGCGCCACGATGGCGGAGATCGTCGAGGCGAGCCGCATCGCCCACTGCGACGAGTTCATTCGGGAGTTCGAGCTTGGCTACGACACCATCGTCGGCGAGCGCGGCGTGCGGCTTTCGGGCGGACAGCGGCAACGCGTCGCCATCGCGCGCGCGATTCTCGCCGATCCGCGGATACTCATTCTGGACGAGGCGACGTCGAGCCTCGACAGCGAGAGCGAGGCGCTCATCCGCGATGGGCTCCGCTCGTTGCGGACGGGGCGCACGACGTTCGTGATTGCGCACCGGCTCTCGACGATCGCGAGCGCGAATCAGATTCTCGTGCTCGAAGGTGGACAGATCGTCGAGCGTGGTACGCAGCCCGAGCTCCTGCGGCTGGGCGGCCGCTACAAGCAGCTGTACGACACGCAGTACCGTGCCGAACTGGATCAGTTCATCAATCCGGGCGAGGACTTCACCCTCTCCGAAGTCAAGGACGCCGTGAAGGTGACGGTGCGTCCCGACAGCTCACTCTGAGCACGATGCCGCGCGCGCTGCGCGGCATTCACGCTTTCCGCTTCGATCCCCACGGATGAAAAACCAATACTTCATCATTCGGAATTCCGGTGTTCACGGCAAGGGCGCCTTCGCGCTGAAGGACATCCGCAAGGGAACCCGTCTCGTCGAATACGTCGGAAGGAACATCACGGCCGAGGAATCCGACCGGCTCTACGACGATAAGAACGTGAAGAACCACCACACCTTCCTCTTCTCGGTCGACAAGCGGAAGGTGATCGACGCGACCTACGACGGGAACGAGGCGCGCTTCATCAACCACTCGTGCGATCCGAACTGCGACGCGATCATCGAGAAGCGCCGCGTGTACATCGAGGCGAATCGCACGATCCGGAAGGGCGAGGAGCTCGCATATGATTACAACTACGAGCGCACGCCGAAGACGACGAAGAAGGACGAGCAGCTGTACAAGTGTCTCTGCGGCGCAGACAACTGCCGCGGCACCATCGTCTCGGCCAAAGTCACGATGCCGAGGAAGAAAAAGGCGGCAAGGAAGACGAAGTCGAAGGTGAAGACGAAGAGCACCGCGAAGAAGCAGCTGACCAGGTCGAAGACGAAGAAAAAGTCTGATCGCGGGCGGTAGCCCGCGATCAGCTTCGCCCTCGCACCTCGCCCACGAGCCGCGCGTACACCGCGCTGCGCGTGCGGCCGTCCTTCAGCGTGTAGTCGTAGTCTCCCTGCGTGACGCTGCTCTCGCGCACGATGAGCAGATCGCCCGTCCGCCACGTATTCACCGCGGGGCGGTCGGGGAGATAGACCTCCCAGATCGTTCCGTCCGCGAGCACGACGTGCGTCCCTTCGTCGATCACGCGTGTGACACGATGCGCGTTGTACACGCTCGTCGGCTCCGCGTACGTGCGCGAGGAGTCGGCGCCGCGCGAGGGAGGCGCCTGGTCGACATCCTGCGCCGATGCGCGCACCGACAGCGCGCCACTCGCGATGACGACCGTCGCCGCGATCGAGAGTGCGTATCCAACGATGCTCTGTGTTCCAATTCGCGTCCGCATGCTCATACCTCCCCGAAATGTCCGTCGTCACTCGCGCGGGCGTCGCCGACGGCCCGCACTTCGATTCCTGGAAACGTGTCGCAGCGCACAGTTAAACATTCCCTTAAGGCGTGATATTTCCTGCCTTGCAGGCTACGCATCTTGACAAGGATTGGCTCGTAGCCATGTTCAATTGACCGCGGACGACGCCTAAATTGTAACGTCCCGATGCATATGCAAAGGTGCTGATGTCGTTTGCTTCCAGGTCCACGTTTGGCGTTGTTGCAGCTGCAGTGATGCTCCTCGTCCCAGTATCGAAAGTGTACGGGCAGGAGGAATGCCAGTGCGCCGCGCCGGGCGGAGAAAGTAGCCGGATCGCGAGCGCGATCGGCGGAGGACTCTTCGCCGGCCTGATCGCCGCAGTGATTCCGTTTCACCACGCGGGCGCCCTCGCGGCTGCGCCGACTGGCGCTGTTGCTCCCTCTGCGCTCACCACGATGTCCGACTCCACCGACATCGCGCCGGGCGACTCCGCGAAGCCGCAGCAGCTTGCGTCGATGGCCGCCGCTCCGAATGGTGGTGCCGCTCCGAATGGCGCGGGCGCTCCGCACGTCGGCGGCGGAGCGAGTCCGATCTCCCGCACGTCGAACGGCGAGTCGGCCTCGCCGCTTCCGACGATCACGCCGGGTGAGGCTGCGGCCGACGGAATGATCGCGCCGAAGACAGCGACGATGCTTCCGTCGCTGGCGATGATCGGTGTGGGAGCGATGCTCATGGGGATTTTCTTCCTTCGCGTTCGCCGCCCGAGACTCTGCTCGCGCTGATCGCGCAGCAGCCACGAACAAAGAAAGCGGGACCCGAATCTCGGGTCCCGCTTTCTTCATCCAGCGATGCTAGGGGCGATGACCACCACCACCGCCACGACGTCCGCCGCCACCACCACCACCGCCGCCGCCGTGTGACTCGTGGGAGCCGCCGCTACTGCGCTCCGGTGGCCGCGACCGACCCTCCGACCTCGGCTCACTCCTCGGCTGCGACCTTGGCTCACTCCTCGGCTCCGACCTCGGCTCACTCCTCGGCTCCGACCTTGGCTCACTCCTCGGCTGCGACCTCGGCTCACTCCTCGGCTCCGCCGACCGCGGCTCGGAGCGCGGCTCGGAGCGCGTCGGACGCGAATCTCCGCTGCGCGAGGGATCGCGCTCGACACGCGTCGGTGCTCCCTCCGCGCGCCCAGTGACGCGCGCCGGAGCTCCTTCCGCGCGCGGTGTGACGCGCGACCCACCATTCGTGTACGGCGGACGATCACCGTTGATACGTGTCCTGAAGCCCGACTGGTCCCCCGGCGCCGTGCGACGCGCAGACGGTGAGTCGTTGCCGCGGGATGCCCCGCGCTGCGTGTTGAAGCGCGAAACACCGTAGAGCGGGGAGGAGCCGGTGCGCGAGCTCACGAACGTGCCACGATTGCGGTAGCCGGCCGAGCTTCCGAGCGCGAAGCCGGAATGGCTTCCGAGAGCGTAGCCCCCGCCCGGGCCGAGCACGACCTGACGATTCCGATACGTGAAGCCGTGACCCAGAGTGTAGCCGTAACCCGTTGCGCCGTAGCCGCGCGGATAGTAGCCGCCACCGTAGTAGCCGCCACCGTAGTAGCCGCCATAACGTGGGAAGCCATAACCGTATGGGCGTCCCCAGAAGTCGCCAAAGCCGAAGCCAACTCCGACGCTGAAGTACGAGGGCGACGGATAGTAGCCATCGCACCACGGATCCCAGCCGCCGTAGAAGCACGAATACGACGACGCAGGAACGACGTACGCGCGCTGCGTCGACGCATACGCGCCCTCGACGGTATACGTCGCCAGATCGTAGTCGAAGTGGCTGCCGTTGGCCATCTGCTCGACGATGTTGGTCATCGCCGCCTCGGGATCACTCGACGACGCCGAGTCGTTCTCGAGCCTCGTGTAATCCCAGTGGTTGTTGCGGACGAACTCGTCGGGGTGGAACGCATCCATCGAGACGGCCGCGTAGACGGTGCCGCTGCCGGTGCTCGTGACCTGAAACGCATCACGATCGCCGCGGCTGCGGATCTCGTAGCTCTGTCCCGACTTCATGAAGTTGTCGTCGCCCGGATCGACGGGAAACAACACGCGCACGCGACCGTTCGCGTCGGTGTGCAGCACGACGACATACCCGTCTTCGCGTACCTTCACCGTCACGCGAGCACGGTCGCCGCGATTATAGCTATCACGATTGAGCGTGACCCTGATCGCGGGCTCCGCGCTCGAAGCCGCTGGCGCCTGCGTCGCTTTCGGCGCCGCGGCGGTCACGACCGAGAACAAAATTGGAAAAAAGGCCGAGATCATGGATCCTCCTGGAGCATCCCGAGTCCGGGGCCCGCTGTCTCAGCGGAAAATCCGACTCGCTGCGGTATACTTAGGCGATCTTTGTGCCTGCTACTAAGTGCTTGTCTTACATACGTTTGAATTCGCGAGACCGTTGAAATTGTCACCGTTCCCGGACAATCGGTGTACGGTCCGTGAGACAGCTTTCCCGCCCCCAACGCCGCCGCGCCGGAGATCCCTCGGCCCCTCCACCCAATGGCGATCGACTTGCACTTTCCCTGCCCATGACCGCCTCGCGAATCTTTCTTCTTTCGCCCGCCTTCTGCGGCGGTCAACGCGCCCGGCTGCTCTTCAATCCTGACGCCGCATTCCCCCTTGCCGTGCGCCTTCGCGCCGGTGGCGTGCCGATCGGGGAGCTGTTCGCCTTCCTCAGCGGCCTCTACTTTCGCGGCAAGCTCGCCTATTCCCGGGCCTTCGCCCGTCCACCGCGCGGCGCACCTGGGCTCCTCGTCATCACACCCACCCGAGGGCTGGTCGACGCCGATACGCTACTAACGCTCGACGACATGCGCGAGTTCGCGGAAGTGAACATCGCGACGCGGTCCGATCGCTTCATCGAGCCGCTCTCTCGCGACGCCCACGCGCTCGCCAGCGCCTCGCACAACGCTCCCGCGATTCTGCTCGGAAGCATCGCGACGGACAAGTACGTCGGCACGCTCGCGGCGGCGTTCGGCGAGCGGCTCCACTTTCCCGAGGAGTTCGTCGGACGCGGCGACATGAGCCGTGGCGGCTTGCTGCTTCGCAGCGTGCGCGAGTCGAGCGAGCTGACGTACATCCGGGTGTCGGGCGCCACCCGCCATGGCGCGCGGCCGCCGAAGCTCGTGCCGGTGCGATGATGGCGACCGCCGCGAAAAAGAAGACGAAGTCCGGCGCCACGAGCGCACGCGGCGCAGTGAAGATTCCCGCGGGCGTGCGCGACGCCGTCGTCACCACCGATGACCACGACGTCCCGCTCACGAATCTCGAGAAGCTCTTCTGGCCGAAGCTCGGTATCACGAAGGGCGATCTGCTTCGCTATTACGCAGCCGTCGCGCCGGTGCTCCTTCCGCATCTGCGCGATCGCGCGATGGTCATGAAGCGCTATCCGAACGGCGCGGATGGCAAGTGCTTCTTCATGAAGCGTGCGCCGTCGCCGCGCCCCGACTGGATCGAGACCTGTGCGATCGAGCACGGCTCCGGAAGCATCATCGACTTTCCGATGGTGCAGGATCTCGCGTCGCTGCTCTGGGTCGTAAACCTCGGCTGCATTGATCTCAATCAGTGGTACGCGCGCTGCGACGACGTGCACCGCCCCGATTATCTCCACTTCGATCTCGATCCCGTGGTGGGCGCAACCTTCGCGCGCGTGCGCGAGACGGCGCTGCTCGTGCGCGAGGCACTCGAGGCGCTCGGCATGACGGTGCTCGCAAAGACCACCGGCTCGAGCGGCATTCATCTCTACCTGCCGATCGTGCGGGGACCGCTCCAGAAGCAGGTGTGGACGTTTGCGAAGGAATTCGCGCGCGTCATGGAGTCGCGCGCGCCGAAGCTCGTCACTGCCGAGTACCGCATCGCTCAGCGGCCACGCGGCCGCGTGCTCGTCGACTACAACCAGAACGCGTGGGGGCGCACGCTCGCGTCGATCTACTCGCCGCGTCCCACTCCCAAGGCCGCGGTGTCGACGCCCGTTACGTGGAAAGAGATCGAGAATGGCGTCGAGATCGACGACTTCCGCATCGACAACGTTCCCGCGAGGGTGAAGAAGCTCGGTGATCTGTGGAAGCCGCTCCTCGCCACGCGCGGGCGATTCAAGCTGGAGCGTGTGTTGTGAGCCTGCCCATCCCGCGCAGCTACGCGCCAATGGAGGCGCTGCAGGTAGGCGAGCTCCCGCTCGGCGACGAGTGGCAGTACGAGCCGAAGTGGGATGGCTTTCGTTGCGTCGCTTTTCGCGATGGCGACACTGTCGACCTCATGTCGAAGTCGGGGAAGCCGCTCGGAAGGTATTTCCCCGATGTCGTTGCCGCCGTGCGAGCGATCGATGCCGAGCGCTTCGTGCTGGATGGGGAGATCGTGATTCCTGTCGGCAAGCTCCTGTCGTTCGACGAGCTGCTCTTGCGCATCCATCCGGCGGCGAGCCGGGTGAAGGCGCTCGCGGCGGAGCATCCGGCGATGCTGATCGTCTTCGACCTGCTCGTCGACGGAAAGGGAAGCTCGCTGGTGAAGCGGACGCTGTCGGAACGACGACCGGCGCTGGAAGCCTTCGCGGTGAAGCGGCTCGCGGGTGCGGGTGCGATCCGTCTTTCGCCCGCGACCACCACCGAGCGCACGGTGAGGCGGTGGTACGCCTCAGTGGGCTCGGCGCTCGACGGCGTGATCGCGAAGCGACTCGATCTTCCGTATCAGAGCGGCACGCGCTTGGGAATGCAGAAGCTCAAGCAGAAGCGGACGGCGGACTGCGTGGTGGGCGGCTTTCGCTACGCATCGAAGGGGTCGTCGATGGGGTCGATCCTGCTCGGGCTCTACGACGACAATGGACTTCTGAACCATGTGGGCTTCTGCTCGGCGTTCTCGGTGGCCGAGCGTGCGGCGCTGACGCGGAAGCTCGAGGCGCTGAGGGGGAAACCGGGGTTCACGGGGCAGGCTCCGGGTGGGCCGAGCCGGTGGAGCACTGAACGGACGGGGGAGTGGGAGCCGCTGAAGACGAAGCTCGTAGTCGAGGTGGAGTACGATCATTTCACCGGCGGACGATTCCGGCACGGCACCGGCTTTCTCAGATGGCGGCCGGACAAGGCGCCGAAGCAGTGCACGATGCAGCAGGTGGAGCGGGAGGCGGCATCCTCGCTGCTATTGCTCGGGGCGGCGACGCGATCGGCGTCGAAGAAGAGGGGAGGTGAGAAAGCGAAGAAAGCGCGTGCAAAATAAACCATAGCGGGCCGGACGGTATGTGTCTTGCCTCGGCGTAGAGGATCACGACCAGAGGATTTTATGAAGCGAGTGCTCGCATTGGTGACGATCTGCGCCGCGGCGGTGGGATGCGCGGTGTCGACGCAGCAGGAAGTGCAGATGGGCCAGTCGTACTCGACGCAGCTGAATGCGACGCTGCCGGTGGTAACCGACCCCGCGATCCAGAGCTACATCAATCAGCTCGGGAACTCGATTGCGAAGCTCACGGGACGAGCGGATCTCGACTGGCATTTCTTCGTAGTGAACACCGAAGTCGTCAACGCGTTCGCGCTGCCGGGCGGATACATCTACGTCAACCGCGGCGTGATCGAGCGTGCGACGGCGATGGACGAGCTGGCGGGGGTGATGGGGCACGAGATCGGGCACGTCGTCAAGCGGCATTCCGTGAAGCAGATGCAGACGCAGCAGGGGGCGAATGTTGGACTAGCGCTGACGTGTGTGCTCACGCATGTGTGCGACAGCGAAGCGTCGCAGGCGGCGATTCAGGTTGGCGGCGCGGCCGTGTTCGCGAAATTCAGCCGGCAGGACGAGAAAGAGGCGGATGAAGAAGGCTTCAAGAACGTGATTCGCGCGGGAATCAGTCCGAAGGGGCTCGTCTCGTTCTTCCAGAAGCTGATGTCGGAGCAGAAGGGCGGGGGGTCACCGGTGGACGCGTGGTTCAGCGATCACCCGCTTACGCAGGACCGGATTGCGGACATCCAGAAGATGATCGATGCGAAGGATCCGGCGCTTCTCCGGACGCTCACGGAGGACAACACCGCATTCCATCAGTTCAAGGATCGGGTGCACGCGCTGCCGCCGGGACCGAAGCCCAAGGCGGCGACGCCGTAGCCGGCTAGCGCGCGGGGACGGCGGTGTAGACGACGCGCATCGCGCAGCTGTCGGCGGCGGTGCGTGCACGATAGCGGAGCTTCAGTGCGGACGAATGCCCCGCCTTCTCGACCGGCGAAGCCGTCTCCGGCACGCTGGTGAGGTTGTTCCAATTCGCGCCGCCGTCATTCGACCACTGGACGAGGGTGCGCCCAGCGCTGTCGTCCGATGGGAGCGTGCGCGCGACGCACGGCGTGATCTCGGCGATCGTGACGACGCGTGAGAGATCACCCTCGGAGGCGACGATCGCGGGGGCGTCGGCCTCGGTCCAACCACCGGTGCCCGATGCCGCAGGGAAATGCAGGCTGGCGATGACGGGCTCGGTCGTCGCGAAGATCCCCCAGCGGGTGTGGGCGCGCACGACGAGTGCGTCGGGGGCGCTCACGGTGGTCGCCGCGGGTGCGGCGGTGGAGATCACTGCGAGTGCGGCGATTGCCGCGACGACGTAGGGCAGAAAGGGCGGCATCTTTCGTTGCAACGTGACGAATGAGTGACGATCGCTAGCCTCAACAGACGCGACACGGATGAAAAGGAAACCGCGCTTGCCGTGGTGTGCGCGCGAGCGCAGTTATAGGGTGGCACTCGTGCGACTTTCGAGTGTAGCAATCGTCGATGGCGCACAGTGTGCATTCTTCTGAATCACCTTTCCCGGAACACCGATGCAGCGTAACGGCGATGTGAAATTGCGAGGGGCCGTAGTGCGTGGCGCGGTGGCGGCAGGCGCGCTGGCGCTGGTCGTGGCAACGTCGTCGTGCGCGATCATGCACGGTGCGCGCGCGGGCCGTCCGGGGATCGAGGTGGTGGTGGGGAACGATGTACGCCCTGCCCGCGATGTCGTGGTCTTCCTCGAGCGCCCAAATGGTGTACGCCTCCGCCTTGGCTCCGTACAGTCCGACTCTACGCGCACGCTGACCTATCCGTCGCACCTCGACCAGGGCGAGTATCAACTCGTCGCCCTCGACGAAACCGGCGTTACCGTAGTCTCGCAACACGTCTCGCTCTCATCGAATGAGCAGCGCGTGGTATGGAAGCCGGGCGCTCGGAACGCGACGACGAGCATCCTCCGCTGAAAAACCGGGCTCTTCGGAGCCCTTTTTTCGGCACTTGATCTTCGGGATTTGTTCGGGTATCATTGGCCTCCCAACCTTACCCGGAGGCCATCATGATGCGAACCCCCAATCTCGAAGCGAAGCTCGAGCTCCTCATGTCGCTGGCCGGCGACGACAAGGAGGGGCTGCCTACGAAGCAGCTGCCCCCGAGGCTGCGTCATGTGAATGATGTGGGGGCGCTGAGGCCATTGAACCTGCGGCCCGTTCGCATCGGGAGCAGCGGTCCGCGCACGACGCTCATGCGCATCCTGATGACCAACGCATGCAGCTTCAACTGTCACTACTGCCCGATGCGGCGTGATCGCGACATGCCGCGGACGCTGCTCAAGCCGGCGGAGCTCGTGCGGATCTTCCTGACGGAGCGCATCTCCACTGCGATTCGCGGGCTCGCGGATCTGCGCGCGATGGGTGTCGTTACTACGCGCGCGGCGGGCTTTCTGACGCTCGGCGGACGGCGCCTGCAGAC